>NZ_QPES01000001.1:2636111-2965625 GCF_009455685.1 Paraburkholderia hayleyella | reverse complement strand
TGATGCTGCTGGCGAATGTATTCTGGGCCGTGGCCTATGACACCGAATACGCGATGGTCGACCGCGATGACGACATCAAGATTGGCATCCGTACTTCGGCATTGACGTTCGGCCGTCACGATGTGCTGGCCGTGATGCTGTGCTATGCCGCGACGCTGGGTATTTACGCGGGGCTTGGCGTGGTGCTGCGCTTTACCTGGCCGTACTGGCTGGGCTGGATGGCGGCGCTGGGATGCGCCGCCTATCACTACACCTTGATTTGCCATCGGGAGCGGATGGCATGCTTCGCCGCGTTTCGTCACAACAACTGGCTAGGCGGTGCGCTCTTTGCCGGTATCGCTGGGCATTACGCATTGATGGCCTGCTGAGAGTGTTGCCGGCACTCACGGTGGCTTGTCGCCGCAGGCGTGGCTGCCGCCACTGCCACTGCCACCACGCGCGCTTACTGCTGGCCGAACTCTTCGCCCATTGCTTTTGCCCGCGCATCGGCGGCCAGTGCGCCGCGCACGATAGCGTCCCTGACGCCTTGTGCGTCGAATGCATCGAGCGCGGCTGCGGTGGTGCCGCCTTTTGACGTCACGCGCTCGCGCAAGACACTGGCCGGTTCATCGGATTGCGCCGCCAGTTGTGCGGCACCGGTGAATGTCGCCACCGCCAGCGCACGTCCCTGAGCCTCATCGAGGCCCAACTGGCGTGCCGCCTCCTGCAACGCTTCGATAAAGTAAAAGACATAGGCTGGGCCGCTGCCGGAAATGGCGGTGACCGCGTCGATCTTCGCTTCATCCTCCACCCACACCGTTTGTCCGACTGCCCCGAGCACTTGCGTGGCCAACGTGCGTCCTGCCTCATCGACCCCGGCGGTAGCTGCGAGCCCCGTGATACCCATGCCGATCAGCGCGGGTGTGTTGGGCATGGTGCGCACGACGCGCGCATGGCCGTTCAGCCAGCGCGACAGGTCATCGGCGCGAATGCCTGCGACGATGCTGATCACCAGTTGCGCTGCGTCCAGATGCGAGGCGAGCGCTGCCGCTACGTTTTTCACGATTTGTGGCTTGACCGCCAGCACGATGGCATCGAATGAGGCCAGCGCCGCGCTGGCCTCGGCGGCAGTCTCGATGCCGAATTGCTCCGCGCAGCGCTGGCGGGCATCTGCGTTAGGGTCGATGGCATACACACTGGCAGGCGCCACGCCGCGTTTGAGTAGCCCGCCGATGAGTGCCGCAGCCATGTTGCCGCTGCCAATAAAAGCAATTTTCATGAGAGCTCCGGAAGGGTCAGTGAGAGTGATGACGTGTGCCAAAGATTGCTGTGCCGATGCGCACGAGTGTGGCGCCTTCGAGTACGGCCGCTTCGAGATCGGCCGACATGCCCATCGACAACGTATCAAGTGCGAGCCCGTCTGCGCGCAGATGCTCAAACAGCTCGCACAACTGGCGGTGGGGCAGGCGTTGGGCGCTGAGGGTGTCTGCCGCTTCGGGAATGGCCATCAGGCCGCGCAGACGTAGCCTGGGCAGCGCGGCGACCTGATGCGCGAGTGCCGCGGCTCCGGCTGGCGTGACACCGCTTTTCGAGGCTTCGCCGCTCACGTTGACTTGCAGGCACACGTCGAGTGGTGCAAGCGCTGCCGGGCGTTGTTCGGACAGGCGCTGCGCTGTTTTCAGGCGGTCGACGGAATGCACCCAGTCAAAATGTTCTGCAACAAGGCGGGTTTTGTTCGATTGCAGGGGCCCGATGAAATGCCATTTGAGCGAGGCGCGCAGATCGGCTAAAGCCTCGATCTTGAGTAGCGCTTCTTGCACGTAGTTTTCGCCGAAGGCGTGCTGGCCCGCCTCATGAGCGGCGCGAACAGCATCGGCGGGAAAGGTCTTGGAGACGGCGAGCAGACTGACCGAGCCTGGCGCGCGTCCAGCGAGCTGGGTGGCCTGAACGATCCGTTGCTGGACAGCATCGAGGTTGTGAACGAGATTGGACATGAAGCAAAAGAAGGACGGCAAAAGCAATGCAAACGATTATACGGACGCCATCGTGTGTCGCCACCTGGCCGAATGGCCGAGGTGACGCGGTTAGTGGGACAGCATATGCTCAACGAGTTCGATCCAGTGAACCACAGGGGTGGACGTCCCGCTTTGCAAATGAGCGATGCAGCCGACGTTAGCCGAGAGGATGAGTTGCGCGTCTTTGGCTTCCAGCTGTTCCAGCTTTTGGTCGCGCAGTGCGTAGGCCAAAGTGGGCTGGGTCAGTGTGTAGGTACCGGCTGAGCCGCAGCAGAGATGACTATCCGCTGGCAGGCGGACCTCAAGGCCTAATGCGCCCAGCAATTGTTCGACCTTGCCGCCAAGGCGCTGCCCGTGTTGCAGCGTGCAGGGCGGATGAAACGCCACGGTGTGGATCGCGGGCACAGCGTGTACCGGGCTGGGTTTGCTACAGGAGGCGATGAGACGGACGAGGGCATCTTCGTGGCTGGACAGTACTTCAGCGATATCGTGCGTCAAGCTGGCGATGCGCTTTGCCTTGGCGGCATAGACGAGGTCGGCGCGCAGCAGGTGGGCGTATTCCTTGGCCGTGACGCCGCAGCCAGAGGCATTGATCACGATCGCTTCGACACCCTGTTCGACATAGGGCCACCAGGCGTCGATGTTGGCACGGATGTCATCGAGCGCTTCGTTGTGGTAGCCCAGATGCAAGCGGATCGCGCCGCAGCATCCGGCTTGCGGTGCGACCAGGGTTTCGATCCCGAGCGCGTCCAGCACGCGCGCCGTGGCGATGTTGACGTTGGGCATCATCGACGGCTGGACGCAGCCCGCCAGCATCAGCATCTTGCGTGCATGTTGGGCGGTGGGCCATGCCAGGGCACGCTGGCGCACGGGCACCTTGTCGCGCAAGGCCCGGGGCAGCAATGGGCGAATGTGCTGGGCAAAGCGCATTAATGGGGTAAAGAGTGCGCTATTGGGTACGAGGCTTGCCAGCATGCGGTGCAACAGGCGTTGACGGAGCGGCCGGGTGATTTTTTCGGCAGCCATCTTGCGTCCGATGTCGAGCAGCCGCCCGTACTGCACGCCAGAAGGACAAGTGGTTTCACAACTGCGGCAGCTTAAGCAGCGATCCAGATGCATCTGCGTGCTGCGTGAAACACTGGCGCCCTCAACCATTTGCTTGATGAGATAGATGCGCCCACGCGGCCCGTCGAGCTCATCGCCGAGTAGCTGATAGGTTGGGCAGGTTGCAGTGCAAAAACCGCAGTGCACGCATTTGCGCAAAATGGCATCGGCTTCGATGCCATCGGGCGTATTACGAATGAAGTCCGCGAGACGGGTTTGCATCACGTATTCAGAAGTCGGGATAAAGGCGGCCGCGATTGAAGATACGCGCCGGGTCGAATGCCGCTTTCAGGCCTCGATGGATTTTCATCAGTGGCGCCGAAAGCGGTGTAAATACGCCAGCTCCGCGGTCATAGGCCGGGCCGCAGCGAAACAGGGTGGCATGGCCGCCAGCCTGTTTCGCACTGATGCGGACGGTCTGGGCATCGGTATCGGTGATCCACCAGCGCTGACTGCCGCCCCATTCCATCAATTGTGCGCCAGGCAACTGCAGGGGCTCGGTCACCGAGGGCAGCGCCAGCCTCCATAGAGCCTCGTTAGATCCGACAACGGCAAAAAATGGATCGGTGTGCTCACGCAAACCGGCCCAGAAACGCCCGGCTTCCACCGCATCGACGACTTCGCCGCCCAGCATGGTGCGAGCGGTTTTTACAGCGGCTTCCGCGCCGCTAAGACGCAGCGCCAGGGTGCCGTCGCGCCAGGCGCTAGCGCTGACCGGTAGTGGCCGGCCGCCCCATTCGTTGAGCTTGCGCACCGCATCGGTGCCGTTCATGTCGAATTTCAGCGTAGCTTCCGCTTTCGGCTGAGGCAGTACTTTGAGCGAGAGCGACATCATGAGCGCCAGGGTGCCCAGTGAACCGGCGAGCAGACGCGAGACGTCATAACCGGCAACGTTCTTTACGACCTGGCCGCCGAACTGCAACACCTCGCCCCGGCCATTCATCAGGGTCACGCCCAGCACGAAGTCACGCGCAGCACCTGCTGTCTGGCGGCGCGGCCCGGCGAGTCCTGCTGCAATGCAGCCGCCTAGTGTGGTTTGCGTGCCAAAGTGAGGGGGTTCGAACGCAAGCATCTGGCCATGTTCGGCGAGCGCGGCTTCGATCTCGCCAAGCCGCGTGCCGCAGCGCGCCGTGATGACGAGCTCGGCCGGATCGTAGGCCAGAATGCCGTGATAAACGGTGGTATCGAGAATTTCGCCTTCGAGCGTCTCGCCGTACCAGTCTTTTGTGCCACCGCCGCGAAAGCGTAGCGTGCGTCCTTCGAGGCTGGCCGCCCGGATCTGTTCGGTCCAAACGGCGACGATCTCGTCCTCTTGCATGGTGCCTTGTATCGTTGGTCTATCGGTCGATTGTATCGGGCAGTACTGCACAGGTAACTCAGCGCAGACCCGCAGTTCCTTGTGCTCCAGTACGGACGGCTCCCGATTCGCCCGCGAAAGCCGCAGGGTAGTCAAAACCTTGGCAAGTCAGGGTGTGGCAGCAAGCCGCCACGCACATGCATCCTGCCGTACTCCGCGCAGCGCGCCCGTGTTGGGATGCCCTTGTCGGGGTTGAGCAGGCCCGGTGGATCGAAGGCGCGCTTTACGGCATGAAACGCGTCGCATTCTTGCGGCGAAAACTGCACACACATCGAATTGATTTTTTCGATGCCCACGCCGTGTTCGCCCGTAATGGTTCCGCCCAGTTCGACACAACATTCGAGGATGCCAGCGCCGAATGCTTCTGCACGGCGCCATTCGTCGGGATCGTTGCCGTTAAAGAGAATCAGCGGATGCATGTTGCCATCGCCCGCATGGAACACGTTGATACAACGCAAGCCGTGCTGGGCGCCCATCATTTCGATGCGGGCGAGCAGGGGGCCGATGCTGCGGCGGGGCACCGTGCCATCCATGCAGTAGTAATCGGGCGAGAGTCGTCCTGCTGCCGGAAATGCATTTTTTCGTCCGGACCAAAAACGTAGCCGCTCGCTTTCCGAACGCGAAATCTGGATGCGGGTGGCGCCGAATTCGCGCAGTACCGCGCTCATGCGGATGATTTCGTCGGCGACTTCTTCCACCGTGCCATCTGCTTCGCACAGCAGGATGGCGGCCGCATCGAGATCGTAGCCGGCATGGACGAACTTCTCGACAGCGTGCGTGGCTGGTCGGTCCATCATCTCAAGCCCCGCCGGGATCAGGCCCGCGGCGATGATGCCGGCCACGGCGTCGCCCCCCTGGATCACATCGCTAAAGCTGGCCATGATGACCTGGGCGGTTTGTGGCCGCGGGATCAGTTTGACGGTGACTTCGGTCACGATGGCAAACATGCCTTCACTGCCGATCAGTACGGCCAGAAGATCTAGCCCTGGTGCATCGGGAGCGAGCGAACCGAACTCGACGATATCGCCATCCATGGTGATGGCGCGCACCCGCAGCACGTTATGCACCGTGAGGCCGTATTTCAGGCAATGCACGCCGCCCGAGTTCTCAGCGACATTGCCGCCGATGGTGCAGGCGATTTGCGATGAGGGGTCGGGCGCGTAGTAAAGCCCATAAGGCGCGGCGGCTTCCGAGATAGCGAGATTGCGCACGCCTGGTTGAAGCGTCGCGGTGCGCGCGTAAGAATCGACTTCGATGATTTTGCGCAGGCGCGAGAGCGACACCACGATGCCATGCTGGATGGGCATCGCGCCGCCTGACAAGCCGGTACCCGCACCACGCGGCACGATGGGCACGTCCAGCCGCCGGCAAATTTGCACGATGCGCTGGACTTGCGATTCGGTTTCCGGCAACGCTACGGCAAGCGGCAAGCACCGATAGGCGGCGAGGCCATCGCAATCGTAAGCGGCCGTGTCTTCTTCGCGGTATAGCAGGCAATGGTTGGGCAATACAGCCATCAGCGCCTGTACCACTTCGCGCTGGCGCTGTGCCAATGCCAGTGCCGTATCTGACGGCTCGGCGGGGGCATTCATTCGGGTCTCCTCCTGCTCTGGGGGGGGGCGCGGATCAAGCCGCGCTCACTGGCCCGCTAGTTGTGCTCTGTGATGCGCTCAACCCATCCACGAAAAAATCTTGCCGGGGTTCATCAGATTGTGGGGATCGAGCGCGTGTTTGATCGAACGCATGGTTGCTACGGCGGCCATGCCGTGTTCTTCCAGCAGAAAATCCATCTTGTGCAAACCGATGCCATGTTCGCCCGTGCAGGTGCCGTCCATCTGGATGGCCCGTTGCACGATGCGCTGGTTCAGACGTTCGGCTTCGACACGCTCTTCGGGAATGTCCGGGTCGATCAGGATGGCGACGTGGAAATTGCCATCGCCCACATGGCCGACGATCGGGCAAGGCAGGGCCGAGGCTTGCAGGTCGGCTTCGGTTTCGGCCACGCATTGCGCGAGCTGGGAAATCGGCACGCAGACATCGGTGGTCACCGCACGACATCCCGGTTTGAGTTGCAGCATGGCGAAAAAGGCACTGTGGCGAGCGTTCCACAGGCGGCTGCGATCTTCTGGGCGAGTGGCCCATTCGAACCCCGCGCCAGCGTTTTGCGCGGCGATTTCTTGCGTGAGTTCAGCCTGTTCCTGCACGCCGGCGTGGGTGCCGTGAAATTCGAAGAACAGCGTGGGTGCTTCGCGCAACGTCAGGTTTGAATGGCGATTGATCGCGCGGATCGCAAGTGCATCGACGAATTCGACTCGTGCGATGGGCACGCCAATCTGGATGGTTTCGATCACGGCGCGCACGGCATCGTGCATGGTGGGGAAACTGCAGACTGCCGCGGAGATGGCCTCGGGTTGCGGATAAAGCCGCACGGTGATCTCGGTGATGATGCCCAGGGTGCCTTCCGAGCCGACGAACAGCCGGGTCAGGTCGTAGCCCGCCGAGGATTTGCGGGCGCGGGTGCCGGTTTTGATGAGCGTGCCGTCGGCGAGTACCGCGGCGAGGCCGAGAACGTTTTCGCGCATGGTTCCGTAGCGCACGGCGTTAGTGCCGGAGGCTCGCGTGGCGGTCATGCCGCCGATGCTGGCATCCGCACCGGGATCAATCGGGAAGAAGAGCCCGGTATCGCGTAGTGCTTCATTGAGCTGCTTGCGTGAAATGCCCGGCTCGACGGTGACCGTGAGGTCTTCGGCATTGACCGACAGCACCCGGTTCATTTCGGACAGGTCAATGGAGACGCCGCCTTGCACCGCCAGCAACTGGCCTTCGAGTGACGAGCCGTTGCCATACGCGATGATTGGCACGGCATACTGGCCGCAGAGTTTGACAAGGGTTTGCACTTCGGCGGCAGTGCGGGCAAACACAACGGCGTCTGGCAGTTGCGGCTCAAAAGGGGATTCGTCGCGGCCATGATGAGCGCGGACTGCCGGTGCGACAGAAACACGATCGCCGAAGACGGACTGGAGCACTGTGAGGAGTTCAGCAGGGAAAGGACGACGCACGGAGGCGAGCGGCGCGGGGTGAGTCACACAGGTCTCCTGAGAGGGGCTAAACGAGGGGCTAAACGTGCGGACTATTTTACGCTGATCGCTTGGGACGAAGCGGTGCGGCGCGCGCACAAACCTATAATGGGGGCGGCTTCGCCAGATATGCGAGCTGTTATCCGCTGAGATCCGCTGATTGTGCGGTGGCAGTGGACGCTGCTGATAACCATCGATAACTGGCGCAAATGGAAGCGCTACCGTTTATCTGCATCGACTCGCGCAATGAATAACCCACCACGCAAAACCCGCCATGCAACGGAGACCTCATGAGCAACCGCTTGAGCAAGATCGCAACACGAACCGGTGACGATGGCACGACTGGCCTGGGCGACGGTGGCCGCGTGCGCAAGGATACGGTACGGATTACGGCGATGGGTGACGTTGATGAACTGAACTCGCATATTGGGGTGCTCGTGTGTGAAACGATGCCGGACGATGTGCGTGTCGCGCTCATGGCGATCCAGCACGATCTGTTTGATCTGGGCGGCGAACTTTGCATTCCGGGCCATACGATGCTGGGTTTGCCGCATCTGGCCCGAATTGAGGGCTGGCTGGCTGATTACAACGCAACGTTGCCTCCATTGAAAGAATTTGTTTTGCCGGGTGGCTCACGGGCTGCGGCCCTGGCGCATGTTTGCCGCACGGTGTGCCGTCGGGCGGAACGCTCGATTGTGGCGCTTGGACATGCCGAAACACTGAATGCTACGCCGCGTCAGTATGTGAACCGGCTGTCGGATCTGCTGTTTGTCCTCGCACGTGTATTAAACCGGGCGAGTGGTGGCAGTGACGTGTTGTGGCAGCATGAGCGTCCGGCAAAATAAGCCGATTGCAAAGACGTATTAGCCCACGGCGAGCGTAACGGGCTTGCCGATCCGGCTGAGCATTTCGACGAGGGTGTCGATGGTGAATTTCGTGGTTTTTTTGTTCACGACGTCCGACACGCGCGGACGGGACACCATCAGGATGACGGCCGCCTCGGACTGTTTCAGATGATGCTGTTCGATCCAGCTTGAGAGTTCGGTCATCAGTTGTTCTTTCAGAAGCCGGGTGTCGTTGATCTGTTTTTGCGATGCGGCATGCAGCCGGGCGGCTTCTTCGGCGGGGAAGCCGAGTTCGAGGAACAGATTGGCACCGGGGGGGTGACGTGACGGATTTGAGTGTCGATGGTCATGGTTATTCCTTTCTGTCGTTGAGGATTGCGCGATAACGCGCTTCGGCAATGGCTTTATCCTGGTTGCTGGTGGTTCGGGTTTTTTCTGGAAGCAATGCAGGACATACACGGCTTCCACAAACTTTGCGACGTACATGACACGGAAGATGCCGTGGGTTTCACGCACCCGGATTTCCCGAGTGCCTGGTCCAACTACATCAAAGGGCTTCCAGTCGTCGGGATCCAGACCTGCCTGAATTTTGCTTAACTGAAAGCCTGCCTGGCGCCGTGGTTCGTCGGGAAACGCGAGTAGGTCGTTGTAACTTGAGCCTAGCCAGCGTATTTCTTTTTCCCGTTCCATAAGTACTCCGCATGTATAAAATAGTATACGTCTCATCGAAAAAGGTCAAGCTTCCTGTTTCGGCCTTGAGCGATCCTGGTGTGAGCGGGGATGCGCGTCATGCACTCAAGGTACCGGGCGCTTGCGGAGTGCGCTATTCGGCTGCCTGGCTATGAATCAGGCGCAGCAAAAGTGAAGCGCCCCCAATGCCGGAACGGATGTCCGGCATTGGGGGCGCTTTTTTGCCGATGCCGCGCTGCCTGAGATTCAGGCAGCGCGGCAATACAGGGCGGAGAGGGCGGCGGCGCTTAGTTACCGCCGGCAGCGCCGAGGCGCCGGGCTTTGACTGCTTGCGCCAGGTCTTCCAGAACCTTGACGCTTTCGTCCCAGGCAATACAGGCATCGGTAATGCTTTGGCCATAGGTGAGCGGGCTGCCTTCCTGCAGATCCTGGCGGCCTTCGATCAGATGGGATTCGATCATGACGCCGATGATCCGTGTGTCGCCGGCTGCGATCTGGCGGCCAAGATCCGCGCAAACCGGAATCTGGTTCTGGTGTTTTTTTGAACTGTTGGCGTGGCTGGCATCGACCATCAGACGCGCGGCGAGACCGGCCTTGCTGATGTCCGCGCAAGCAGAAGCCACGCTCTCGGCATCGTAATTCGGTGTTTTGCCGCCGCGCAGGATGATATGGCAGTCTTCATTGCCTGCTGTTGAAACGATGGCCGAATGTCCACCCTTCGTCACGGAAAGAAAATGGTGTGGCTGTGATGCGGCCTTGATGGCATCAATGGCAATTTTTACGTTGCCGTCGGTTCCGTTCTTGAAGCCAACGGGGCACGAAAGCCCTGAAGCCAGCTCACGGTGGACTTGCGATTCGGTGGTGCGCGCACCAATGGCACCCCATGAAACCAGATCAGCGATGTATTGCGGGCTGATCATGTCGAGATATTCGGTGCCCGCGGGCAGGCCCAGTTCGTTGATGCGCAGCAGCAACTCGCGTGCGATGCGCAGCCCGTCGTTGATCTTGAAGCTGTTATCGAGATGGGGGTCGTTAATCAGGCCTTTCCAGCCTACTGTTGTGCGCGGTTTTTCGAAATACACCCGCATCACGATCTCTAACTCGCCCGCGAAGCGCTTGCGCTGTTCGACGAGCCGCCTGGCGTATTCGAGCGCCGCTTTGGTATCGTGAATCGAGCAGGGTCCAATGATGACGATCAACCGGTCTTCCATGCCGTGCAAGATACGATGCATTGCTTCACGTGAATGGAAAATCAGGTTCGAGATGGCCTCGTTGCAGGCGAATTCGCGGATCAGATGGGCCGGCGGCGTGAGTTCTTTGAGTTCTCGAATACGGACATCGTCGGTGTTATGCGGGGGCATGGTGTTCTCCTGGAGAGAGGTTGCGCGGTTCGCTCGGGCTCGGACAGCAGCAGGGCTCAAGCAGATACCATTCAAATCACGGTGAGTCGGAAAGCGGTTGGACGAAAAAAAACCGCCAGACATCGCTGGCGGTTTTTCGGGAATATGAGGTGTCTGATACGTGCTAACACCCCTCTCGATCCGCCAGCGGCAAGAGGTGCCAGAAAAAATAAAAATAAAACTTGGCGGACATGATGGCGGGTAAAAGACGGAGCAGTGAGTAAAAAAAGCTAGCTGGCTTTATAACCTGAGCAGGCTTGTTGTGCAAGCCTGCTCCCATAAATATGCGGAATATCCGCATAAATTATTATTTTCTAGCTGAAAATACGCAAAATGGCAGGGTTCAGACGGTGCCGCCGACCGTCATTTTGTCGATGCGCAAGGTGGGCTGGCCGACTCCGACAGGCACGCTCTGACCTTCTTTGCCGCATACCCCGACGCCGCTATCGAGCGCCATGTCGTTGCCAATCATGCTGACGTACTTGAGCGATTCAGGCCCGCTGCCGATCAATGTGGCGCCTTTGACCGGGTAGGTGATCTGGCCGTTTTCGATCATGTAAGCCTCGGACGCCGAGAACACGAACTTGCCGTTGGTGATGTCGACCTGACCGCCACCGAAATTCACCGCATACAAGCCGTTTTTGACGGAAGCGAGGATTTCACGGGGGTCTTTATCGCCGTTGAGCATGTACGTGTTGGTCATGCGTGGCATGGGCAGTGCGGCATAGGATTCGCGGCGCGCGTTGCCGGTGACGGGCATTTTCATCAGCCGGGCGTTGAGCGTGTCCTGCATGTAACCCTTCAGAATGCCGTCTTCGATCAACGTGGTGCATTGCGTTGGATTGCCCTCATCGTCGATATTGAGCGAGCCGCGCCGGTTTGGCAGTGTGCCGTCATCCACGACCGTGACACCTTTGGCTGCTACGCGTTCGCCAAGTTGCCCGGCAAAGGCCGATGACCCTTTGCGATTGAAGTCACCCTCGAGACCGTGGCCGATCGCTTCGTGCAGCAGCACGCCAGGCCAGCCCGGGCCCAGCACGACCGTCATTGCACCGGCTGGCGCGGGACGGGCCTCGAGATTGACCAGCGCGGCATGCACCGCATCGTCGACGTAGCGTGACAGCACGGTATCGGTGAAATAGCCATAGTCGAAACGCCCGCCGCCACCGCCGCTGCCGATTTCACGGCGGCCATTGTGCTCGGCGATCACTGTGACCGAGACGCGCACCAGCGGCCGGATATCGGCCGCAAGCGCGCCATCGCTACGCGCTACCAGCACCACGTCGTATTCGCCCGCGAGACCTGCCATCACCTGCGTAATACGTGGGTCGCGGCCGCGCGCCATCTGTTCGATACGCTCAAGCAGCTTGACCTTGGCGGTGGCATCGAGCGAATGCAGCGGGTCCGAGGGCAAATACAGCTCGCGTCCGGCAATCCCTTTAAGCGCCGACGCGACTTTCACCTTGTGTCTGCCACCGCCCGCCTGGGCAATCGAGCGGGTGGCGAGCGCCGCCTGGTGGATCGCTTCAGGCGACAGATCGTCCGAATAGGCAAAGGCCGTCCGGTCACCCGAGACGGCGCGCACCCCTACGCCCTGGTCGATGCTGAAGCTGCCTGATTTGACGATGCCTTCTTCCAGGCTCCAGGCTTCGCTGCGGGTGGCCTGAAAGTACAGGTCCGCGTAATCGACCCGGTGCGTGAAGATGTCGGCGAGCGTGCGCAGGAGCAGTGCTTCGTCGAGACCATAGGGCGTGAGCAGCACGTCCTTGGCGGTGGCGAGATTTTGGAGGCCGGGTTCGATGAGGTTCATGCGAAGTATGTGTGGAATGTGTGGAGTCGATTCAGAAGAGGATGTGGGTGCGGCGCATCCGGCTTTCAATGTTGGGAATGAATGTAACCCGATGGCTGTAAGCGGCTCAGGTTAGCACCCGGTGGCGCCATGCGGGCAGGCTTTCGCGGACTTCGTCCTGGCGCGCGAGGTCAAGCTCGCCACAGACGACGCCCGGGCCTTCGTCCTGGAGCGCGAGAATCTCGCCCCATGGGTCCACCAGCATGCTGTGGCCCCAGGTGCGGCGGCCATTGTCGTGTTTTCCACCTTGCGCTGCCGCCAGTACATAGCACTGGTTTTCGATAGCCCGGGCACGCAGCAGGATTTCCCAGTGCGCGCGGCCAGTGGTATGCGTGAACGCCGCAGGCACCACGATCAGCGCACAGTCGCCCATGCGCCGGTACAGTTCGGGAAAGCGCAGATCGTAGCAGACCGACAGGCCGACGCGGCCGAAAGGCGCGTCGAAAGTACGGACGTCGTGGCCAGGCGCAATGGTGCGGGCTTCATCGAAGGATTCTTCGCCTTTTTCGAAGCTGAAAAGGTGAATCTTGTCGTAGCGAGCGGCTTCATTGCCCTGAGGGTCGAATACCAGCGTGCTGTTAAGTACGTGCATAACATCAGACGCGCAAAGCGGCAGGGTGCCACCGATCAGCCACACCTTGTAGCGCCGGGCTGCTTCAGCAAGAAAGCGCTGGATCGGGCCCTCGCGCCAGGTTTCGCGCAGCGTGAACTTGTCGGTTTCGTGCTGGCCCATGAAGCAGAAATATTCAGGCAGCAGCACCAGTTGCGCGCCGGAGGCCGCCGCTTCGGCGATCAGGCGTTCGGCATCGGCCAGATTGCGTTCGACGTCGGGCGTGCTCACCATTTGCAATGCGGCAATGCGCCAGACCGTTTGGACGGCTGCCGGGGAAGCCAATGAGGCGGACGAAGGAGGGGTTGCGCGTGGATCGCTCATGGAGGTTTCGCAAGACTCGGGGCGGGAGCGTGTGAGGTGGCTGCCTGCGGGGTGCCTGGAGGGGTGCCTGTTCGTGCCGCGCGATGCGCCCCTTAATGCGTCTCAACCGTAGCAGCCGGAACGGGGTTCATCTTACCGTGATCGTTGTGGACTCGCTCGATATGCGGCTTCGACCACGAGCCGGTAATGGCGTAGTTTTGGGCGAACGCCACCGAAATCGAGCGTGTCAGCGCCAGATCGGCGACCAGGACGCCGAGACCAAGCAGCGGATTGATCACGGTGGCGGCAATCACGGCCGCGCCCGCGCTAATGGTGGGCACGATATGCACCTGCAGATCCTGGGTTTCGTGAGCCAGATCGACCGACCCCCGCAGGTCCGCGTGAGCCGGTGCGGTCACCATTTCAAAATCAGTGGTGCGGCCGACGCCATTGCGAATCGTGCTAGTGCCCGAGAAGTGCTCGAAGGGCAAACCCTCACCGATCACATCACGGAAACTGCGGGTGCTGATAAAGCGCGCGAGGCTTTGCAGGCTTAGCACGCCGAGCAGCTTTGCCACGCCGGGATCGACCTTGAGAATTTCGCCGTGACGCAAATCGAGCGCCAGGCTGCCACTGAGCGAGGGATAGTCGATGGCGGTGGGTTCGCCGCGCCAGCCGACCTTGCCCGACAGCGAGCCCTCTCCCGCCTTGATGACGTCGGGCAGCCCCGCCTGGTTCAGCAGCGAGCCCGCATCCTTGATCTCGAGCTTGAAATCGAACACCGAGCGCCGCGGTGTGTCCTCGTCGATTTGCGTGCCGAAGCGGCGGACAGTGCGCCAGTTGCCCGTCGCACTTAGACGGGCCGCCGGGTTGAGGATTTCGAGCGAATCCAGACGCCAGATGGGCACGCCCTCTTCTTCGGCATTGTGCGCATCCACCCGTAACTGTCCAACCGGGCGCTCCCGCACGATGAGTTCGTTGACCACCAGATCAATCGACGGCATGTTTTGCGCCGATGCGGTGATCGCCTGGCCTAACAGGTCGTTTTCGCTGGCGGAGGGAATCACGACCCGGGCGAGGCGTGCCTGGAGTTTGCCGGGTGAGTGCCGGCTCGCGTCAGGCAGCCAGGCGACGTGGCCCGATACCTGGTTTGAGGCGATATTGGCTTGCCATTTGTTGTCGAAATGGGATGCGCCCACCACCACGCTTTCCCAATGGCGCTTGAGCAGCGTCAGCGTGCCGATGTGCACCGCGAACTGATTGGGCAAAAAGGGCGCGAGCGTGTCGTGGCTCAGGTTCAGCGTGGATGGGGACGAGGCCGCAGTGGTTGTCGTTGTTGTTGTCGTTGCCGTCGCAGCGCGGTGAGCCGGATGAGCCGCCGGACGAAGTTCGGCGGCCAGGGCGCGCCAGGCATCGGCGTTGAAGGTGTCGATATCGGCGGCGGCCTTCACGCCGGTGGCGGGCAACTCGGCGGGCCGGTTGAGCCCCAGCGCGCCACTGACGACCGCGAGCGGCTGCTGGGCGGTGCGGCGCAGCAGATAGGAGGCGGCGAGCGGGCCAAAGGTGAGATCGGCACGATGGAGGCGCGTATCGTTGTCCGCGGTGGCGGGCTGGAAGGTGAAGCGCAGCGGCATGGGCGTGCCGGGCGGCTTGTTGAAGGGCGCGGGAAAATCGAGTCCGAGGCCGGTGAGATCAGAATGGGCGTTCACCGTGGGCAAAGCGCCATGGGCTCCGCTGATGCGAACGCGGTACGGCGCGTTACCGCTCATGTGTTTGAGCAACTGGCGGGCGGGGCGGTACAGATCGAGGTGGCGCATGGCGTCAAGCGCCACTTGTCCCGAGATATCGAGCGCGTAGGCGCCGTTTTCCTGTAACTGGCCGCTGGCGTGCACGTTGCCGCCCATGAAGCGGCCCGCGAGCCGTTCGGCTTGCGCGCTGTGCTGGGTGAAATGGAGTGTGCCCACTAGTTGCGACAGGGGCGGCACGCCCTGCAACGCCAGCTGGTTGTGCTGAAACGCCAGCGAGCCTTTTACCCCGAGTTGCGGGTTGGGGGTGCGCGGCAAACTGAGCTTGAGCGCCAGCAGGGCTGGACCGTCGGCGCGCAGCTTGCCGGCGAGGTGTTTTGTCATGCCTCCCAGCGCGCTCTGGTCGACATAGTCGAGCATGTCCGCGAGCGGGCCCAGTGCCTCACCCGTGACGATGAAGTTCGACGTCAGCGATCCGAGATCGTCGATTTTGCCCTTGACCTGCCTGAGGGCGACGCGTTTGTAGTGGGCCTGTTCGACATCGAGCTGCAGCAGGTTTTGCTTTAGCGTAAAGGTGCCGTCGATCCCCTCGAGCGCGGGCCACACATTCGGCGTGCCGTCTTTTGTTTTATGGAGCGGATAGGGCGACGGATCGAACTTGCCTCCGCGAAATGGCGCGACGATCTGAAAGATGCCTGCATGGGGGTCGTGCGAATACGGGAATTTGTCCAGATTGCCGTGCACTTCGATGGTCGCGCCCTGCGAGGTGCCTGCTAGCAACCCATGCCCGAGATGCTGGCGCAGGTGTTCGCTGATGCTCGTCGGCAAATAACGCGCAATGCTCGCCACACGGATGCGCTCGAAATGGGCCTGCAAATCGAGCGTGCCTCGTCCGTGGCCGGGGTTGCGATAGTTCGCACTCAGGGTTGCGGCCGTGTCGGCGTTGGCCACGCTGAAGCTCGGCACGTTGACCGTGAACGCATTGCCGGGTGAGCCTGTATCGTGGGCTTCGATGCGCCAGCTGCCATGGCCGTGCATGCGGTCGAATTTCAGGCGTGGGTCATCGAAGAGCCCTGGTAGCGTGACGGCTACATTGGCGGTATCGAGCTTGAGCGTGCCGCCGGTTTCATCGGCGTCGATGATGCCCCAGAGGTTTTCAAAACCCGGCAGCCCGGCGCGCGGGTGATTGAGCGCGGTAAGCCCGGGCGGTGGCTCCTGGGCGGAGAAGCTAATGCCTTGCAGGTCGGCTTTGAGCCGGTAATGGAGGAGGGGTTCGATATCACCAGGGTGCGGTTCGCGGGCAGCCTGGCTGGATTCGGGACGCTCGCGCTCGGCCGACATCGTGTAATGGGCGACCAGCCCACGCGGATCGAAACGCACGAGCTGGCTCAGCAAGTGCTGCGGCAGCGGCAGTGCGCGGCTGAATTCAGCGAGGATGCCGAGATCGACGCGGTCCCCCGTAGCGCTCAGCAACAGACCGTGCTGCTCCGTGGCGGCGCGATAGCGGCCGGTGAAGGTCGTCAGCGCCAGGGTGCGGGTGAGCGGGGTGCCATCCTCTAGCGGCGGCTGGCCGAGTTCAGCGCGCAGATGGCGCAGTTGCAAGGTGTAATCATGCGGCTGGGCGTAAAGACTCCAGCCAAAGCGCGCGGCGGGCACGCTCAGGCGCGGCTGGGTGGGGCGCACGCGCAACGCGATGTCGGCGCCGCTCAGCTTGCCGCTGGCAGCGGTGATACGGCCGTCGGCGAAGTCGAACCAGATGGTGTTGTCGATGCGCCCAGCGAAAATGGCGATGGGAATTTTGACGCGCTGTGCCAGGGCTCTCAGATCGACGGGGCCCGTGGCGACATAGGATTCACCGCGCCAGTTGCCGGGTTTGCCTGTCGCCGCGAGGCGCGTGTGGTGAAAGCGCGTGCGAAAGTCGAGCGGGCCATGCAGTAACGTGCCATCGGCAGGGGCCTGAAGCGCCAGCCGGTGCTCTGTGCCGTCATTCAGGATGGCGAGGCGGATGTTTTGCAGCGCGAGTTCGGGGGCCGGGTGGAGGGCATCGCGCCAGCGCAGCGTACCGCCGCGCAGCACAATGGCCTGTTGCTGCAGCAGCCAGGTCGTTAAGGTGTCGTTGCCGGTATGGGCGCTGGCGATGGGGATGCCTGCTACCGTGAGCGCGCCATCGCCAGCCCGTGAGATCAGCATATCCGGCTGCTCGACGATCAGGCTGGAGAGTCGTGGCGTCATGTGCCAAAACGAGGACCATGACAGCGCGGCGCTGGCGTGCGGCACGCGCAGCGCGATTTCGCCGCGGGCATCGCGGATTGTCAGTTGGGTGATGTCGATGCCCGGCTGGAAGCCGCTCCAGCGCGGCGCGAGCCGGCCAATGGAGACCTGGGCGTGGAGCTTGCCAGAGACGGCGGCTTCGATGCGCGGACGCAGCGTATCAATATAGGGCAGGACGGCATAGCGCAGCCCCAGGAACAGCCCGCCGGCAATGAAATAGAGCAATACCGCGAAGCCCAGCACGACCCGTAGCGTATGGCGTAGCACCACATGCTCGCCCTGGTTTGCGCGCCGCTTGTTCTGGACGGGAGGCGGGTCGGCAGAGGGGGTTCGCTCGGGCATGCGGCAGCGGGAGTGCGTATGGTAGTTTTGCGGTTTAGCGGTGGAATGTAACACAAGGGCCTACGGCAACCGATGCGCGCCCAGCCTTGTGCCACGTCCGGCGCAAGGCCTGGGCGCGATGCTTTTCCCGGGCCCGCGCACACGCCTTTCTTATTCCTTTCGAGCCGATTTTCAATGACTGACGCCCCCCTTCTTTGTGCCCGCTATTCACAGTACGCGATGCGTGCCATGGCGGCGCGTTCCGGGCTTGCCGCGCAGGTTGCCACGCTGGCGGCGGCGCCGCTCACACGGGAGCGGCTCGAAGCCCGCTTCGACGCGTTATGCGACGCGCTGCGTGGCGCCGGGGTCGCTCCAGCGGCGGCTCCCGCGCCTGAAGACGTCCTGAAAAAAGCTTTGCGCCAGTGGCGTACCGAAGTGTTTTGCGCGGTAATGGAGCGCGATCTGGCGCAGACCGCCGACGTCGCGGAAGTGACCGGAACCATGACCGATCTGGCCGAAATCGCTATCCAGCGTGCGCTGGCGGTGCTGTCCACCGAACTCGAAGCACTTTATGGCGAGCCGCGCAATCCGCAGGGGGAACGGCTGGCGCTGGGCGTGGTCGGCATGGGCAAGCTGGGCGGGCGCGAACTGAATGTCTCGTCCGATATTGATCTGATCTTCGTCTATGAAGACGATGGCGAAACCACCGGTGGCCAGCGCGCCGCGCTGTCGGTGCAGGAGTTTTTCACCCGTCTGGGCAAGCGTCTGATCGGCGCGCTGGCCGAGGTTAGCGCCGAGGGCTATGTGTTTCGCGTGGACATGCGGTTGCGGCCCAATGGCGATGCTGGCCCGCTGGTGTGCAGCCTCGGCATGCTCGAGGAATATTTTTATGTCCAGGGCCGCGAGTGGGAGCGCTACGCGTGGATCAAGGGCCGTCTGGTCTCGGAGGCCAGCAGCGATGCCGCGCAGCGCCTCGCGCAGCAACTCGGGGCGATCGTCACGCCGTTTGTCTATCGGCGCTACCTCGATTTCAGCGTGATCGACGCGATTCGCGCGCTGCATGTGCAGATTCGCCAGGAGGCGCAGCGCCGCGCCTTGATGCGTCCGGACAAGGCTGACGACATCAAGCTGGGCCGCGGCGGCATCCGCGAGATCGAATTTAGCGCGCAGGCGTTTCAGTTGATCCGGGGCGGCCAGGATGCCGGTTTCCGTCTCCGGCCAACCCTTGCTGTGTTGCAGCATGCCGTTGCGCAAGGGCTGATTGCGCCTGCCGCATGCGAGGCGCTTTCGGCGGCTTATCGCTTCTTGCGTCGGCTCGAACATCGTTTGCAATACCGCAATGACGCGCAAACCCATGCGATGCCCGTCGATGCAGAAGAGCGTGCCTGTCTCGCCCGGGTGATGGGATTCGACAGCTATCCGGCGCTGATGGTGCAACTGGAGCAGCACCGGGAGCAGGTCGAACAGCAGTTCGACCAGATTTTTGCCGACAAGGTAAATGGCCGCAATGGCTGTGGCGTGTCCGACGACAGCCCCGCCGCATGGATCTGGAGCAGCGCGCTTGCCGACGATAGCGCTGACGAGGCGCTCAATGCCTGTCTGCGCGAGCTGGGCATCGAGCCGCCCGGGGCGCTATTGGCACGTCTGCGCGGGGTCTGGCAGTCGGCCCGTTATACCGGGCTGGCGGAGCGCAGCCGCCAGCGTTTTGACTGTGTCGCGCAACGCGCGCTGGAAGCGGTTCGCACGCTGGAGCCGCCCGAGCGGCGAGGCGACGTGGTGGCCCGTTGCTTTGACCTGCTCGAAGCGGTCAGCCGGCGCGGCGCGTATCTGGCGTTGCTGACGGAATATCCCGTGGCGCTGCACCGGGTGCTGGCCTTGCTTGGCGCTTCGCGCTGGGCGGCGGGCTATCTGATCCGCCATCCGCAATTGCTCGACGAGCTGCTCGATGACGAAGCCATCGCCAGCCCCTTCGACTGGAGCGAATTCAAACGTGCGCTGCGCCAGCGTCTCTCCACGGCCGATGGGGTGGAGCAGCAGATGGACCTGCTGCGGCACGCGCATCAGGCCGAGGTGTTTCGCATCCTGCTGCTCGACCTGGCCGGCAAGCTGAGCGTGGAGCATGTCAGCGACCGGCTCTCCGAACTCGCCGATGCCGTGCTCGACGTAGCGCTCGAAGCGGTTTGGCGGCAGTTTGCGAAACGCCATCGGGACGTGCCGTGTTTCGCTGTCATTGCTTACGGCAAGCTGGGCGGCAAGGAGCTGGGCTATGCCTCGGATCTCGATCTGATCTTTCTGTACGACGACACCGACGATGCCGCCGCCGAGGTCTACGCGATGTTCGCGCGCCGACTGATTACGTGGCTCACCACGGCGACGGCGGCGGGAACCCTGTTCGACGTCGATCTGCGCCTGCGGCCCAATGGCGAATCAGGCTTGCTCGTGACCGATCTCGATGCGTTTCGCCGCTATCAGTTGCGCGAAGGCGATGCCGCGAACACGGCGTGGGTCTGGGAGCACCAGGCGCTATCACGGGCGCGCTATTGCGCAGGTGATGCACAGATTGGCGCGAAATTCGAAGCGATCCGGGAGCAGGTGCTGACCATGCCGCGCGACGCCAGCGCGCTGGCACGGGACATCGTCGAGATGCGTGCCAAGGTCGCA
Source organism: Paraburkholderia hayleyella (assembly GCF_009455685.1). Lineage (NCBI taxonomy): Bacteria > Pseudomonadati > Pseudomonadota > Betaproteobacteria > Burkholderiales > Burkholderiaceae > Paraburkholderia > Paraburkholderia hayleyella. The sequence goes on along the minus strand of NZ_QPES01000001.1, from coordinate 2,945,398 downwards.
GCCGGGCATCCCAACCGGACGGCGCTGTTCGATCTGAAGCACGATCGTGGCGGCATGGTGGATATCGAATTCACCGTGCAGTACTGGGTGTTGCTGCATGCCGCGCACGATGCGGAGCTGATCCCCAATACCGGCAATATCAACCTGTTGCGCAAGGCCGCTCGCTTCGGGTTGATGAGCGAGGAGGAAGCCGAGGAGGTCGGCGCGGCGTACCGGAGCTATCGCCGCTTGCAACACAAGCTGCGGCTGGATGGCATGGAGGTCGCGCGGGTCAGCCCGGAGCAGGTCGAAGCCGGGCGCACGGCGGTGTTGCGCCTGTGGCAGCGGGTATTTGGCTAGTGCCTGAATGGGCCGGGTGGCAGGATGGAGCCTGACAGGCGTCTGCGGTGGCGTGCCTGGTTTGCACGCTAAGGCAACTCGCTGGGGCAACTCGCTGGGGCAACTCGTCGGGGCAATTTGTCGGGGCAATTTGCTCAAGCCGCCAGCATCTCTTTCGCGTGCTTGCGGGTCGTCGCCGTGATGGCCAGGCCGCCGAGCATGCGCGCGATTTCTTCGACCCGGCTCGCGCGATCGAGCGCTGTCACGGTGCTGAGCGTTCCGTGTGTATCGTCGGAGGCCTTGGCCACCTGAAAGTGATGGTCGCCACGCGCCGCGACCTGCGGTAAATGGGTGACGCACAGTACTTGCCGTTCACGCCCCAACTGATGCAGCAGCCGCCCCACGACCTCGGCGACGCCACCACCGATGCCGCTATCGACTTCATCGAAAATCAGTGTGGGTGTCAGGCTGGCGGCGCTGGCGATGACCGCTAGCGCCAGGCTGATACGCGCCAGTTCGCCGCCTGAGGCCACTTTGGCGAGTGGCCGCAACGGCACGCCCGCGTGACCGGCCACACGAAACTCGATTTGCTCCAGCCCATGCGCACCGCCCTCCGGCAAGGGTACGAGCGCGATCTCAAAGCACCCTCCCACCAGCGAAAGATCCTGCATTCCGGCTGTGACCGCGGCGCCGAGAGCCACGGCAGCTTGCGCACGGGCTTGCGACAAGGTCCGGCCCAACGCGAAATAAGCCTGATGCGCTGCGGTTTCGAGTGCGCGCAGATGATCGAGATCGGTGGCCGCATCGAGCGCAGCGAGTTGTGCCTGACGCGCCACGTGTTCTTCAGGCAGCGCCTGCGGCTGCAACCTGAACTTGCGCGCCGCCGAATGCAAGGCGTCGAGGCGTTGTTCGACGCGCGCCAACTGCTGGGGATCGAGTTCGAGCCGCTGCGCGTAATGACTGAGCGAGTAGGCCGCTTCTTGCAACTGGATTTCGGCGGGATCGAGCGCGGCGAGCGCATCGTCTAACGCGGGATCGATTTCGGCGAGATCGCGCAGCTTTGAGATCAGCGCTGTGAGCTGCGTGAGCAGCGCCGTGTCTGATTCCGCCAGCACCGCCAGCGCGCTCTGGACACCGTCGATCAGGCTGGCTGAATGCGAAAGCCGCCGGTGCTCGTGGTTGACCTCTTCCCATTCGCCGGGCTGGGGTGCGAGCCGGTCGAGTTCCGCCAGTTGCCAGGCGAGCCGTTCGCGTTCGAGTTGCAGTTCCCGTTCGCGGCTTAAGCCCTGTTCGACGGCCTGGACGGCGGCGCGCCAGTCGCGCCACGCGCATGTGACGCTAGCCGCCATGGCTGTCAGGCCCGCATGGGTGTCGAACAGTTCGCGTTGTGCCTCGGGGCGCAGCAACAGCTGGTGCGCGTGCTGTCCATGAATATCCACCAGCATCTCGCCTAGCGTGCGCAGTTGCGCCAGCGTTGCCGCGGTGCCGTTGATAAACGCCCGTGAGCGGCCATTGGCATCGACCACCCGGCGCAGCATCACGCTGCGGGCGGGGGCATGGGCCGTGCCGCCGGCCTCAGCCTCAGCCTCAGCCGCGCGCGATGCGGGCACATTGAGGGCGAGCTCGTCGAGCCATTGTTCGGCCGCGGCATGAGTGTCGAACTCGGCGCTGATGTCGGCCCGGCTTTGCCCGGTACGCACGACGCTGGCATCCGCCCGCGCGCCGAGCGTGAGCGCCAGCGCGTCAATCAGGATGGATTTGCCTGCGCCTGTTTCTCCGGAAAAAACCGAAAAGCCGCTGTCGAATTCGAGATCGAGCGCGGCGACGATGACGAAGTCGCGTATCGAGAGGTGACGAAGCATGGGACGTGAGTTCGGTTAAGGGCCTAAAACTAAAACCACCGCGGCAGCTACGATTCGTCGTGGGAGGGGTGCTCGTTCCAGTGCAGTTTTTTGCGCAGCGTCGCGTAATAGCTGTAGCCGACAGGATGCAGGAACGGCACGGTATGGTGTGAACGGCGGACTTCGATGATGTCGTTGAGTTCAAGAGCGGTGAACGACTGCATGTCGAAATTCACGTTGACGTCGCGCCCCGCGATGATCTGGATGCTGATGCTGGAGTTATCGGGCAGCACGATCGGGCGGTTCGACAGCGCATGCGGCGCAATGGGCACCAGCACGAGCCCCTGAAGCTGCGGATGCAGGATCGGCCCGGCCGACGACAGCGCATAGGCCGTCGAGCCCGTGGGTGTGGCGACGATCAGGCCATCCGAGCGCTGGTTGTACATGAAGCGCTGATCGACTAAAACGCGCAATTCGGCCATGCCGGAAAAGCCACTGCGGTTGACGACGACATCATTGAAGGCGAGCGCCTGATAGATCTTGTGGCCGTCGCGCATGATGCGCGCTTCGAGCAGCATGCGCTCTTCGCGCTCGAAGCTGCCGTTGAGCATTTGCGGCACGATTTCGCGCATGTCCGACACCGGGATGTCGGTGATGAAACCGAGGCGGCCATGATTGATGCCGATCAGCGGGGTTTTGTAGGGGGCGAGCTGCCGGCCGATGCCGAGCATGGTGCCGTCACCGCCCAGTACGACCGCGACATCGGCACGCGCGCCGATCTCGGCGGGCAGTAGCGCGGGATAGCCGGACGCGCCGATTTCGTGTGCGGTTTCGGCTTCGAACACGACGTCGAAGCCGCGCCGCGCGATGCAGGCGGCGAGCGCCATCAAGGGCTCGCCAATGCCTGGTGTGTTGCTGCGCCCGATGAGCGCCACGGTTTTGAACTGGCTGGAAAATTGCATCCCGGCATTACACCATAGGTAGGGTATGAAAAGAACTGCGCCTGGAGCCTGGCCTAGCTGACGCTGAACGCAAGGCCTAAGAGCTTGCGGGGATTATCGTTAGAATGGGGCCGTTTCGACGACCGGCGGCGGGTTCGGGCCTGACTCGGGCGCCGCTGACCTGGGCCACCGAGTTGCAGGGGCTTCGCCAGCGGATCAATCAAGTGTGTCCCCGCACAAGCCGCATTGCCATTGAAGTGACCTTTTTCGCCATGCTAGATCCTCGTGCACAAACGCTGCTGAAAACCCTGATTGAACGTTATATCGCCGAAGGCCAGCCGGTGGGCTCGCGCACGCTGTCGCGCTTTTCCGGCCTTGAGCTGAGCCCCGCGACGATCCGCAACGTGATGTCCGACCTGGAGGAGCTGGGGCTTGTCACCAGCCCTCATACCTCCGCCGGACGTATTCCGACGCCGCGTGGCTATCGGCTGTTTGTCGATACGATGCTGACCGTCGAATCCACCGTTGACGAAGCAGCGCTGACGCGCACGGTCACCACCACCTTGCAAGCCGGTGAGCCACAGAAAGTGGTTGCCGCGGCGGCGAGCGTGCTGTCCAGCCTCACGCAGTTTGCGGGTGTGGTGCTGACACCGCGCCGCAGCCACGTATTCAGGCAGATCGAGTTCATGCGCTTGTCCGACAAACGCATCTTGCTCATCATCGTGACGCCCGAAGGCGACGTGCAAAACCGCATCATGGCGACCCAGCGCGATTTTTCGCCGTCGCAGCTGACCGAAGCCTCGAACTACATCAATGCTCATTTTGGTGGTTTGTCATTTGACGAAGTGCGGCGGCGCTTGCGCGAAGAAATCGACGCATTGCGCGGCGACATGACGGCCCTGATGCATGCCGCTGTCACGGCCAGCACGGACGAAGCCGATACCGGCGAAACCGTGCTGATCTCGGGCGAACGCAATTTGCTCGAGGTCGCGGATTTGTCGTCCGACATGGCCCGTTTGCGCAAGCTGTTCGATATTTTCGACCAGAAAACCAGCCTCCTGCAGTTGCTTGATGTATCGAGCCACGCCCAGGGGGTGCAGATTTACATCGGTGGTGAATCGACGCTGGTGCCACTCGAAGAAATGAGCGTGGTCACCGCGCCTTACGAAGTGAACGGCAAGATCGTCGGCACACTTGGTGTGATCGGGCCTACCCGGATGGCGTACAACCGGGTGATTCCGATTGTCGACATCACGGCGCGACTGCTTTCGCTCGCGCTCAACCAGAAGTAACGCCGATGTGGCCGCCGTTGCAGCCCGGTGGCTGGTGTCCGGTATCGATGATGCGCGAACGCGTGCGCCGCGCCAACTGGCCGAATGGCCAACCGGTTTGCTAACCAGATGGTCAGATGATCAGGTGGCCGGAACACCGGCCATCGCTATAATGGCCGTCACCTGATTTCATGGCCCGCTGATTGCGGCTCCCATTGCTTATGCGTTTCGACCTAGAGCGCCCGTCGCGGCCTACCTCCTCCCATCGTGTGGCCGTGCTACTGATCAATCTCGGCACCCCCGATGCGCCCACGCCACGCGCCGTGCGCCGCTATCTCGCGCAATTTCTGTCCGATCCGCGTGTGGTTGAAATTCCCGCTGTGCTTTGGCAATTCATTTTGCGTTTGCTGATCTTGCCGCTACGCGGCCGCGCCTCGGCAAAAAAGTACGCGCTGGTCTGGCTGCCCGAAGGCTCGCCGTTGCGCGTGCATACCGAGAAACAGGCCGAAGGCCTGCGCCATCTGCTGCAAATCAATGGCTATGCCGTGCCGGTCGATTATGCGATGCGTTACGGCTCCCCTGGCATCCCCGCGATGCTGAACCAGCTTAAGCTGGCCGGTGTCGAGCACGTGTTGCTGATGCCGCTTTATCCGCAATATTCATCGTCCACCACCGCGACGGCTTTTGATGCGGCGTTTGCGGCCTTGCGGCGGATGCGCAACCAGCCTGAAATCCGGACCGTGCGGCACTTTTCCGACCATCCCGCCTATATCGCGGCGCTCGCTACCCAGGTGCAAAACTACTGGCAGGTTCACGGGCGGCCAGATTTCGCGGCGGGCGACAAACTCGTGCTGAGCTTTCATGGCGTGCCCAAGCGCACGCTCGATTTAGGCGATCCCTACCATAACCAGTGCCAGCAAACGGGCGCGCTCCTGATCCAGGCGCTGGGTTTGGGCACCGTGGAATGCCGGGTGACATTCCAGTCGCGTTTTGGCCGCGCTGAGTGGCTCCAGCCCTATACCGCGCCCACGCTGAAGGAGCTGGGCACAGCGGGAGTGGGCCGGGTTGATGTGTTTTGTCCGGGCTTCACGGCTGACTGCCTTGAAACGATCGAAGAAATCGGCATGGAAGTTAGCGAGGTGTTCAGGCAAGCGGGTGGCAAGGTGTTTCACCGCATTCCGTGTCTGAATTCCTCGCCTGCATGGATTGCCGCACTGGGCGAGATCGTCGCGCAAAACCTGCAAGGCTGGCCGGTTCATGCTGCGCCCGCGCCCGTGCCCGGACAATAATCGTGTATTTCGCGGGTATTCCGCGTGTATTCCAATGACACACTTCACGCCGCATTTGATGTTGCATCTGACACCCATGTCATTTTTGATCTCGCCATGAATTTCCCCATTTCGGCCGAACCGGACGCACGTTTGCGCATTGACAAATGGCTTTGGGCCGCGCGTTTTTTTAAAACCCGCTCGCTGGCTGCCGACGCTGTCGCAAAAGGCCGGGTCCGGCTTGACGGCGCGCCCGTCAAACCGGCGCGCGAGGTGCGAGTGGGCGATTTGCTCGAAATCGAAATTGACCGGATAGCGCGCCAGGTGACGGTTCAGGGCATCTGCAACGTGCGCGGCCCCGCGTGTGTCGCGCAAACGCTTTATGCCGAAACCGCGGCAAGCCAGGCGCAGCGGCAGCACGAACTGGAGCGGCGCAAGACCTTCCGTGAGCCTGCGGCGACACTGCAAGGACGTCCCACCAAACGTGACCGGCGCACTATCGACAAACTTGCGGATGAGCGCTGAACAGGGGCTTCATGGCGGCGAGGGCGCTGCCGTATTCGGTCGTGGTTTCGCTGACCGCACCGGACAGGCAAATGGTCGTTGTCCCCGCAACGAGCACCAGGGCGACCAGCGAGATGGCAAAGGTCAGTTTCATGGCGCTTTCCTGAGGATTCGAGGCTTACTTCGGAGTCTGCCTAATTAAGGCTTAAGGCGGAATGGGGATGATGCCAGACTTGATTGTGCTGAATGCTGGTTAAGTTTAGGTGAGCCGTGCGATGGGCTCAATCTGAATTTGCACGCGGCTTGACCTGGGTTGTGATCCTGGCGTTCACCGGACATTTTCCGTTGCAGCGCCGGGCTTTCGCTGCACGTGTGCCTTGTACTGCAACGGGCGAAAAAATTGGCAGTAAATCTTGAATTCGTCGTTTTAAGCACTATTTGCCCTCATAGCTCGTCATTAATGATTGTGCGGTATTGGTTACAAGATCCCGTCCGGTTTGCGCACTTTTCGTGCCGCCGCCCTTTGCTTTCACTTTTCTAACGATTGCGACAATATGGAAAACAAGCAAGAGAATCCCTCAAGCCAGCATGTCACCCCCCCTGCCGAACGCTCTCCCGAAACCAGCGCTGCTGGCGCTACCGGCAGCGCCACTCAGGAAGACGTTTCGATCGAGGCTTCATTGGCCGAGGCGCAGGCAAAAATTGCCGAACTGCAAGAAGGTTTCCTGCGCGCCAAGGCTGAAACCGACAATGCGAGGCGCCGCGCCCAGGAAGACATCACCAAGGCACACAAGTTTGCTATCGAGAGCTTCGCTGAGCATTTGTTGCCGGTGATCGACAGCCTTGAGGCTGCCGTTGCGCATTCGTCAGACGATCTGGAAAAAGTACGTGAAGGCGTCGAGCTGACATTGCGCCAGTTGATCGGTGCACTTGAAAAAGGCCGTGTCGTTGCGCTCAACCCCGTGGGCGAGAAATTCGATCCGCATCGTCATCAGGCCATTTCGATGGTGCCCGCCGAGCAGGAACCCAATACAGTCGTTTCCGTGCTGCAAAAGGGTTACGTGATTGCTGACCGCGTTTTGCGCCCGGCGCTCGTTACCGTGGCACAGCCGAAGTAAGGCGGCGTTTCCCGTCGCCATGGCTATTTCCGCTCCCGCTCCCGCTCCCGCCCCTGCTTCTGCCCCTGTCCCCGTTGACGCTACGGCGTTCGCCGCGTTCGGCATGCAGGAGCTGACAGCGCAAACGTTTGATTCCGCGCTCGAAGCCGCAGGCGAGGAGCTCGCGGTCGTGTTTTTCTGGGGTCTCGACTGTTTCAACTGCGAGATCGCCAAGAAGGCGATGCTGGCGCAACCCGAGGCTATCCGGGCGCTAGGGCTCAAATGGTTTCACAGCAATGTGTATGAGCACCGCGATTTGAGCCGGCGCTTCATGCTGCATGGCGTGCCTACCTGGTTTTTCTTTCATCGCGGCCGACGGTTGGGCCGGGCGACGGGTTGGCACGGGCTGGCGCAGTTCGAAGCGGCGGTCGCCGCGGCTCGGGGAAAAATTAATGCCGGGCATAAATAATTGCGACAAGTGTTTCAAAAAGCCTTGAAAACGACATGAACGCACTTATGTTGAGTGCAGGTAAAAATTGAAGACGGAATGTTTTGCCACTCATTGTGAGGGTGACGCAAGGCAGTTCCGGCAGTGATCAAATTCAGGAGATTTATAAATGGGCAAAATCATCGGTATTGACCTTGGCACCACAAACTCGTGCGTTGCCATCATGGAAGGCAATCAGGTCAAGGTTATTGAGAATCTCGAAGGCGCTCGCACGACGCCTTCGGTTATTGCTTATATGGACGACAACGAAATTCTCGTTGGCGCGCCGGCCAAGCGTCAGTCCGTGACCAATCCAAAAAACACGCTGTTTGCGATCAAGCGTTTGATCGGCCGTCGTTTTGAAGAAAAAGAAGTGCAAAAAGACATCGGCCTGATGCCTTACAAAATTATCAAGGCGGATAACGGCGACGCATGGGTTGATGTTCGTGAGCAAAAGCTGGCGCCACCGCAAATCTCGGCGGAAGTGCTGCGCAAAATGAAGAAAACCGCTGAAGATTACCTCGGCGAGCCGGTCACCGAAGCCGTGATTACGGTTCCTGCGTACTTCAACGACAGCCAGCGCCAGGCCACCAAGGACGCAGGTCGTATCGCGGGCCTGGAAGTCAAGCGCATCATCAACGAGCCGACCGCCGCGGCACTCGCGTTCGGTCTCGACAAGGTTGAAAAGGGCGATCGCAAGATTGCGGTGTATGACCTGGGCGGTGGCACGTTCGACGTCTCGATCATCGAAATCGCCGATGTCGATGGCGAAATGCAGTTTGAGGTGCTGTCCACCAATGGCGATACGTTCCTGGGTGGCGAAGATTTCGACCAGCGCATCATTGATTACATCATTGGCGAATTCAAGAAAGAGCAGGGCGTGGATTTGTCGAAGGACGTGCTTGCACTGCAACGTCTGAAAGAATCGGCGGAAAAAGCCAAGATCGAGCTCTCATCGGGCCAGCAGACCGAAATCAACTTGCCGTACATCACGGCGGATGCATCGGGTCCGAAGCACTTGAACCTGAAGATCACACGCGCCAAGCTGGAAGCGCTGGTGGAAGACTTGATCAACCGCACCATTGAGCCATGCCGCACGGCCATTACCGATGCAGGCGTCAAGGTCAGCGAGATCGACGACGTGATCCTGGTCGGTGGCATGACGCGGATGCCGAAGGTGCTGGAAAAGGTGAAGGAGTTCTTCGGCAAGGATCCGCGCCGTGACGTGAATCCGGACGAAGCGGTGGCAGTGGGCGCGGCCATTCAGGGCCAGGTGCTGTCGGGCGACCGCAAGGACGTGTTGCTGCTCGACGTGACGCCGTTGTCATTGGGGATCGAAACGCTTGGTGGCGTGATGACCAAGATGATCACCAAGAACACGACCATCCCGACCAAGCACGCTCAGGTGTATTCGACTGCGGACGATAACCAGGGTGCGGTCACGATCAAGGTGTATCAGGGTGAACGCGAAATGGCGGCACGCAACAAGCTGCTCGGCGAGTTCAACCTTGAAGGTATTCCGCCAGCACCGCGCGGTACGCCGCAAATTGAAGTGACCTTCGATATCGACGCCAATGGCATTTTGCATGTGGGCGCGAAAGACAAGGCCACGGGCAAGGAAAACCGCATCACGATCAAGGCGAACTCCGGTCTGTCAGAAGCCGAGATCGAGCAGATGGTGAAAGACGCCGAGGCTAACGCCGAAGAAGATCGCAAGCTGCGTGAACTGGCGGATTCCCGTAATCAGGGCGATGCCCTGGTTCACAGCACGAAGAAGGCGTTGGCCGAATACGGCGACAAGCTCGAAGCAGGCGAGAAGGAAAAAATCGAAGCGGCGTTGAAAGACCTCGAAGAAGTGCTGAAGAGCGGGTCGGGCGACAAGGCTGAAATCGAAGCCAAAATCGAAACCTTGGCCACGGCATCGCAAAAGATGGGCGAAAAGATGTATGCCGACATGCAGGCCGCCCAGGGTGCCGCGGGTGCAGCCAGTGCCGCCGGTAGCGCTTCAGCCGGTGGCGCGGGCCAGGCGCAGGACGATGTGGTCGATGCCGACTTCAAGGAAGTAAAGAAAGACTAAAGCCAGATGCAGTTTCATTGCAAAGCCGCGCACAGTCTTGTGCGCGGTCTGGCTAGATGCTCTGTCATCCAGCTGGATGGATGAGCGGTTGACACGCCTGGCGAGCCCTTCGGGTTCTCCGGGCCTGTTTGTTTTATGACTAGGCGGGTCGCAAGACTCCATCACCAGCATTCAAGAGGAGCCGCCGTGCTATCGCGCGGTGGCGTTGAACCGATATGGCGAAACGGGATTACTACGAAGTTCTGGGCGTTGCAAAGAACGCGAGCGACGACGAGATCAAGAAGGCTTATCGCAAGCTTGCGATGAAGTACCACCCCGACCGTAATCCGGACAACAAGGATGCGGAAGAGCATTTCAAAGAGGCGAAAGAAGCCTACGAAATGCTCTCGGATGGGCAAAAGCGCGCGGCGTATGACCAGTACGGTCATGCGGGCGTGGATCCCAACATGGCGGGTGCGGGCGGGCAAGGTTTTGGCGGCTTTGCCGATGCTTTCGGCGATATTTTCGGCGATATTTTCGGTCAGGCGGCCGGCGGTGGCGCGCGCGGTGGCCGTAGCGGTCCGCAGGTGTATCGCGGCGCGGATTTGCGCTACAGCATGGAAATCACGCTGGAGCAGGCTGCGCATGGCTATGACACGCAAATTCGCGTGCCGGGCTGGGTCTCGTGCGAGATTTGCCATGGCTCGGGCGCCAAGGCGGGCACCAAGGCGGAAACCTGTCCGACGTGTAATGGCGCAGGCGCGGTGCGCATGTCGCAGGGCTTTTTCAGCATTCAGCAGACCTGTCCCAAATGCCATGGCACGGGCAGCTATATTCCCGAGCCGTGCCCGAACTGCCATGGCGCGGGCAAGGTGAAAGAGACCAAAACGCTGGAAGTCAAAATCCCGGCGGGTATCGACGACGGCATGCGCATCCGCTCTGCAGGCAATGGCGAGCCGGGACTCAATGGCGGCCCGTCGGGTGACCTCTATGTCGAAATTCATATCAAGGCGCATTCGGTGTTCGAGCGTGACGGCGACGATTTGCATTGCCAGATGCCGATCCCCTTCACCACGGCCGCGTTGGGTGGCGAAATCGACGTGCCGACGCTGGCTGGCCGCGCCAGTTTCGTGGTGCCGGAAGGCACCCAGTCGGGCAAGACGTTCCGTTTGCGGGGCAAGGGTATCAAGGGCTTGCGTTCGAGCATCGCAGGCGATCTGTATGTTCATGTGCAGGTCGAAACGCCCGTCAAACTCACCGAGACCCAGCGCGATTTGCTCAAGCAATTCGAAAAATCGCTGACGGAAGGCGGTGCGCGCCATAGTCCGCAAAGCAAGGGTTGGTTCGACCGGGTGAAGAGTTTTTTCGATTAACCGGTAGGCGAAGCAGGCGGAATGGATGACGGTGGATGAGCGTGGCGCGGATGCGGATGCAGATACGGTATTCGCGTTGCTCGATGATTGCGAGGCGAGCGCAACGCAGCCATTGAGCCGTCTGTACACGGGGTTTGTGCATGAGCGGGTGTGCGCTGATGGGGTGCAACTCGACGCTGTGTGCGAGGCGCTCCTTGCCGATACCCGCCGTGGCTTGCACGCCGTGGTGCTGGCCGATTATGAATGGGGCCGTCAGCTTCAATTAACGCAGCGTGGGAATGCCACGCTGCGTTTTTTATTGTTTGAACGCTGTGACAGGTTAGGGCGGGAGGCTGTCGATGCCTGGCTGGCGCAGCGCGATGGCGTCACGCTGACACCTTCGGTGGCGGGCATTGCCGGGCTGCGTGCCAGCGTGACGCCCACGCAATTTGACGCGGCGATTCACTCGATCCACGCGGCTTTGAGTGCGGGCGATTCGTATCAGGTGAATTACACCTTCCGCCTCGCGTTCGACGTGTTTGGCACGCCTTGCGCGCTGTACCGGCGTCTGCGGGCGCGGCAGCCGGTGCGTTATGGCGCGCTGGTTGCACTGCCGGGCGATCAATGGGTGCTGTCGTGTTCGCCCGAACTGTTCATCGAGAAACACGCGGCCACGATACGGGCGCGCCCGATGAAAGGTACCGCGCCGCGTTCATCTGAGCCGCTAGCGGACCAGCGTGCCGCCGATTTTCTGGCGCACGACCCCAAAAATCGCGCCGAAAACGTGATGATCGTCGACTTGTTGCGTAATGACCTGGCGCGCGTCGCCGAGACCGGATCGGTGAAAGTGGCTGAGCTGTTTTCGATAGAGGCTTATGCCTCGGTGTGGCAGATGACTTCGACGGTCGAAGCGACCTTGCGCGCCACGGCTTCTTTTGCCGCGGTGTTACGCGCGCTTTTTCCGTGTGGCTCGATTACCGGCGCGCCGAAGCATCGCACCCTGCAACTGATCGACGCGCTGGAAACGACACCGCGCGGGCTCTACACCGGTACGCTCGGCTGGCTCGACGCGCCATCGGGCGCATCCGGGGGGCCGCGTGCGGGGACTTTTGCCTGTCGGTCGCCATTCGCACCTTGGCGCTGGGCGCGCCTGCGTCCAATGGTCTGCGCCCTGGAACCATGGGCGTGGGGGCGGGCATCGTGCTCGATAGCATCGCCGCCGACGAATACCAGGAGTGTCAATTGAAGGCTTCTTTTCTGACGGATGCCGACCCAGGTTTGGCGCTATTCGAGACGATGTACGCGACCCGCGAAGCGGGCGTGCGGCATGAGGCACGCCATCTCGCGCGTCTGGCGGGCAGTGCGGCATGGCTGAATTTTCCCTTCGATGAGGCTCAGGTGCGAGCGTGTCTGGACGCTACGCTTGCCCGCTTGCCGGAGCGCACGCCGCATCGTGTGCGGTTGGCGCTGGGCCGGCACGGGGCGCCTGAATGTGTGGCCGCACCGCTCGTGCCGTTGGCGGAGCTCACCGTGGGTGTGCTGTTCGCTCCGGATCATGGCTTTGCGTCCATGCAGGCCGCCGATGCGTTGTTGCGGCACAAGACGACGCGCCGAGCCGCCTACGATGACGCCTGGCGCATGGCCGAAACACACGGCGCCTTCGACATGCTGTTTTTCAATGAACGCGGCGAACTGACTGAAGGTGGGCGCTCGAATGTCTTCGTGCAACAGGGGGGCCGCTGGTGGACGCCGCCGCTTGCATCGGGCGTATTGCCGGGTGTGATGCGCGGTGTCTTGCTGGAAGATGCAACGCTGGATGCGCGGGAGCGTGTACTGACGCGTGACGATGTGTTGCATGCCGAGGCGCTGATGCTGTGCAACGCATTACGGGGTGCGTTGCCGGCATGTCTGGACGTCTCTCATGATCGATCAAATGAATCCGGTTTCGCCCATTCATAGATTTTTGGCGACAACCCCGCCATTTTTGATCATGACGTGTTCCGGTTCCCGACAGGCACGCGCGCAGACAGATCAAAACGGCTAACGCGCGGGCCGAACGTCATCACCATTCCCATACTTCCCATACGGGTTCAGATGCTTAAAACGTATGTTCGGGGCCGGGAAAAACGCCTTCCTTGACTTCACGCACGTAAGCCTCGATCGCGGCAAAAATATCGGCACGTCCCTGCATGAAGTCTTTCACGAAGCGTGGCCGCTTGCCCGGATAAATGCCCAGCATGTCGTGCAGCACCAGCACCTGGCCTGAGCAGTTGATGCCTGCGCCAATGCCGATAGTCGGGATGCGCAACTGCTGCGTGAGTTCGGCAGCGAGCAGCGTCGGGATGGCTTCGATCACCACCAGTTGCGCCCCCGCCGTTTCCAGCGCGAGCGCATCGCGCAGCAACTGGGCCGCGCCGGTTTCGGTCTTGCCTTGCACCTTGAAGCCGCCAAACGCATGCACCGATTGGGGTGTGAGCCCAATGTGCGCACACACTGGCACCGCCCGCTCGACGAGAAAGCGCACCGTATCCGCCAGCCATTCACCGCCTTCGAGCTTCACCATCTGCGCGCCCGCACGCATCAGTTCAACGGCGTTGGCAAAGGCCTCGGCGGGCGTGCCAAAGGTGCCGAATGGCATGTCCGCGACGATTAGCGCGGCGGGCCTGGCGCGTGCGACACAGGCCGTGTGATAGGCCACATCGGCTAGCGAGACCGGTAGCGTCGTGCTGTGGCCTTGCAACACATTGCCCAGCGAATCGCCGATCAGCAAAACGTCAACCGCCGCGCGATCGAGCAGCCCGGCGAAACTGGCGTCGTAACAGGTGAGCATGGCAATTTTTTCGCCTGCGTCGTGCATTACCTGGAGCTTCGGCACGGTAACGGCATGGCGGCTGGTGTCCTGCAAGTAACTCATGAATCAATCCGTGGAAAGAGAAAAAGCGGGATGCGGGGTGCGAGTGCTCACCTGCGTGAGCCCATCAATTACAGCGACGTACCCTTGACGAAGAACTCCTTGCGCCCGCGCATGGTTTCTATGCGCTCGGCGAGCAGTGCCAGGTCGGTGTCGGATTCGAGCGGATTCAGATGTTCGGCATTGACCGTCAAAACGGGGGTGTGATCGTAGTGATAGAAAAACGTGTTGTACGCCTCGCACAGGGCGCGCAGGTAGGCATCCGTGATTTGCAGTTCCAGCGCCCGTGCGCGCTTCTGGATGCGCGCGAACAGTACCTCGGGACTTGCCTGCAGATACACCACCAGATCAGGTGCTGGCGCTGGGGTCTCGATGCGGGTGGCGAGCGTGCGGTACAGCTGCCATTCGTCTTCGGTGAGCGTCAGACGGGCGAAGAGGCCGTTTTTTTGCGTCATGAAATCGGTGATCAACGGCTTGTCCGCGACGCAGGCCGCAGCGATGTCTTGCACCTGCTGCGCTCGCTGCAGGGCGAAATGCAATTGCACCGGCAGCGCGTAGCGCGCGGTATCGCGGTAAAAGCGCTCAAGAAACGGATTGTCTTCCGGGCGCTCGAACACGGTACGCATCGACCAGCGTTCGGCCAGCCGCTGCGCCAGCGAGGTCTTGCCGACACCAATTGGCCCTTCAATCGAGATATAGCGAAACGGAGGAGACGAAGACGGTGCGGTAACGGTCAGCGGTGGGGGGCTCATGAGCAGCTTTTTTCCCGGATAGGGGCGGATGGGCCCGTTTGTATGCTGGGCGTTGTGGGGCACTGGCAGGGTGGCGCGATCCGTTCGATGCGCTGGGTGGCGACGGCATCGAGCAGCGTTTGTGCGCGTCCGCGTTGCGGAATCGTGAGCGTTGCATCGATTTCAACCAGAGGCGCAAGCGCAAACGCGCGTTCGGCCAGACGGGGATGCGGCACGATCAGATCGGGTTCGTCGATGCAATGCTCGCCGTACAGCAGAATGTCGAGATCCAGCGTGCGAGGGGCATTGCGAAATGGCCGTTCCCGGCCAAAGTGATGTTCGATCTTGTGGCAGAGCGCCAGCAGGTGACGCACGGGCATGGCGGTTTCGAGCTTCACCACGCAGTTGAAGAAATCACCGCCACGGGCATCAACTGGCGCGGTGCGGTACAGGCTTGATTTGGCGAGTATGGTCAGCACGTGCTGCTGGGCAAGACACACTACTGCATCTTTCAGGGTCTGGCGCGCATCACCGAGATTCGCGCCGAGGCCGAGATAGGCAACCGTCATGGCATTACTTCCTGCAACTGGGGCGTTTGACGGCGGCAAGCCGCAAACCGTGTCAATCCTCGTGTGCACCGCCGTGGCCTGAATCCTGGCCGCTAGAGGAGCTGGTTTCCATCGTTTCGCTGGTTCTTCGGTTTCGGGCGTTGCTGCTGCGCCGCGACCTCTGCCGCCGGCGCGGCGCCTTGTCTCTTCCGCCCTGCGCTAACAGGGTTTCGCGTGCGCTGGCATCGCCGTTGATAAAGTCGGTCCACCATTGGCCGGTCGCTTCTTCGAGTTCGCCGGATTCGCAGCGTAACAGGAGGAAATCATACCCCGCTCTAAATCTTGGGTGTTCCAGCAGCTTTAAGGCACTGCGGCCCGAGCGTTTTTCGAGGCGTTGCTGTAAGCCCCATATTTCGCGCATGTCAGCCGAGAAGCGTTTATGGATCGCCAGTTTTTCGGTTTGCATGTCTAGCACATCATCCATCGCGCGATGTAGCGCTGGCACGGAGTGCTCGCCTTCGGCCTCGTATTGCTGCCAGCGTTGCTGCACGTCATGCCAGAGCAGCGTGGCGAAGAGAAACCCCGGCGATACCGTCTTGCCCGCACGCACTCGCTGGTCGGTGCTGGTGAGGGCCAGCGAAATAAATTTTTCGCCATGCGGCTGCTCCAGCACGACATCGAGCAACGGCAGCAGGCCGTGATGCAGGCCTTCCTTGCGCAGACGTTTCAGGCACGCCAGCGCATGGCCCGAGAGCAGCAGCTTGAGTATCTCGTCGAAGAGGCGCGCGGCGGGCACGTTGTTGATCAGATCGGCCATCTCGCTGATCGGCGCGCGCGTGCTGTCTTCAATCTCGAAGCCCAGCTTGGCCGCGAAGCGCACCACGCGCAGCATGCGCACCGGGTCCTCGCGGTAGCGTGTGGCCGGGTCGCCGATCATGCGCAAGAGCCGCGAGCGCATATCCGCCATACCGTTGTGGTAATCGAGCACAGTCTGCGTGGCGGGGTCGTAATACATCGCGTTGATCGTGAAGTCGCGCCGCGTGGCGTCTTCGTGCTGCTCGCCCCAGACGTTGTCGCGCAACACCCGGCCGCTGGCATCGACTGCATGTGTGCGGCGGTCCAGTTCGTCACGCTTGAGGCGTCGTGGCGGGGCGGCATCGGCGGCAGGTGGGTCGACCAGTGCGCGGAACGTCGAGGTTTCGATGATGTCCTGACCGAACTGCACGTGCACGATCTGGAAGCGTCGTCCGATGATGCGCGCACGGCGAAAAAGCTTTTGCACCTGATCGGGGGTGGCGTCGGTCGCCACATCGAAATCTTTCGGGGCAATGCCCAGCAGCAGATCGCGCACCGCGCCGCCCACGATGAAGGCCCGGTGCCCGGCTTGCTGCAGCCCGTCGGTTACGCGGATCGCATTGCGTGAAATGAGTGCGGGATCGATGCCATGAATTTCTGCCGTGATGATGGCGGGCCGGTTCGGGTCCCGGCTGTTTTTACTGTTCGCGCGTCCAGGTTTGCGCCGGGCTGGGGTGGCGCTCGTGGTGCCTGCCGGGCTGGCAGTGTGGCGGGTGTGCGCACTGGAAGTGGCTTCGGTGGGAGCGCTCGTCTGGCCGAACAGCTTGCGGATGAGTTTTTTGATCACGTGGGTTGGAAGAGTTCGAGGATGCGCCAGCCGTGTGCCTGCGCGTGAGCGCGAAGCGTTGCGTCCGGATTGGTCGCAACCGGGTCGGTGACTTTGGCGAGCAGGGGGATGTCGTTGTGTGAATCGCTATAGAAATAGCTGCGCGGAAAATCGGACCAGGTTTTGCCCAGCGAGGCAAGCCACGCCTCGGTGCGGATGATCTTGCCTTCCCGATAGCTTGGAATGCCGGCAGGACGGCCTGTATAGGCCGAATGGGGTGTGCCATCGACGGTTTCGGCTTCGCAGGCGATGAGCTGATCCATGCCAAAAGCGGTAGCAATCGGCGTGGTGACGAAGACATTGGTAGCGGTGACCATGCAACACAGGTCGCCCGCTTCGCGGTGCTGGCGCACGAGATCGAGCGCGGCGGGCCGCAGCACGGGCTGAATCACTTCCTGCATGTACTGGGCATGCCATTGGGCGAGCTGGTCACGTGAATAACGCGCGAGCGGCGTCAGCACAGTGGTCAGATAAGCCTGGATGTCGAGCTGGCCAGCCTGGTAATCGGCGTAAAAACGGTCGTTGTCGCGGGTGAAGCGTTCGCTGTCGACGAGACCGTGGCGGACCATGAAGCGGCCCCATTCGTGGTCGCTGTCAGTGGGGATCAGCGTGTGATCGAGGTCAAAGAGTGCAAGGTTAGTCATGGGGGCGCATTTTACTTGAAGCGGGTGAACCTGCGCTGGCCGTTGTGGCGAGCCCGGACGCGGCCTCGGGCGTGGCCAGCATCGTGCGTAGCAAGGGCAGGGTGACCGCGCGTTTTTGCTCGAGCGAGAAACGGTCGAGCGCGTCGAGCAGCGTCATCAGGCTGGGCATGTCGCGGCGGAAATGCGTGAGCAGATAAGCGGGCACGCCATCGTCGAGCGCGATACCCCGTTCATGCGCTGCGCGTTTGAGCACGGCAGCCTTGCTTTCGTCTGGCAATGGCGCGAGATGGAACACGAGGCCCCAGCCGAGCCGCGTGCGCAGGTCTTCACGCACGGCTAGCGCGAGTGGGGCGGCATTGCCTGCGGCGACGAGCGCACTGGCTGGATGGGTACGGACTTCGTTGAACAGGTTGAAAAGCGCGATTTGCTGGGCACTGGAGAGGCCATCGCAATCGTCGGCGGCATAGAGCGCGACACGCGCATCGAAGCTAAATGCCGAGAGACTGCTTTGAGGGCTGATGAAACGCGCGTGCCCGGGCGCGGCTTCATGCACCAGGGCCTGCAACAAATGCGTGCGGCCACTGCCGCTTTCACCCCACACATAGAACGTGCGGTCGGCAACGGGCCCCGCCGCGAGCGCGCCCTCCAGCGTGCGCAGGCGCGTGACCAGTTCCGGGTTGTTGCCGGTGAAAAAATTATCGAAAGTCGATGGCGGCGGAGTGCCGAGATCGAGCGTGAGCTGTCGAAGCACGATACCTGCCAGGTAGTTAAGTCGTGAAGGGGTCAAGAATACCGGGTTTGCTGCGGCAGTCAGTTTTTGTACAACGTGCTTTCCAGATAACTCTGGCGCAATTCGCGCAGCGCCACGGTGAGGATGGCGCTGGCCGGCAGCGCGATCAGCACGCCGAAAAAACCAAAGAGCTGGCCAAACGCAAGCAGCGCGAAGATCACGGCGAGCGGATGCAAACCGATGCGCTCGCCAACCAGACGCGGCGTCAGGAAAAAGCTTTCGAGAATTTGCCCGAAGCCGTACACCACGGCGACCGCGCCAAAGCCATACCAGTTGCCGAACTGTAGTAGCGCGGCGAGCAGCGCGAGCCCGAGGCCTGTCGCATAGCCAATGTAGGGAATAAACACCGCAAGCCCGGTGAAAATCCCCATGGGCAGGGCGATCTCGAACCCGGCGAGCGTCAGCGCAAGGGCGTAATACACCGCGAGCACCGCCATCACCAGCAACTGGCCGCGCAGGTATTGCGACAGCATTTGATCCATGTCGCGGGCCAGCTGCAGGGTTTTGTCGAGCCAGCGGCGCGGAATAAACCCCTGGGCGCGGGTGAGCATCCGGTTCCAGTCGTACAGCAGATAAAACAGCACGAGCGGTACCAGTACGAGATTGCCGATGAGCGTCATCATCACGTTGCCGCTGGTGCGAATCGAGGTCCAGGCGTAGGTGGCGATGGTCTGGGCGCTGCCTTCCATCTGCCCCATCACAAGATCGCGCAGGCTGGCGAAATCAAGTGAATTGGCCAGACCCATATAAGCCAGCTTGGGTTGCAGCCAGTCGCTGACATGGGTGAGCAGCGCAGGGACTTGCTGCTTGAGCTGCGGGCCTTCTTTCTGGATGACGGCGAGCACGAGCAACACCAGCATGGTCATGAGCAGGGTGAAGAGCAGCATCATCAGGAGTGCCGCAATACTGCGCGGCACGCGCCGGCGCACCATCCATGCCACGCCTGGCTGGAGGATATAGGCCAGGATGGCCCCGAGCAGGAAGGGAGTCAGCACGGGGCTGAGCAGCCACAACAGAAAGCCGATAGCGAGTGCGATAGCCAGCCAGATAAACGCGCGCCGCTGGTACGGCATCAGAACGGAATTATTCGGCTGCAAGGTATTCCCCTTGTTATGGTCTGAGTGGGCGAATCTGGGTGAGCGCTGATTGTGTAAATTACCGGGTTGTGGCTGGAGACCCGGCATCGGGTAAAATCGCATTTTACCGACCTTCCTGTGCGCTCCCCCTCATGAATCAACCAAAATCCGCTTCAGACGCCCAAGGTCTGTCGTATCGTGACGCTGGCGTCGATATCGACGCGGGCGATGCTCTTGTCGATGCGATCAAGCCATTTGCCAAAAAAACGTTGCGCGATGGCGTGCTAGGGGGCATTGGCGGGTTTGGCGCGCTGTTCGAGGTGCCGAAAAAATACCGCGAGCCGGTGCTGGTGTCCGGCACCGACGGGGTGGGCACCAAGTTGCGGCTGGCGTTTCAGCTCAACCGGCACGATACCGTGGGTCAGGATCTGGTGGCGATGAGTGTCAACGATATCCTGGTCCAGGGCGCCGAGCCGCTATTTTTCCTTGATTACTTCGCTTGCGGCAAGCTCGATGTTGGTACGGCGGCTACCGTCGTCAAAGGCATTGCGCAAGGCTGTGAGCTCGCGGGCTGTGCGCTGATCGGCGGCGAGACCGCCGAAATGCCGGGCATGTATCCGGACGGCGAATATGACCTCGCAGGCTTCGCGGTGGGCGCGGTCGAAAAAAGCAGGATCATCAACGGCAGCATGATTGCGCCGGGCGATGTGGTGCTGGGTCTCGCCTCGAGCGGCATTCATTCGAATGGTTTTTCGCTGGTGCGCAAGATCATCGAACGGGCGCAACCTGATCTCAACGCTGATTTCGATGGCCGCTCGCTGGCCGATGCGCTGATGGCGCCCACGCATATTTATGTCAAGCCGCTGCTTGCGCTGATGCAGCACATGAGCGTCAAGGGCATGGCGCACATCACGGGCGGCGGGCTGGTCGAAAACATTCCACGGGTGTTGCAAGAGGGGCTGACCGCTGAGCTCGATCATCGGGCGTGGCCTTTGCCGCCGCTCTTTGCGTGGCTGCAGCAGCATGGCGGCGTGGCCGATGCCGAGATGCACCGGGTGTTTAACTGCGGTATCGGCATGGCGGTGATCGTGTCGGCCGCCGATGCCGCTAGCGCGACGGGCTTGTTGTCTGCCGCAGGCGAGCAGGTTTGGCAGATCGGCGTGGTGCGCGAGCGCGGAGCGGGCGAGGCGCAAACCGTGGTGGTCTGAGCGGTTAAAGAGTTCAAGCCACGGACTACGGAGTCCAGAAGTTCAGTTACCGAAACCGGCGCTTTATGCGCCGGTTTTTTTATGGCTTCGAGCCCAGGACCAAACGGTTAACCGAGGATCCGGCGAGGATACGGCCCAGCGCCTGCACCGTGAGCGCGGTGGCGCGATCGTCGCAACAGTCGATGATTTCGCGCTCCGGTATGGAGCGCAGCCACGTGAGCTGGCGCTTGCATAACTGGCGCGTGGCAAAAATGCTTTTGTCGCGCATCGTGGCGAAATCCGTGATGCCATCCAGGTATTCCCAGGCTTGGCGGTAGCCCACGCAGCGGATCGACGGCAGGCCAGGATGCAGGTCGCCGCGCGCGCGCAAGCGCTCCACCTCCTCGATGAAACCGCCGGCCAGCATCGCGTCGAAGCGCCGTTCGATCCGCGCATGCAACACGCTGCGCTCGGAAGGCTCCAGCGCCAGCGGCACAAAGCGCCAGGGCAGTGCCTCAGTGGGAGCCGGGGCGGCTAGCAAGGCGGACATCGGCTGGCCGCTTAGCATGAAGACTTCGAGAGCACGCTGGATACGCTGCGCGTCGTTGGGCGCGAGGCGTGCGGCGGTGACCGGGTCAAGCGCGGCGAGCCTGGCGTGCAGCGCAGGCCAGCCCTCGCGGGCGGCATCGGCATCGAGTGCGGCACGGAGGTCGGGTGCGGCGGGGGGCAGGTCATTGAGCCCGTGCGTGAGCGCCCGGTAGTACAGCATCGTGCCGCCGACCAGCAGCGGCACCCGGCCTCGCGCGAGGATTTCACCGGTCAGGCGCAACGCGTTCGAGCGGAACTCGGCAGCTGAATAGGCCTTTGCCGGATCAATCATGTCGATCAGATGATGGGGCACCTGGGCGCGCTCTTGCCGTGTGGGCTTGGCGGTGCCGATGTCCATCTCGCGGTAGACCAGTGCCGAATCAATGCTGATGATTTCCACGGGCCAGTGCATGGCGCAGGCCAGCGCCGCCGCGGTTTTGCCGGAGGCGGTAGGGCCGAGCAGGCAGGCAACGGGAGGCAGCGGGCGCGAGGTCATCAAGGGCGTGGGGAGGGCGTGGGGCAATATGTTGCGTTGCGTTGCGTCTTGCCTTGCCCCGGGTTTCAGGTGATTCAGCGCTATTGGCCGCGCATGAACAGGCGATCGAGATCGGACAACGTGAGCTGATACCAGGTCGGACGCCCGTGATTGCACTGGTCGGCGCGCTCGGTGGTTTCCATCTGGCGCAGTAGCGCGTTCATTTCGTCGAGCGTCAGACGCCGGTTTGCCCGCACCGCGTGATGGCACGCCAGCGTGCCCAGCAGTTCGTGCTGATGTTCGGTGAGGACGCGTGAGCCGCCGTATGCGTGCAGATCCGCCAGGACCGCGCGGGCTAGCGCCTGCAAGTCGGCGTCCTTGAGTAAGGCCGGGACTGCGCGGATCGCCAGGCTTGTCGGCGACAAGACCGCCAGGTCGAAACCCAGCACGTCGAGCGCCGCGCGTTCTTCTTCTACGGTACCGATTTCGACCGGGTTGGCCGACATCGTCAGCGGTATCAGCAAGGGTTGGACGGCGAGCGTCCGGTCAGCCAGCGCGTGCTTGAACTGCTCGTACAGAATGCGTTCGTGTGCGGCATGCATATCGACGATCACCAGCCCCTGGGCATTTTGCGCAAGGACATAGACGCCGTGAATCTGTCCCAGCGCGAAGCCGAGCGGCTGCTCGTTGTCTGCTGCCGTTAGGGCATCGTGGGCTTCGAGCGTTGCTGTTGTGGCCGAGGTTGTCGGCGAGCTTGCGTCAGCGGCGCTGTCACGCCGGCCAAACAGCGTGTCGTAAAGCGCCAGCGGCTGGGCTACGGGCAGCGCGCCCTGGGTCATGCGCGCCTGGCGCTGCCAGGTGTTGCCGGAGGCGCCCGATGAACCTGGGCCGCCCCGCGCGCGCTCCGTGCCTCCCGCGCTCTTGACTAGCCACGGCAGCGTGGTGGCCGATAGCGGGGCGTTGAATGCCGCGCTCCGGGCGGCATCGGCCGAGGCGTTGGGCGGTGCGCTGAAACCCGACGGCGCTTCGAGATGCGCCGCGTGTCCGCCCGCCGTGGTCTCGGGCGAAGCACCCGCATGCCGCGCCAGCGCCCGCTGTACCGCGTGAAACACGAACTGGTGAACAGAGCGTGAATCACGGAAACGGACTTCCGTTTTCGACGGATGCACATTGACGTCGACGGCTTCGGGGGGCAAATCGAGAAACAGCACATAGGACGGGTAACGCTCACCATGCAGCACGTCTTCGTAGGCGGCGCGGGCGGCGTGGGTCAGCAGCTTGTCGCGGACAAAGCGTCCGTTGACATAAAAATATTGCTGGTCCGCCCGGCCCCGGCTGGCTGTCGGTAGCCCGGCGCAGCCATAAACGGCGAGCGGCCCGGCGCTTTCGTCGAAGGGCAGGTGAGCCGTGGCGAAGGTCTCACCGAGGATCTTCGCAATCCGGGTGGCGGGATCGCTGGCATTCCAGTGTTCGACGGCGCGCCCGTTATGCAGGACCGAGATCGCCACCTCAGGGCATGCCAGCGCCGCGCGGCGAATCACTTCAAGACAATGGCCCAGTTCGGTTTGTTCGCTTTTCAGAAACTTGCGCCGCGCCGGCGTATTGAAATAGAGCTCGCGGACTTCAATCGTTGTGCCCTGGCTACCCGCCGCGGGGCTCAGCACACCGGTTTGCGCATCAATACGCGTGGCGTGCGCGGCCTGGGGCGTGCGGCTGGTGATCTGCACTTCGGCCACCGAGGCGATTGACGCCAGCGCTTCACCGCGAAACCCCAGCGTTGCCACCGCTTCGAGTTCCGCCAGCGAGCGGATCTTGCTGGTGGCATGGCGCATCAGCGCAAGCGGGAGTTCGTTTTCTGCAATGCCGTGGCCGTCGTCGGTGATCGAGATGCGTTTGACGCCGCCTGCATCCAGCACGATGCGCAAGCTGGTCGCGCCCGCATCGAGCGCATTTTCCAGCAGTTCCTTGACCACCGAGGCGGGCCGCTCGACCACCTCGCCGGCTGCGATCTGGCTGATTAACTGATCAGGGAGCGGCTGGATGGAGCGTATGGGCAGGGGCGTGGCAGCGGCGGGTGTCTGGGGCGCTGGCGTGGCGGTATCGGGGAGATCGGTGGATTCGGACATGGCGAAATTATAGCGATTCGCTTTGCCTGTCTGGACGCGTGCGGCGCAAATGACGTTATTCGCCCCGCACGCAAAGAAGGAACGGTTGGCAGCGCAAATACTTTCGGTATCATGACGCGGCCGGTTTTTTGCGGGTTTCAGGCTCGCGCGGCGGTCGTGCATTGACCGGCCCCTGTTTCCTTTCCTCAAGCCTAAAAAGGACGCTCCTTGGACACGCTTTTGCAGTTCGCCAACCTTGTCTTGCACATTGATAAATCTCTCGGTGTATTTATCCAGCAGTACGGCGCCTGGGTGTATGTGGTGCTGTTCCTGATTGTGTTTTGTGAAACCGGGCTGGTGGTCTTCCCGTTCTTGCCGGGGGATTCGCTGCTGTTTATTGGCGGAGCGTTTTGCGCGACCGGCGATATGGACCCGGGTTTGCTGATGTTGCTGCTGGTCATTGCCGCCGTGACGGGCAATACCGTCAATTACATGGTGGGCAAGGCCGTAGGGCCCAAGGTGTTTAACACTCATATTCCGTTCATTGAACGTTTTCTTGACCGCGCCGCATTACAGAAAACGCACCAGTTCTATGAGAAGCATGGCGGCAAGACGATCGTTCTCGCCCGGTTCATTCCCGTGGTGCGCACGTTTGCACCGTTTGTCGCAGGTGCCTCGCAAATGAGCGTGCGCCGCTTCCAGTTCTTTAATCTCGCGGGCGGCTTGTTCTGGGTATTGCTGCTCGTGCTGCTGGGCTACTTCTTCGGCAATATTCCGTTTATTCGCCAGTATCTGAATGTGATCGTGCTAGTCGGTATCGGCGCGGCGGTTGTGCCGCTGGTCCTCGGGGCGCTGTGGAAGATGCTGCGCAAACGTCAGGCCCCCCAGAGCCGCCAGGACATCCAGTGAACGGGTAACGCTCATGCGCTTCCTGCACACGGCTGACTGGCAGATCGGCACGCAATTCGGCGGGTTTTCGGCAGAAGAGGCCGTGCATCTCACCGAAGCCCGTTTCGATACTGTGCGCGAAATCGCCAGGCTGGCGACGCAACGCCAGGTCGATGCCGTCCTTGTCGCGGGGGATGTGTTCGATCAGCAAACGGTCAGCAATACCGTGATCCGCAAGCTGTTTGGCGCGCTGGACGCCTTCGCGGGCCCGTGGTTTTTTCTGCCGGGTAATCATGACGCTGCGCTGACCGAATCCGTCTGGAAGCGTGCCCAGCGGCTCAACTGTATTCCGCCGCAAGCCCGTGTCGTGCTGGAGCCTGGCGTGATCCTGGTGGATGCGCTGGCGTTGGCGCTGGTGTGCGCGCCGCTGACGCAACGTAATACCTATGACGACACCACGTCGTTCTTCGATCACGCCGAGTCCCCGCCCGGTTATTTTCGCGTGGGGCTGGCGCATGGCAGCGTGACGGGCGTGCTGCCCGCGTCGATTGATTCCGCCAACCCCATTGCCGCCGATCGGGCCGCGCGCGCGAGGCTCGACTATCTGGCGCTGGGTGACTGGCACGGCGTCAAGATGATCGACGCACGCACCTGGTATTCCGGCACGCCTGAACCCGACCGCTTTCGCAATAACCAGCCAGGTTGTGTCCTCGATGTCACGCTGCGCGCGCCAGGCGAGCCAGCCAAAGTCGAACCATTTCGGGTTGGGCAATACACATGG
Source organism: Paraburkholderia hayleyella (assembly GCF_009455685.1). Taxonomy (NCBI): domain Bacteria; kingdom Pseudomonadati; phylum Pseudomonadota; class Betaproteobacteria; order Burkholderiales; family Burkholderiaceae; genus Paraburkholderia; species Paraburkholderia hayleyella. Next base: position 2,919,858 of record NZ_QPES01000001.1, on the reverse strand, counting down.
CACGACAGGAGCGCCACGCTAACGGTGGCCTCCGATCTCGATGAGCTGAAAAAGACGCTCGCCAGCCTGACGCGCCGGGATGTCCTGAAGCTGCGAATCGACGGCGCTGCAACTTTGACGGAAGCCGAGGCGTTGCAGCACTTGCTGGAAGCCACCGGGGCACAGGTGCGCGCCTTGCGTGCCGATAGCCACGCGCTTCAGGTGTTGCCCACGGCTGACGAGTTGTCGACGCTCGGTGCGCAAGGCGGTTATCTGGCCGCCGTGGTCAGCCGCTTGCGCTCGCTCCAGGACGACCCGCTCGCCAGCCGCACCGCCACCGATGCGCTCATGCTGCTGGCGCAGTTTCAGCGTGATGCAAGGGCGGCGGGATGAGCCTGGTTCTGCGCAAAATCAGCATCCGCGAATTTAAACAGTTCGATGGCGAGTTCATCGTTGATTCGCTTCAGCCTGGTTTGAACCTGTTCACAGGGCAAAACGAAGCGGGCAAAAGCACGTTTGCCGATGCTATCCGCACGTGTTTTCTTGAGCGCTATAAAAGCAAAACGCTCGATATCTTGCCGCACGACCGGCCTTACGCAGCGCCTCGCATCGACATCGAATTTGCCATCGAGGGCCAGACGATGGCCTTGAGCAAACAGTTCGTGAAGACCCCGCGTTGCGAATTACGCATGGGTGCGCTGACGCTAAGTGGCGACGAAGCCGAAGAGCGTTTGGCCGAAATACTTGGCTTTGGCCGGCAAAAGCGCGGGGCACTGGGCTCGGAACACGCGGGTATTCCGGGCCTGTTATGGGTGAGACAGGGCGATGCCGACAAGATTGGCGAAAGCTCAGGGCATGCGGCGGGCTATCTGCGCGAAGCCGTCGCCCAGCTTTCGGGCAGCCATCTGTCGAGAGGCGAAGACACGCTGATCGCCGCCGTGGAGGCGGAACTCTTCAAGCTCGTCACCGAAAAGCGGAGGCAGCCCGCGAACCAGTTGCTGGAGGCGAACAACGCGCTGGCCGAACTGGAAGCGCAGCGCGAGACGCTGGCGAGCCAATGGCGCGATTTCGAAGCCCAACTGGCGATGCTCACAAGCCAGCAAGCGGCTTACGATGAAACCGAACGCAAGAAGCCGTGGGACGCGCTGGAAGCGCAGGCTAACGAGGCCCAGGCGCGCGCCGATGCCGCTGCACAGTTGCAGGCCAAACTTGGACAGGCCGAGCAGGCCTGGAAACATGCCGAACTCGAACTCAGCGTTTTGCTGCAAAAAGAAAATGGAGCGGCTCAGAGCGAGAGCACGCTTGCGCGGCTCAAGCAGCAGTTGCATGAGGCCATGGCAACGCTGGAAGAGGCTGATCGGGCGTATCAGCAGACGAGCGCGGCACTACTCCAGGCAAGCGCTAGCCAGCAGGCCGCCAGCCAGGCGCTGGAGCGGGCGAACCTCGCCGCCAATGCCGCCGAGCTGCGCAACAACATTGCGCTGCACCAGGCCGAGACACAGCGGCTGGCCGCTGCGATGGCCCAGGCTGAAACCGCGAATGCCAATGTGCTGGCCACCGAACGCGAACTGGCCCGGGTCGAAATCGATTCAGACAAGCTCAAACGTTTGAAGGGTGTTGTCGATGACTTGTGGCAGTTGCGGGCGAAAAAGGACGCGGCGCAGGCGCGCATCGAATACCGTCTGAGTCAGGCCGTTGCGATGAACGGCGTTGAGCTGAACGGCAGCGGCAGCCTGGCGCTCGACAGTGAAAAACACTTTGCTTTACCTGGCTTGGGCGAGGTGATATTCAAACCCGGCAACGCTAGCCTGCCAGAAGTTTTTGCCGCGCTGGAAGCGCGCGAAGCCGAGCAGCGCCAGTTATTGCAGGCGCTGTCGATCAACACCTACGCCGATGGCGAAGCCCGCGACGAAGCGATGAAGCGGTTGCGCGCGCAACGGGCGGCGCAAAAGGAATTGTTGACCTCGTATGCGCCGGAGGGTCTCGAAGACCTGCGCATGCGACAAGCCCAGGCCATCACGGGGGTACAAGAGGCCCAACGAAGGCTTGAAGCGCTACCCGATACCACTGGCGCGCTTGATGGCGGCACGGCCAAACACGCCGCGGAAACGGCACTGGCACGGCTCAATGAGATTCGTCTGGCCCAGACGGCGGCGGCTGAGAAGCGCTCATCAGGCAGAGCGACAGCGGAGTCGCTCAGGGAGACGCTCACTACCCATGAAGCGCGTCTGGCCGATCCGGCTTTTATCGCCGAACGTGCCGCCACGTTGAGCGCGATACTCGAAAAACAGGCCGTACTAAGCGCATTGGAGCAACAGATCAGGACGGTCCGCGCGGAAGCCGAGGCGGCCCGCGCCGACGATTGGCTGGCAGAGGCGCAGCGCTTGCGCAAGTCGATAGCGCTGGCGCGCGAAGAGCACCAGGAGCGCGCTCATCATCTGATCAAGTTGCGCGTCCGGCTGGAAACCGTTGGGGCTTCCGGGCTGGGAGAACAACTCGCCGTGGCCGAGGCGAGCCTCGAACAGGCCATGCGCCGCAAGCAGGAACTTCAGGCGAAGGCGGATGCGCTGAGTTTGCTCGAGCGCTTGCTGAACGAGGAGCGCGCCGCTTCGGTGCGAGCGTTGCATGCCCCGCTGATGCAACGTCTTGAGCACTATTTGAGGTTTGTTTTTCCACAGGCGCGCTTGTCGCTGAGCGACGATCTGGGGCCTGTCGCGCTAACCCGCGATGAACGCAGCCACAGGCTAGAGGCATTGAGTGGCGGAACCCGTGAACAGATCGGTGTGCTGGCCCGCCTGGCTTATGCCGACATGCTGGGCGACTCGGGGCGGCCAACGCTTTTGCTGTTCGACGACATCACGGTGAACTCGGATAACACGCGGCTGGCCGGAATCAAACGCGCGATTCTGGATGCCGCTAACCGGCACCAGATTTTGCTGATGACGCATGAAGCGCTTTAACCGGCAAATTCATGAGGATCGCAAGGCGAAAGAACAGACGCTGGCAAAAAAACTGGCCAACGAAAGCGGCGGCAAGTACACCGAGCAGGACATCGAAAACCAGATGGCGCGGATGGACCTGACGGTGAATGGCCAGACTGAGCCGGGAGGTGTTCGGGTGGCCACCGGCGCCCAGCCGCAGGATGGAACCGGGTGGCAGTCCTATGGCGTGAACAAGGCTGGGCAGCAGGTCTGGGCCCAGAGCCTGGGGCCGGGCGATCCTGATGTGCAGGCGTATATCGCTAAAGGCGCACAGGGTAGCGGGCTGTCATACCAGCCAACGACCACTGGCTCGAATCCGGGCTTGATCCGCGCCCCGGACTTTGTGAACTTCCAGGTCGATTACTTTGTGGGCAGTGCGTGGGGGACGTTTACGCGGGATGGGAATGCGTTCTTTGGTTATGGCGTGAATATGGGTATTCCCAATGCTGTTGGTGCTGGGGTCGGAATTTCTGCTGGGTATCTTAATACTGGCCATGTGAAGCCAGGTCAGACAAACGACTTTGCGGGGGGATATGCCGGAGGCGGATCAGCGTTATACAGCGGCTTTGGCGGTGGCGTCATGGTGTCACCGGGCAATGGCACTGCAACAGTTATTGGTATTGGTAGTGGTGTGAATGTTGGAAAAACTAACAACCCTGCATCTGTTGGTTGGGGTTTCTCGAAAGATCAGGGAAAAACAGGAGTCAGGTGGTAACTATGGGACCTTCGATAACGACAGTACCCAAGACACGTATACAGAAGATCCTCTGGTGGTGCTGCTTCGCCGCGATGATGGGTTTCATCGTGTACGTGCTTATTAAAAACATCTTCTTTAGCTAATGCAGGCCACGGTACCCCCAGCGCAAAGGCTGGGGGTACCGTTCATTTGCCTTTGCGCCTGGCACGCCGTTGCAGCATGTCCACAGCTTCAGCCGGGTTCATGTAGTGGCCCGCGATGCGGTAGTCATGATCAGGCGAGATAGAGATGCATCCGCCGCGATGATCGGCGCAGAACAAAACCTGCTGCCCAGGCATAAAGCCCAGCCGTTCGAGCAGATCATCGGCGATCTGCATCCATGGAAAGGCGGCCCGTTTGCCGTGTTCTCCCGTGTGGCGCGCAGCAGGTGCCTGCTCAAGCGCAACAGAAAGACAGGTGACGTGTTCCTTGCGTGTACGACGTGGTTTAAGATCGGCATCAGCCATGGCGAGCTCCTGTGTTGAGCTGGTTGTGGTCAGCGGGCGGTGAGTGTTAGCGCACTCATCGCCCGCGCTTCGTTTACGTCAGGAAAACTGCCCTACTGCCGGGTCTGGGCCAGCACGGTATCGAGCATTTGTGAGACGAACTGCTGCCGGGCCTTGGGCAAATGCTCAATCGCCTCGATCTGCTGGCGCAGGCGTGAGGTCGGCCCGCGCCTGCCTGCCCGCCGTGCCACCTGGGTGCCCATCAGTTCATCCATTGAAAGGGTGAGCAACTGCGCCAGGGCTGGCAGCATGGAAGCAGGCAGGCGGGCACGGGCGACCTCGTAATGGGCCAGCGTCTGCTGCGGGATGCCCAACTGTTCAGCCAGTTGCTGCTGCGTCAGGCCATGCTCTTTCCTGGCCTGTGCGATGCGGGAGCCCAGCGCCCTAAAAAATTCTTCGTCTCTGGCATTCATGGCATGGGTGAGTAGTGGAAACCGAGCCATGAAGATACCCCTGAGTTGATGTAACGCACTTGACTCTACTCATTTTATGAGTAGTATGCAACTGAGTTATTTTTACTCAAAACCTCTTGACAGGTTTCTAGCCGAAGGATGATTTATGCCGCGAATCCCGGAAGCGGAGCTGGAGCGCCTAAAGCGCGAGGTCTCGCTGCTGCGCCTTGTTGAGTCGCAGGGTCACACGCTGAAGAAGCGCGGCCGCGACTGGGTCATGCGCTGCGTGTTCCATGAAGAGGACACGCCGAGCCTGTCGGTGTCGGAGGCGAAGAACGTGTACCACTGCTTCGGCTGTGGCGCGTCGGGCACGGTGCTGGACTGGGTCATGCGTACGCAGGGGGTATCGCTGCCGCATGCGGTGCAGTTACTGCGTAACGATGCGCCGCTGGCTGCGGCCGACAAGGTTGGGGTCAAGCTGAGTTTTACGCGCCCCCTGGCTTCCCTGGCGGCGGATGCCGATGAACAGGTTCTGCTGGGCCAGGTGGCGGATACGTATCACGAGAGTCTGAAGCAGAGTCCGGAGGCGCAGGCGTATCTGGCGCAGCGCGGCCTGGTGCATGGCGAGGTAGTCGGCACGTTCCGCCTGGGGTATGCCAACAAGAGCCTGACATACCGCCTGCCACCGGGGTATTCGAAGGAAGGCCGTGAGGTACGCGCGAAGCTGCAGCGCGTCGGGGTGTACCGCGAGTCAGGCCATGAACACCTGAACGGGTGTCTGGTGGTGCCGGTGATGGATCTTGAGACCGGTGCCGTCAGGCAGATGTACGGCAGGCGGATCGCGCCGGGACACAAGATCCCGGCGGGCCAGCCGAAGCATCTGTACCTGTCGCTGCCGCTGGGTGGGGTGTGGAATGAGGCGGCGCTGGTGGCCAGCCGCGAGGTAATCGTATGCGAGGCGCTCATCGATGCGCTGACGTTCTGGTGTGCGGGGTATCGCAATGTGATTGCCGCATATGGAGTGAATGGATTTACGCAGGACCACTGGAACGCACTGAAACGGCACGGTACTGGGCAGGTGTGGATCGCATACGACCGGGACGATGCGGGCAACGCTGCGGCGGAGAAGCTTGCGACTGAACTGCATGAGGCTGGGATCGGAACGTGGCGCGTGCTGTTCCCGAAGGGGATGGACGCGAACGACTACGCAAGGAAAGTAGCTCCTGCGACCAGCGGAAGTCCCTGTGGGACGGAGAAGAGCCTTGGGGTGCTGTTGCAGCAGGCGGAATGGACTGGCAAGGGCAAACGCTCCGGTGTAACGGCGCAGGTTGAACCGGTGCCGGTTGATGACGTGAAGGACGTTAAACCGCCCTCTTCCCTGGCCGCTGTTGCTACGGCTGAGGCTGCGGTGACGCCAGTCACGGCGATGGCGGCTAAAGAGGAGGTGCAGCCCGCGCCAGCGGACGATCTCGACGTAAAGCAGACGGAAGGCGGCGAACTGCTGTTCACATTGGGGGAACGGGTGTGGCGCATCCGCGGCTGGCAGAAGAACCTCGGGCCGGAACAGATGCGGGTGAATGCGCAGGTACGGCGCGGCGATGCGTACCACGTCGATACGCTCGACATGTACAGCGCGAAGGCCCGCGCGGTGTATCTGAAAACAGCGGCCATCGAACTCGGTACACAGGAAGACACCCTGAAGCGCGACCTTGGGCGAATCCTGCTGAAGCTGGAGACGCTACAGGACGAGGCGATCCGGGCGACGCTTGCGCCAAAGGAAAGCGGCGTGCAGATGGACGCGCTGGAACACGCAGCGGCACTGGACTGGCTCAGGGCGCCGGAGCTGATCGCACGACTCGAAGCCGACATGGCGCGCTGCGGCGTGGTGGGCGAAGGCGCGAACCTGCTGGCGGGGTATCTGGCAGCGGTCTCCAGAAAACTCGATGCGCCCCTGGCGGTACTGATCCAGAGTTCGAGCGCGGCGGGCAAGTCCTCCCTGATGGATGCGGTGCTGGACCTGATGCCGCAGGAGGAACGCATCCAGTACAGCGCGATGACGGGACAGAGCCTGTTCTACCTGGGCGAGACGGATTTGCAGCACCGGATTCTGGCGATTGCCGAGGAGGAAGGCGTGAGGCAGGCCGCGTATGCACTGAAGCTGCTGCAGTCGGATGGCGAGCTGACGATAGCGAGCACGGGCAAGGACGAGGCGACGGGCAACCTGGTAACCAGGCAGTACACGGTGAAGGGTCCGGTGATGCTGATGCTCACGACGACGGCGATTGATGTGGATGAGGAGCTGCTGAACCGGTGCCTGGTGCTGACGATCAACGAGAGCCGCGAGCAGACGCGCGAGATTCACGCACGGCAGCGGGTGAAGCAGACGCTGGAGGGCTTGCTCGCGGAGACGGACCGGCAGCACATTGTTGGGCTGCACCGCAATGCGCAAAGGCTGCTGAAGAATGTGCACGTGGTGAATCCGTTTGCGGAGCAGCTGACGTTCATGGATGACAGGACGCGGATGCGGCGTGATCACATGAAATACCTGACGCTGATCCGCTCGATTGCCCTGCTGCACCAGTACCAGCGGCCGCATCAGACGGTGACGCACCGGGGCGAGGCGTTGACGTACATCGAGGTGACGAAGGACGATATCGCGCTGGCCAACCGGATTGCCCATGAGGTGCTGGGCAGGACGCTCGATGAGCTGCCGCCGCAGACACGGCGGCTGCTGAAGATGGTGTACACGATGGTGGGCGAGCTTGGCGAGCGTGATCATGTGAAGCGGCGTGAGGTGCGCTTTACGCGGCGCGACATCAGGGAGTACACGCGCTGGAGTGACAACCAGTTAAAGGTGCACTGCATGCGGCTGGTGGAGCTGGAATACCTGCTGGTGCGCGGCGGCAGCCGTGGTCACCTGCTGCAATACGAACTGATGTACGACGGCGCGAACGATGACGAGCCGAGGCTGGCGGGGCTGATTGAGGTCGAAGAGCTTGATTTACTCGACAACGACGGACGCAAGCTGGAACAGAAGGCAAGCAAGTTGCCCCCAGGTTGCCCCCATGATGGGCCCAGGTTGGACCTGGAGAACTCGCCTCAAAACCATATGGATAAAGGCGTAGAGGGTTCGCAAGTTGGAGTCGGTGAAAACGCACTGTTCCGGGAAAAAACTTCTTCTCCAGCCCGCGTTGTTGATACCCGCATTGTTGAGTCCCCGATGAACGGAGAGGCATAGCGATGCACAAGAAGACAACCCCGCGCGCCCCGCTGCCCGTGATTGGCCCGGTAGATGATCCCCAAAGCCTGTACCACCAGATGCGCCCGTTCCTCGAATGGATGCGCGTGCGCAACTACAGCGAAGGCACGGTGGAACACCGCGAGATACACCTGCGCGGGTTCATTGCGTGGTGCGACGAGCGCGGCGTCACACGCCCGCAGGAAGTGACCCGCCCGATCCTGGAGCGCTACCAGCGCTACCTGTTCCTGTACCGCAAGAAGGATGGCCAGGCACTCTCGGGGCGCAGCCAGCACATGCGGCTGGTGCCGGTGAAGCTGTGGTTCCGGTGGCTGGTGCGGCAGAACCGGATTCTCTCGAACCCGGCAGCGGACATCGACATGCCGAGGATGGAGAAGCGGCTGCCGAAGCACATCCTGAGTGAGGAGGAAGCCGAGCGGATCCTGAATGTGCCGGATGTGACGAGCAGCATCGGTATCCGGGACCGGGCCATTCTCGAGACGTTCTACAGCACGGGGGTCCGGCGTGCCGAGCTGGTGGGCCTGCATGTGCATGACGTGGACATGGATCGTGGCACGGTGATGGTGCGCCAGGGCAAGGGCGCGCGGGACCGGCTGATTCCGATAGGAGACAGGGCGCTGGCGTGGATCAGGAAGTACCTCGATGAGGTCAGGCCGCAACTGTCGCTGGCTGACGATGAGGGGGTGCTGTTCCTGGCGCTGACGGGCGATTCGATCGGCCTGCGCAGCATGGGGCAACTGGTGTCGGACTACATCAAGTGTTCAGGGGTGAACAAGAGTGGCTCGTGTCACCTGTTCCGGCACACGATGGCCACGCTGATGCTGGAGAACGGGGCCGATGTGAGGTTCGTGCAGGTGATGCTGGGGCATGCGCAGTTGACGAGCACGCAGGTGTATACGCAGGTGGCGATCCGGGCGCTCAAGGAGATTCATACGGCTACGCACCCGGCACGGCTGGAGCGGGTGGAGCAGCGTGCAGAAATAGAAGAGCTGAAGCCGGGGCGGCTCCTGCAGCGCGTGTATGGCAAGACAGAAGCCCAATAGAATCCACCGGGGCCTACGCCCCGCTGACCCCTGGAATAGAAAAGTGCCGGGCCGGAACGGCCCGGATCGGAGAGGAAAGGGTTCGTGCGGTGCCTACGCACCGTGAATGTCCTGGAATTAAAAAGTGTGGGCCGGGGCGGCCCAGCCGGGTAACGAATGGATTCGTGCGGGGCATGCGCCCCGACAGTGTCCTGGAATGAGAAAGTGCGGCCTGCGGCCGGAGGCCAACGAGGGGGGCCGGGGGTAAATAGCCTGCCGTGCCCCTGCGGGTCCCGTCAGTCTATTTAACATAACGCGAAAGGCAATTATCAACGTTTGCCGGGCCGCCACGGCACGAATCCATCCGGGTGTGGCGGCCCGGCAAACGTTGATAATTCGCGTTATGTCACTGGCCCCCGGCCCCCCGGATCGGGCGCTGCGCGCATGAGTAAAGTCAGGGGCCGCGAAGCGGCCATGAGTGGAACTGGGCCCCGCCCGGCCCTGCCCGTCCGCCCCCACGGGGCTCCCTGTCCTGCCGCTGCTGCGCAGCGGAAATCAAATTCCAACGTCAAAACCAGAAACGCACTGCATGCGCTGCAAGCCACACTGACGGCTTGCACCGCATTGCCCAGCGTGGCACACCCTCCTCCGTCAAGGCTTCCCTTCGGCGCGCTTCGCGCGGCCCTGACGGGTTCTAGCGTGGCGGTGTGCAGGCGCCAGGCCAGAACCCTGGGCCAGGGCATGGCTCTTCGCATGTCTCTTCTTTAGCCCGCCATGGGGCGGTGGCCAGCTCCTGGCGTGTGAGGCTGGCGACGGCCATGTTCCGCCTGGTTTGCCGTCGCCCTGCGGACGCCGCCAAACCAGGCGGCTCCAGTGACTTCGACATGCTAACGAGCGCTCCCCAAAAATGACGCCTCTGGCAAACTCGCTTCTTTAGCGCAAAACCGCGTCGGGGCAAAAAAATGCTGGCAACGGACAGCGTCGGGCAAAAACGTGTTGCAAGTGACTGTTGCGTCAGGGAAAAAACCTTACCGGCAACGGCGGGCGTGTCGGGGTGCCGTGTCCGGATAAATGGCAAGACCTTGGCGTTAAGCGGCACGCGCTGGAAGATCTTAAGAGCCGGGTTTAGCAAGGTGGATTCTGGACGCGCTTTAGCCTGAAGCGTCTGTTCAGGTGCGTCCAGAATGAGCGAAATGCCGTTGCGAAACATTCCGGTTCCGCCAGGTTACGCCAGCTCCCAGGGAAGGTCACGACGACCATGAACCGGCTTGAGTGTGCCGGTATTTCTCAGGGCTTGAGCCGCCCATCGAATGTCGTATTGCCACGTGTAAAGTAAGCCACCCGAACGTTTTAGTTCTGCCTCGTAGTTTTCCCAGATAAATCTTGCGACATCCTTGGGCTAGCCTTTCCCGCTGGAAGCCCGACGGGCTTGCACGACCCAGGTCTTCATATCTTCCCGTGTTGCCATGTGAGCCTCTATTCGAAATTTTTAACTGGAGGGTTGAATGGGGTGGCCTGTATTTAAGATAGCCGGATCCATGAAGCGGGACAAAGCCATCAAGGTGGCCGGAGAAGAATAATAAACGTGGCATCAATAAAATTAAGATGGCTTAGCACTCCGGCTTAATCATCCAGGGGTAAACATATCGGCAAAATATCCAAAGCAGGATTGATTTAATACCTTTTGGATATTGTTCGTAAATTCTGTTCGCGGCACAATCAAAAGTTCGCGGCATGAAAATAACGGGAGCTGTCTTCACGCGCTGTCTTCATGCGCTGTATTCACGTTTTCTCATCGTCATTGGCAACACCCGCTAAAGCAGCTTGTCAGGCAAGAGGCCTTGCTTTGATAAACGGTTTAAGCATGGCTGGTGCGGGGCGGACAAGCGTGGGCACACTCAGGCAAACAAGGCCAGGCAAGCCCATCGGGCTGAAAAGCCTGGCGTGAGATGTATTGCCAGCCGCGATGATGTCTCTGTTTTTCTAGTTTAAATATCCCGAGGAATCCTGTATGAAAAAGTATGAAAGCCGTCACGTCATGATCGTGGCCGCCGCGCTTGCGCTCGGTTTGAGCGCCTGTGCCACGGAGTCGTCACGATCATTGCCCGTGCCCGTGGTCAACAGTGCGCAGATACCGTTTGCTGGCAAACCCACGCCTATCGCGGTAGGAAAGTTCGATAACCGTTCAAGCTACATGCGCGGTATTTTTTCCGATGGCATTGACCGTCTAGGCGGCCAGGCCAAGACCATTCTGATTACCCGCTTGCAGCAAAGCCATCGTTTCAATGTGCTGGACCGTGACAATCTGGACGAGATCAAGCAGGAAGCCGGGTTCATGAAAAAGGCCCAGGCGGTAAAAGGCGCGAATTTCGTCGTGACTGGCGACGTCACCGAATTCGGCCGCAAAGAGGTCGGCGATCATCAACTGTTCGGCATCCTTGGGCGCGGTAAAGAGCAGGTTGCGTACGCCAAGGTAAATCTCAATATTGTCGATACCACAACCTCCGAGGTGGTGCTATCAAGCCAGGGCGCAGGCGAATACAGCCTGTCGAACCGTGAGGTCATCGGTTTTGGCGGTACGGCTAGCTACGATTCGACGCTCAATGGCAAGGTGCTCGATCTGGCAATTCAGGAAGCAGTCAATCATCTCGTCGAGCAGGTCGATGCAGGCGCGCTTAAAGCCGCGAAGTGATGTCGTCAAAGTGATGCCGCTTCATACGCTACAAGCCATCTCAATCGTTTAATAATCCAGAACTAACATGAAGACCAGAATTCCGAGGAAACACGTCCGGCTGCCGTTTGCCGCAGTGGGCGTTTTGCTGGCCGGCTTGACCGGTTGCGCCACCCGGCCCCCGCCACCGCTCTATCAATGGGACGGTTATCAACCCCAAGTCTACGAATACTTCAAGGCACAAACGGGGTCGGTGGAACAAATCGACGCGCTGGAACAGGCGCTGCAAAAAATACGTGCCAAGGGCAATCGGCCACCGCCAGGCTTTGAGGCTCATCTTGGGCTGCTGTATGCGAGCGTCGGCAACGATACGAAGGCCATGCAGGCGTTTGAAGCTGAAAAAGAGTCATTTCCGGAATCATCGGCCTATATGAACTTCCTCATGAAGAAGTCCCGGCAACCCTGAGAGCGTAACCATGTTCAAATTTATTTCACTGAAATTTCTGTCCGCTGTTTCCGTGCTGACGTTGCTTGCTGCGTGCGCTGGGCCAAGTCCGGCCCAGCGCCCCGATTACACGGCCTTCAAGAAAAGCCAGCCGCGCTCGATTCTCGTGCTGCCGCCGGTGAACGACACCTCGGATGTGAATGCGACGTATGGTGTGTTGTCGCAAGTCACGCGGCCACTGGCGGAATCCGGGTACTACGTGATTCCGGTGGCGCCCATGGAGGAGACCTTCAGGCATAACGGCCTCACGGCGCCGGTGGACATTCAGGCGGTTGCGCCCGCGAAACTGCGCGATATCTTTGGCGCGGATGCGGCGTTGTATATCACGGTGACGGAATACGGCCCAGTCTATCGGGTACTCGATAGCACGACGGTTGTCGCGGCGTCAGCCAAGCTCGTCGAGCTTAAAACCGGGGATGTCCTGTGGCAGGGAACGGGGCGCGCAAGCAGCTCGGAGAGCGGCAGAAATGGAGTCAATATGAGTGGCAGTCCGTTGGGCCTGGCCGTTATGCTGGCGCAGGCGGCAATCAGACAGGTGGTGAATACGCTGTCCGATGATGGCTTTGAGGTGGCGGGTTTGACGAGTCAGCGCCTGTTGTCGGCAGGGCCGCCGAATGGGTTGTTATATGGTCCGCGCTCACCGAAGTATGGGACGGATTAAAGGCTGAAAAGAAGTTGTTGAGCGGCTGTTAAGCGGTTGTTGAGCGGCCGGGAAAAGCTGGGAAAAGCAGGGAAAAGTTGTGGAAGGTTGTGAATGTTGAGGTCGTGCACGTGCTGAGCGTGCACGACTTTTTTTATGTCCATGGGTTGAGTGGCTGAAAGGGCAGGCCGGATATCGTTTTCGCTCCGCCGATGCCCTGCCCCGGGAAATCCCTCCCCTATAATTCCCATTAAATGGGAATAAATTTTTCCAAATTCGAGAATGTTCTGGCATTCTGGGTGCTCGATGGTTTGTGGGTGACGTGATCGTGGAACAAGGTGTGACAGGGGCTGAACGGGTACTGCTGGTGCTGGCTGCGCTTGCCAGCCATGGCAAGGCGATGCCGGTCAAAGAGTTGCAGGCCGTGACAGGCCTTGCGCAAAGCACGCTGTACCGGCAGATCGCGTTGCTCAAGCGCTGGGGTTTCGTCGCTGAAAACGCCGGACATTACGCGCCGGGTCCGATCAGCTTGCAACTCGCGCTGGGGTTTGATTTGAATTCGCTACTCGTCGAAGCGAGCCGCAGCGAAATGCAGCAACTTGCACGCGTATCACAGGAAAGCATTGGGCTGGTGGTCGCGGTCAAGGATCGAGTGATGTGCCTGGAAATGGTCGATAGCCAGCATTCGCTGCGCTGCTCGTTCGAGAAGGGCAGGGCCGTGCCGCTCAAGGCGGGCGCTTCGGCGAAATCACTACTGGCGTTTATGCCCGACAAGGCGCGCGCCGAGGTGCTTAACAGTGTGTTTGACAACGATTCCGCCGGCCGCACGGCGATCGAAACAGAACTCCAGCAGATTCGAGCCCAGGGCTATGCCGTCAGCGACAGCGAGGTCGACCCAGGGGTGTGGGGCGTCAGCGCTCCGATTTTTCATCGCAGTGGACGTGGCGCTGGCAGCAGCGCGTCGATCACGCTGATGGCGCCATCCACACGCGCTGCCGGCCGCGAAAACCTGTTTATAGACGGGACGCTACGTACAGCCCGCGCCATTTCCGAGCACATGCAAGCCGATTGACCGAGTGAAGCTTTTCAATTTCAGCGTTCGAAACGGATTTCGAATTCTGGATTTCGAATTAGCGACACGCATTGATAGAACCACAAGGAGCCTACCCCATGAAACTGCAACGACTCTTGTCCTGCGTTTGTGTCACGTTTGCGGTGACGTTTGCCGGATTCTCCGGCGCGGCGACGGCACAAACGCCGGATGTACTGAACGTCGCTACCGACGCCACTTTCCCGCCGATGGAGTACACGGAGAACGGCGTGCGCACCGGCTTCGATATCGACCTCATGAATGCGCTGGCGAAGGCGATGGGCAAGCGTGTGCAATGGACCGACATCGACTTTAAAGGGTTGATTCCAGGCTTGATCGCACATCGTTTCGACGCTGCAATCTCTGGTATTTACATTACGGATGAGCGCGCGAAAGTCGTCGATTTCACCGATTCGTATTACGCCAGTGGTCTGGTGGCGCTGGTGAAAAACGATTCGCCGATCAAAACGGTGGCTGATCTGAACGGCAAGAAAGTCTCGGTTCAGGTGGGTACGAAGTCGGTGCACTTCCTGCGCGATAACTTCCCGCAGATCAAGCGAGTCGAAGTCGAAAAAAACCAGGAAATGTTCGATCTGGTGGCAATTGGCCGTGCCGATGCGGTCGTGACAGGCAAACCAGCTGCGTATCAATTCGTAAAAACGCGCAGCGGCTTTCGCGTGCTCGACAAGCCGTTGACGACCGAAGCCTATGGCATTGCCGTGCGTAAAAGCGAGCCGCAATTGAAGGGGGCATTCAACACGGCGCTCGCCAAAATCAAGGCTGACGGCACCTATGCGGCGATCGTCAAGAAGTGGTTCGGTGCGAGCGCGCAATAAAGGGCTGGGTAAACAAAATGGAACTTGATTTCTCACCGGTGATGGCCGGTTGGCCAGACATCATGCATGGCACGCTGGTGACGGTCGAGGTGACCGCCGCATCGCTCGTGCTCAGTTGCCTGCTAGGCCTGTTGATCGGCGTTGGCCGGCTGGCGCCGCAGCGGCGCATCGTGTACGGCTTGTGTACGGCTTACCTGACGTTTTTCCGCGGTACGCCATTGCTTGTGCAGCTTTTCCTGCTGTTCTTTGGGCTGCCGCAATTCGGCATTCTGCTGCCAGCGTTTGTGTGCGGCGTGCTGGGGCTCGGTTTGTACTCTGCGGCTTACGTTTCGGAAATCGTGCGCGGAGCGATTCAGTCTGTCGACCGAGGGCAGATGGAAGCCGCGCGTTCGATCGGCATGTCGTCAGGACAAGCGATGCGCGCGATCATTTTGCCGCAGGCAATCGTGCGCATGATTCCGCCGCTAGGCAACGAATTCATCGCGTTGATCAAGAACTCGGCGCTGGTATCGCTGCTGACAATTCACGATCTGATGCATGAAGGCCAGAAGATTATTAGCGTGTCGTATCGTTCGCTCGAAGTGTATCTGGTCATCGCGCTGGTGTATCTGGTGCTGACGCAGGCGACCAATTACGCGCTGCAACGTATCGAGCGCCGCTTGCGTGCAGGAGGGATGGTGCAATGAATACCTTGAATACGGTGGATACCTTGAATGCCGCGCAAGCTGCGGCCAAAGTCAGTGAGCCTATCGTCAGCATTCGCGGGCTGACCAAATCGTTTGGTCCGCATACGGTGCTCAACGGTATCGATTTCGACATTCAGCCACAGCAAGTCGTGGTGGTGATCGGGCCGAGCGGCTCCGGCAAGAGTACCTTCCTGCGCTGCTGCAATGGGCTGGAGGAAGCCGAAGGCGGCACGATCGATATTTGCGGGCATCGGCTCGTCGATCAGGGCAAGATGCTTAAGGAGCGTTCGCTGAATGCGCTGCGCACCGAAGTCGGTATGGTGTTTCAGTCGTTCAACCTGTTTCCGCATTTGTCGGTGCTGCATAACATCACAGTAGGCCCACGCATGTTGCGCGGCGCCGACAAGGCGCAAGCCGAAGCGACGGCAATCGCGCTGCTGGAAAAAGTTGGGCTCGCGCACAAGGCTCATGTCATGCCCGCGAGCCTGTCGGGCGGTCAGAAGCAACGGGTTGCCATTGCGCGTGCACTAGCGATGCAGCCGCGCGTGATGCTGTTCGACGAGCCGACGTCCGCGCTTGATCCCGAACTGGTTGGCGAAGTGCTGCAAGTGATGAAACTGCTTGCGAGCGAAGGCATGACGATGGTCGTCGTCACGCACGAAATGGGGTTTGCGAAGGAAGTGGCCGACGTGGTGGTCGTCATGGACGGCGGCGTGATTGTGGAAGCGGGGCCACCGGCACAGATTTTTTCTGCACCTTCGCAGCCGCGCACGCAGGCATTCCTGCAGGCGGTGTTGTCACGGGCATGAGAGTTCCATTCGATGACAAGGTGTGGGCCGGCCGTTCGGACAACGGCGAGCCCGGTGACACCCGGCGTGTTTTCAATCAGGTGATGCGTTTCGCTAGCGCTGGGCACGTCGAGCGTGATGCCCCGGTGATCGTCGGCTTCGGCTCCGACGAAGGGGTGCGCCGCAATCAAGGCCGGATCGGTGCCGCGCATGGGCCTGCGGAATTGCGCCGTGTGCTGGCGGGCTTGCCTGCGAAAACATCGATGGCGGCACTCGCCGATGCGGGTGACGTGGTGTGCGATGACGGCGACCTCGAAGGTGCGCAGGCGGAACTGGCCCAAGTGGTTAGTGATGTGCTGGCGAGCGGTGGACGGCCGCTGGTGTTCGGTGGCGGTCACGAAGTCGCGTGGGGGACGTATAGCGGCCTGCGGCTGCATCAACAGCATGAAGCTGACGTTGGCCACGCCGTCACGCCACTCAGATTGCGCAAGTTACTGATCATCAACTTCGATGCCCACTTCGATCTGCGCCAGACGCGGCCCGCTAATTCGGGGACGCCGTTTGATCAGATCGCTCTGGACTGCGCGGATCGGGGTGAGCCTTTTAATTACGTGTGCTTTGGCATCAGTGATTTGAGCAATACGGCTTCGCTGTTTGCGCATGCCCGGCGGCTTGGCGTGCATTACGTCCTCGACGTCGAGATGCAGGAAACGCAACTGTCGCAGCGCCTGCATGAGCTGCAGCAGCTACTGGATGCAGCAGATGATGTTTATCTGACGATCGATCTCGATGTGTTACCGGCTGGCACGGCGCCGGGTGTGTCGGCACCCGCTGCGCTAGGCGTGCCACTCTCGGTGGTCGAAGCGATGGTGTTGCGCGTGCGGGAGTCGGGCAAGCTGCGCGTGGCGGATATCGCGGAGTACAACCCGACGCTCGATCAGGACAAGCGTACGGCGAGAGCCGCTGCGCGGCTGGCTTATCGGTTGCTTTAATCGGTGCTTTAACTGGGAGGAGCGTGCGGCCGCGCGGGGTTGTCTGCGGCCCGTTAGCTCCGCACGCCTGATTTGTTTTGGGAAGTGAAATGAAGAGACTGGTGGTGTTGGCTGGTTTTCTGTTTGCTGGCATTCTGGTTGCCATAACAGCTATATTTATTGTCGGCACGCTTGACAACAACCCGGGATGCGGATTGGACTGCCCCAGTCCTGATTTGAATATTGCTTTGTATTTCGGCCTTGTAATTATTTTGGCATTCCCGCTTCTGGGCTATATTTTCACACGTGGAAATCACTTAACGATGCGCCGCATTTGTGCGTCGATGATAACTCTGACTCTGGCCGCACTTTTTGCTATTGCATGTTTTTATGTTTTTAAGTTGCATTCGAAATATATGGCGGCTGAATTTGCAAGGCCTGTTCGCCCGGATTTCGAATTCATGTATATGGCTATTGCTACAAGAGAAATTCAGGCATATTCGGAGGCTAATGGGGGCGCAGGTGCTAAGCGTGTGATACCTCAATGGCAGCGGTGCGTGATTGATGGGGCATGGTGTGATAGAAAAATAAAGATGGCTCGTATGAGATGTAAAGTGGGTATCGTTGATGTGAGTGAATTAGACTGGAACGCGTTTTCTCTGGTGCCCAGAGAGAATTTACCCGGTGCTGTACCAATGAAATCCATGAATTTATGTGACGAAAATAATAAAAGTGATTTTAATTAAAAATATTTATGCCATATAGCGTATGTGTTTTTTGTTGAGATTATTTCTGCTTCCAGAATATGGGGCGTGGTTAAAGTGAACCGGACTTTACCTCTCAGAAGTATTCCACTGTAAAGTTAGCAGCAAAATTGCAGGCCCAGTTCAATCAGAACTGGGCCTGTTTGCCATCATCTGAACCTCTGCAAGCACTTGTCACCGGTGCCCCGGAATGGTGGAGCACCGGGTCGGGCAGCGCGGTGGGTGGAGCCAGAGTCCACCCATCCCGCCACAGCCGCCTCCTGCTAAACGACTACCGGAGGCGGCTGTTGTGTCTAATGTGCCGGGTAAGGCACATTCGGTACAAGTGCCACTTGACCGAATGACGGTGCTAACGCGAGGAACCGATAGCTGTTACTACTTCCACTGCGAAGCAAGCTGCCACTGCGATGCCAGGTTTTGACCGTTGTTCTGGTTAGAACCATAGTTAGAACCGTTGTTGTTGCGGCCATAGCCTTGGTTATAACTGTTGTTGTTGCGGCCATAGTTCTGGTCATAGCCGTTGTTGTTACGGCCATAGCCTTGGTTATAACCGTTGTTGTTGCGGCCATAGTTCTGGTCATAGCCGTTGTTGTTGCGGCCATAGCCTTGGTCATAACCGTTGTTGTTGCGGCCATAGTTCTGGTTATAACCGTTGTTGTTACGGCCATAGCCCTGGTTATAGCCTTGGTCATAGCCGTTGTTGCCAGCCTGCTCCTGTGCCCTCAGAGCAGCTTGAGCCTGGCTGACGTCATTGCGAGCCTTATAGTTGGCCGCATCGCCTTCGCGGAAGAGCTTGGCGTATTTCTGTTCGATCTGTTTTTTCTCCTTTTGGGCGGCGTACTGGAGCCTGTAATAGGTTTGATCGTCGTAAGCGTCCTTCATTGCGCGGTCATAACGCTCGTTGACTGCGCGATGTTCATCGGCCGATTTCTGACGAAGCTGTTGCAAGTCGCGTTCGGTCTGCTGCATTTTGGCGATTGCGGCCTGCAGAGCAGCGGCAGAGTCGGCTGGCTTCACTGGTGTGACCGGTGTGACAGGCGTCGTCGTCTTGCTAGCGCTTAGTAGCTTGCGATAGTCGCCCTGAGCCTGAATGGATTCACGATTGGCCTGCTCATAGGCTGCTTGGGCCTTAGAGATGGTTTCAGAGTCTTTACCAAGATGCACAGCCTCTAGCAATGCATTGTAGGCTGCAAGTTCTTTCTTGCCTGCCTGATACATTGCTTTATTTGCGTTCGCCAATGACTCGTTCGCGTTCGCGGGTGTGACAGGCTCAACCGGCTTCACAGGCGTAACAGGTTCAACCGGCTTCACAGGTGTAACAGGCGTCGTCTGCTTGCTAGCGTTGAGTACCTTGAGATAGTTGTCCTGAGCCTGAGTAGATTCACGACGGGCCTGATCAAAAGCTGCTTGGGCCTTAGCGATGGTTTCAGGGTCTTTATTAAGATTCGCAGCCTCTAACAATGCATTTCTGGCTGCAAGTTCTTTCTCGCCTGCCTGACGCCATGCTTTATTTGCGTTCTTAACTGCCTCGCTCGCGTTCGCAGGTGTGTCAGGTATGACAGGTGTGACAGGTATGACCGGCGTGACAGGCGTCGTCTGCTTGCTAGCGTTGAGTACCTTGAGATAGTTGTCCTGAGCCTGAGTAGATTCACGACGGGCCTGATCAAAAGCTGCTTGGGCCTTAGCGATGGTTTCAGGGTCTTTATTAAGATTCGCAGCCTCTAACAATGCATTTCTGGCTGCAAGTTCTTTCTCGCCTGCCTGACGCCATGCTTTATTTGCGTTCTTCACTGCCTCGCTTGCGTTCGCAGGTGTGTCAGGTACGACAGGCGTGACCGGTATGACAGGCGTGACAGTCGTTGTCTGCTTGCCATTTAGTACATTGGAATAGTTGTCTTTAGCCTTATCGGATTCAAGACGGGCCTGCTCATAGGCGGCTTCGGCCTTAGAGATGGTTTCAGGGTCTTTATGAAGATTCACAGCCTCGTACCATGAATTTTTGGCTGAAAGTTCCTTCTCACCTGCCTGACGCCGTGCTTTATTTGCGTTCTCCAATGCCTCGTTTGCAGGTGCGACAGTCGTCTGCTTGCTAGCGTTTAGCATATTGGAATAGTTGTCCTGAGCCTGCATGGCTTCACGACTGGCCTGCTCATAGGCTGCTCTGGCCTTAGCGATGGTTTCAGGGTTTTTATTACGTACAGCCTCGAACCATGCATCTTGAGCTGCACGTTCTTTCTGACTTGCCTGAATCTTTGCTTTATTTGCGTCCACCAATGCCTCGTTCACAGGTGTGACAGGATCCGGCGTTATATTTCCATTGGCGACCTTATTTGCGTAAGTGTCTGTTATGTGATCGGCCTTTACCGAGCCTCCTATCTTGGGGCTACTTGCGGAATGTAATACAACGTTTTTAGCCGTGGTATCTCCATCAAGCTGCAACTGATTTCCGATATAAGAAACATCGTTGGCTTGGGTTACTGTTCCTTTGTTTTGGCTCAGTTTGCCCGATACCATTACGCCGACGCTATCCTTCGAGATGAGATCGGCTTGCTGCACGAAATCACTGTCTACAGTCACATTGATAGAGTTATCGGCGTTGATATTGGCCCCGGCAGCCTGCGTTACGTTCTTGCCGTGAATGCTGACCGTTTTGCCGGTGATACCTGCATTCAGCGCCACGTTGCCGCGCTCGCTTCCCAGTGTTAACCG
This sequence comes from Paraburkholderia hayleyella, assembly GCF_009455685.1. Classification (NCBI taxonomy): domain Bacteria; kingdom Pseudomonadati; phylum Pseudomonadota; class Betaproteobacteria; order Burkholderiales; family Burkholderiaceae; genus Paraburkholderia; species Paraburkholderia hayleyella. The sequence goes on along the minus strand of NZ_QPES01000001.1, from coordinate 2,899,323 downwards.
ATCGATGTTCAGTGCGTTATCGACGGTCAGGTTGCCCTTTTCAATGGACACGTCCAGCTTGTTCGCCCCATTCGCCACCGCCTGAACGAAACCTGCGTCGATCAAGCCGTCACCGTTGGTGGGCTTGTTTTTGCCGCCCACATTGAAGCCCTGCTGGGACGAGGATCTGACGTCTGTCCTAGTTGTTGTCTTGATAGTCGGCAGCTTGTCGGCTCCGTCCGTCAGGACACTGCCGGCTGTGATCTGGAGCATGTCTGTCGTGAGCTGTGCCTTGCCCAGCTTCACATCACCCGTTGCATCCAGGTCGATCGTGCTTTTGCTATAACGAGCGTTTTTCGATGGCGCGTTGAGTTCGGCACCGTCGAGAACATTGATCGAAGCGCCATTAGCCTTGATGCTGAGGGGCCGCATGGAGGTCGTCTTGTCGATGGTCGTGAGCTTGCCGCCGATATCGACGGAGCCGTTTCCGGCGCTGGCCAGCTCGATTCCGCTGCCATCGTCAGAAAAGCGGCGAATGCTCGTGGCTTCAAGGGTACCGCTGTTGTTGATGGCGCTGCGCGTGAGCGTATCCATGGCCCATGCCGTCAGCTTGATGCCGCCGTTCGCGGTGCCGATAAAGCCGCCGTTTTTCACGAGGGCATTGACGCTGCCCTGGTTGAGCTTGATCGCAACGCCGTTGTTCATCTGCAAGGTCATGTCGCCTGCGGAAGCGAGGAGCGCATTCTCTCCTGCCTGAATGCGACCGCCCGCGGCGTTGTTGACTTCGCCGGCGCCGATCAGCGCGACGGAGCCGGTGGCGTTGATGTCACCCTGGTTGATGACAGCACCCTTACCATCGCCGGTAAAGTGCAGCTTGCCTGCCTTGAAGTCGTCGTCGGAGATGTTCAGTGAGGAGGCGACGAGGCTGCCGACGTTGATCTTCGAGCCCGCGCCAGCGAGCACGCCATTAGGATTGACGATGAAGACATTGCCGGTGGCGTTCAATGACCCGAGGATGGAGGTGGGGTCATTCGAGTGAACACGGTTGAGGACGGCGTCAGCGCGGTTTTTCTGATCGAAATTGAGCGTTTCGTTTTTCGACACGTCCATGTTGTTCCAGTCGACGATCATCCCGTGGCTGTTCTGGTGAACGGTGGTGGTCGCTCCATTTTTTTCGATGCTACCCGCGCCGAAATTGATGGTGCCCTGGCCAACGGCGTGTGCTTGAGACACAGCGGCCATGGAGAGTGCCAAGGCGAGTGGCTTGAGAATAAGAGTTTTTTTCATACTGTTCTGAGTTCCAGAAAATTAGGCCCATAATCAGGCCGGTTTGGAGTATCCAGAATTGTCAAGGCAAGCGAAAATAAGACTATTCTTAAACAGTGAAAGGTATTGGAAATTTTTACAAGGTAATGACAATTGGTGTTGTTATTAAGTCTACGAAAGAAAAAAGACGAAATGGCGGGCGTTGAAAAGTCGATAAAGCGTTAAGAAAGTCAGAGGTAAATAACGTACTGTCTGAGGGAACTAGCGCGCTTGAATTGCTGTCTCGAACCCCAAGCGGGTTGAGGGTTGCAGCACTGTCGGGGGCCGGGAAAATGGATCGGCACCATGCGTCCATTCTGGTTCGGACAGTATTTTAAAATGGCGTTGTTGAGGGGTTATGGGTTTTTAACCGTATTTTCGTAAAAATCCATGGAAAGCAATGCGACTATTATTCGCAGGATTAGGTTGGCATCAGAGTATTATTTTTATTTTTTGAAAAGTGTTTTTTGATTAAGCGGTAAAAAATTACATTTAATCGACACATTTTTAAATGGTTATGGTTTGTTTCAGTCATTCCGTTTGATTGTCGCTAATGCAGAACTGCAGTTCACTTTCATGAAGCAGCGGCTTTTTTTACAACTGGTGGCGAATCAGGAACTCGAACCCCGGACCTGCGGATTATGGTTCGGCGAATCACGCGGTAAGTTGCTGAAAAAGCTGAGAGATGCACTATACGTGCACTGGTGAAGCTCTCCACGAGGGTATTCAGCAGCAGGGATGCTCCCCTCGTTATGTGTTGACAATAGCTACACGCTGCCCTAATGTGTATATCTGTTGTATATACGTTAGGAGAAAACCATGCGTGATGCTTCCATCAACTTGCGTGCGCTGCCCGAGCAGCGCGACTTGATCGACCATGCCGCCAGCCTGCTGGGCAAGAATCGCTCGGACTTCATGCTGGAAGCGGCGTGTGAACGCGCGAAAGCGATTGTGCTGGATCAGGTCTTTTTCAGCCTGGACGAGAGCCGATTCCGGCAGTTCACTGCAATGCTCGATGCGTCACAAGACGCCAATCCGGGTCTTGATCGGCTGATGGCGATTAAGGCCCCGTGGAGCACAGACAAGGCATGAACATGCAGCTTTCGGCACCGCAGTCGCTTGCCGCGACGCATCGACTCGATGGGTTCAATTGCGGCGAGCCATCGCTGGACGATTGGTTGAAGCGGCGCGCATTGACCAACCACCTGAACGGGGCAAGCCGCACCTTCGTCGTGACTGATCCTGAACAGTGCGTACTGGGGTACTACGCTTTAGCAGTGGGGGCCATCGCGCACCAGGAAGCCACGAGCGCCATCAGGCGCAATATGCCCGATCCGGTGCCGGTGATGGTGCTTGCCAGGCTCGCTGTAGATGCTCGTGCCCAAGGCATCAAACTCGGCGCGGCGTTGCTTCAAGATGCGGTAGGTCGGGTGCAGACCGTTGCCGAGAATGCTGGTGTGCGGGCGCTGCTCGTCCATGCGTTGAACGATCGCGCAAAGCAGTTCTATGAGCACTATGGCTTTCGAGAGTCGCCAGTGCACCCGATGACGTTGATGCTCCCCATGAAATCACGTTAGCTCTTACGGTAACCGCGCCCAAGGGGGTATTAAGTCTTCTCGTCGCTAGCATGCACATTCCATTTGACGGTTTGTGCCAGCCGCTATCATCGGTCCTGCAAGGAAAGAGACGCTTTGTCATTGAAAGCTCCGTCACGGACGGGCCGCAACCATCAGACCAAAATCTCGAAGACATACTCGCGCCCAATGCGCTTGAGAAGCTACGAACGACCGGCAAGCTCGGACGGGCACCGTGGGCGGCGTCTTTAACAGACGGCGAAATAGATTTTTGCAGAGAGGCACTCGATACGCACTACTGTCAAGAGCTTTTTGTGTGTTGCCGAGAAAAGATTTTGGGAGCTGCGGCAGCGCGTTTTGCGGAACAGATGCTTTTTTGCGGAACAAAAAGAAAAAGGCCCACATCGCTGTGAGCCTTTTAAATACTGGTGGCGAATCAGGGACTCGAACCCCGGACCTGCGGATTATGATTCCGTCGCTCTAACCAACTGAGCTAATTCGCCGAAAGAAGAGGATTATGGGGATGGGAACGAGCGCTGTCAACCCCCCACCCACCCACCATCAATCTGGCAACTCAAAGCAAGCCAGACCTGCCATCGTCGCCAACCTCAATCCTGCTCATAAATATTGTTGTCTTTTGTTTCCTTGACGAACAACATGCCGATCACGAACGTCGCCAGCGCAATCACGATCGGATACCACAACCCCGAGTAAATATTGCCCTGCATGGCCACAATGGCGAATGCCGTCGCGGGTAGAAAACCGCCGAACCAGCCATTGCCAATGTGATAAGGCAGCGACATCGACGTATACCGGATGCGGGTCGGGAACATTTCGACCAGCATCGCCGCAATCGGCCCATAAACCATCGTCACGTAAATCACGAGGATCGTCAGAATCACCACGCTCATCGGCCAGTTAATCTGTGAAGAATCGGCCTTCAGCGGATAACCGGCCGTCTTCAGCGCTGAACTTAGCGTGCTATCAAAAGCTTTACTCTTGTCTTTGGCATCGGCAGCTTTGCCATCGAAGGTGTCGACCGTAGCATCGCCTATCTTGATTTGCGCCACCGTGCCTGCGGGTGCCGCTACGTTTTCGTAGTTCAACCCGGCTTTCGATAACGCACTTTTAGCGATATCGCATGAGCTCGTGAATTTCGACGTGCCCACGGGATTGAACTGGAACGAGCATTCATCCGGATTGGCGATCACTACGATCGGAGCTCGCTGCGTCGCGGTTTCAAGTGCTGGATTGGCGTAATGGGTCAGCGCCTTGAAGAGCGGGAAGTACGTCAGCGCGGCGATCAGGCAGCCGGCCATGATGATGGGTTTGCGTCCGATCCGGTCTGACAGCGACCCAAAAAACAGAAAGAACGGTGTGCCGATCAGCAATGCCAGCGCGATCAGGATGTTGGCGCTGGTGCCGTCCACTTTCAGGGTTTGCGTCAGGAAGAACAGGGCATAGAACTGTCCGGTGTACCACACCACGGCCTGTCCGGCGGTGAGCCCGACGAGTGCCAGGATCACGATCTTCAGGTTTTTCCATTGACCAAAAGCTTCGGTCAATGGCGCTTTGGACGTTTTGCCTTCGGCTTTGATGCGCATGAACGCCGGTGATTCATGCAGTTGCAGGCGGATCCACACCGAGACCCCAAGCAGAATAATCGACGCGACGAACGGAATGCGCCAGCCCCATGCGGCAAATGCTTCTTCGCCGATAGTCGTGCGGATGCCGAGGATCACCAGTAGCGATAAAAAGAGTCCAAGCGTCGCGGTGGTCTGGATCCAGGCGGTATAAAAGCCACGCCGGTTGGCGGGTGAATGTTCGGCGACGTAGGTTGCGGCACCGCCATATTCGCCACCTAGCGCCAGGCCCTGTAGCAAACGCATCAAGATAAAGATGATCGGTGATGCAATGCCAATCGCGGCATATCCAGGCAAGAAGCCGACAATAAACGTCGAGACCCCCATGATGACGATGGTCACGAGGAACGTGTACTTGCGTCCCACCATGTCACCGACGCGACCAAAAACAATCGCGCCGAACGGCCGCACGGCAAAACCCGCTGCAAATCCTAGCAAAGTGAAAATAAAGCCTGCTGTGGGATTCACCCCGGAGAAAAAGCTCTTGCTGATAAACGCGGCTAGCGAGCCCGCCAGGTAAAAGTCATACCACTCGAAAACAGTGCCGAGCGATGACGCGAAGATGACCTTCTTTTCTTCTTTCGTCATCGGCGCATGTGAAATTTGCTCGCCAACGGTAGCCATGGTTGTCTCCATTATTGATATAGATCGGCGGTACGTCTTTTCTGACATTCCGTCAGCCGATTATTGGAGCGAAAACTTACGGCCTACTGACGTGATATCTCAAAATAATGAGGAATTTAAATTTTTCATGATTTCATTAACTTGCAAGAAATGGGTGCTATTTTCTATCTAAATTCATTAAATTTGATCGATTTGTGCCTTTCTGATGGTGCGAATACTGGCTGGGTTAGGGTAAGTCCCGGGCCGCTTCGGCGAGTGGCAGGCTGACGCGTACCAAGGTGCCAACGGGGCCGGGGGCGGGCTGATACACGTGATCTTCAAGCATCAGCGTGCCGCTATGCATGACGGCGATCTCGCGCACGATGGCCAGTCCCAGCCCGCTGCCGTCGCCTTCGCGCCCCAGAATCCGGTAGAACCGTTCAATGACATGCGCTCGTTCGCTGGATGGAATACCGGGCCCGGTATCTTCTATTTCGAGGTAAATGTCGCGGCTCGACGAGGTTAATCCGGGGCGGACCCGTACCGTGATACGCCCGCCAGGCGGGGTATAGCGGATCGCGTTATCGAGCAAATTGGCGAGCATCTCGCGCAACATCAGGGCGTTGCCGTTGATGGCGAGGGGCGTGTCGGGCCCTTCGTAGCCGAGATCCATGGTTTTGGCGAGCGCGGTGGGCACCCATTCGCGCACGACCTGGCGAGCGAGCGCGGTGACTTCAATTCGCGTAAGGGCGGGGCCTGCCATCCGGTTTTCGGCGCGGGCTAGCGCGAGCAGTTGTGTGACGAGGCGTGTGGCTTGCCCGGAGCTGGTGGCGATCTGCTCCAGCGAGCGATGGACTTCCGGTGGTGCTTCCTGCCGTAGTGCGAGTTCGGCTTGGGTGCGTAGTCCAGCGAGGGGGGTCTTCATCTGATGTGCGGCATCGGCGATAAAACGTTTTTGCAAGGCGATGTTTTGCTCCAGACGCACGAGGAGCCCGTTGAACGAGGTCACAAGCGGCTCGATTTCGGCGGGGGCGCGGAGCGCTTCAAGCGGCGAAAGGTCGTCTGGACGCCGGCCCTGGATGTGCGTTTGTAGCGCGTGCAGTGGCGCGAGCCCACGCGAGAGCCCGAACCACACGAGCAGGATGGCTAGCGGCAGAATCACAAACTGCGGCAGGATCACGCCCTTGATGATGTCGTTGGCGAGCTGGCGGCGTTTGTCGAGCGTTTCACCGACCTGAACCAGCACGGGCTGGGTACCGCGAGACGTGTGCGGTAACTCAACGGTCGTGTAGGCGATGCGAATCTCGTTGCCTCGCAACATAGCGTCCCTAAACAGCACGATTCCCGGTGGCGGCCGGTCTTCCTCGTGAGGCAGCGGCATGTCACTTTCGCCGCCGACCAGCTCGCCGCGCAGGCCGAGTACCTGAAAAAATACGCGGTCGACGTTGTCCGAGCGCAAGAAGTCGCGTGTGGAGTCGGGCAGCGACAATTCTGCAACACCATTTACTGGATGGATTTGCCGGGCGAGTACATAGGCATCGGTTTCGAGTGCGCGATCGAAGGGGCCGTTAGCAATCGATTTGGCAACGAGGTAGGTGACAGCGATGCTCATCGGCCACAAAAGCAGGAGCGGCGCGAGCATCCAGTCGAGGATTTCGCCGAACAGCGAGCGTGGCCGGGTTGGGGCGTGGCCTGTGTGGTGGGTGTTGTTGATGCCGTCGTCGGGGGGCGCGAACGGGTTGGCGTAGCGGGCGTCGCGTGTTTCGTCTTCGTCCGCCACGCTCGCGGTGGCGCGTTTTGCGCGGACGGACATGAGGGCTCCGGTGGCTTATTTGTAGTAGTGGCTGGCGGGCATGGGGGCGACTTCGCTGGCGAGGGCTGCCGCAGGTACAGGCATACCGGCGTTCGGCGCGCTTGTGCCGGGTGTCGGGACGGTTTTCTCAAGGCAATAGCCCAGGCCGCGCACGGTGATGATCCGGATGCCGCTCGGTTCGATCTTGCGCCGCAGGCGGTGGACGTAGACTTCTATCGCGTTATTGCTGACTTCTTCGCCCCATTCGCAGAGGTGATCGACGAGCTGTTCTTTGGAGACGAGGCGCCCGATGCGCTGCAACAGCACTTCAAGCAAGCCGAGTTCGCGCGCGGAGAGCTCGACGACCTGATCGTTGATGCAGGCCACCCGGCCTACCTGGTCGAACGTCAGGGCGCCGTGCCGCACCACCGTTGGGCCGCCGCCTGCTCCGCGCCGGGTCAGCGCCCGCACGCGAGCTTCCAGTTCGTTGAGCGCAAAGGGTTTGGCCATGTAATCGTCCGCCCCGAGATCAAGCCCTTTAACCCGTTCGTCGACGCTGTCGGCGGCGCTCAGGATCAATACCGGCACGCTCGAATTGCGTGCGCGCAGGCGTCGCAGCACGTCGAGTCCGGACAGGCGCGGCAAGCCGAGATCGAGAATCAGCAGATCGAATATTTGCATGGAGAGTGCGGTATCGGCTTCGATCCCGGTCTTCACGTGATCAACGGCATAGGCTGACTGGCGGAGTGATCGAATGAGACCGTCCGCGAGTATGCTGTCGTCTTCGGCAATGAGAATTCGCATGGGGTGTCCCGCCTGGCGTGGCCGACGTTCGCTGACTTCGCTGACAAGCGGCGTGCGGCAGTCTCCGGAAATTTTTGTGGGTGGTGCTGGGCAGACAGATTGATTGGTGCGAGTGACACGCATCAATAAATCTGTCTTGCTAAAACTACTGTTTTTTTATACAGTACCTGAATTCGGCGTGGCGCTTGCCTGTGGTGGGCAATCGCAGCTGTTTCAGACGCTGTTCATCATAGCAAAGGACAATTCATGGAAGAAAACAAGAAGGGCCCGGCTGGACTTACGGCTGAAAAGAGCAAGGCGTTGGCAGCCGCGCTGGCACAGATCGAGAAACAGTTCGGCAAAGGGTCGGTGATGCGGCTTGGCGCGGGTGAGGCCGTTGAAGACATCCAGGTTGTCTCAACAGGGTCGCTGGGTCTCGATATTGCGCTGGGTGTGGGTGGCTTGCCGCGCGGGCGCGTGGTTGAAATCTACGGGCCTGAATCGTCGGGTAAAACCACGCTTACGCTCCAGGTCGTCGCCGAAATGCAAAAGCTGGGGGGGACAGCGGCATTTATTGACGCGGAGCATGCACTCGACATCCAGTACGCGGGCAAGCTGGGCGTAAACGTGAATGATTTGCTGGTCTCTCAGCCGGACACGGGTGAACAGGCGCTTGAAATTGCGGATGCGCTGGTGCGTTCGGGTTCCATTGACATGATCGTGATCGATTCGGTGGCGGCGCTGGTGCCCAAGGCCGAAATCGAAGGCGAAATGGGCGATTCGCTGCCGGGTCTGCAGGCGCGTCTGATGTCGCAAGCGTTGCGCAAACTGACGGGTACGATCAAACGGACCAACTGTCTCGTGATTTTCATCAACCAGATCCGGATGAAAATTGGCGTCATGTTTGGCAACCCAGAAACCACGACGGGTGGTAACGCGCTGAAGTTTTACGCATCGGTGCGTCTGGATATTCGCCGTATTGGTTCGATCAAGAAAAACGACGAAGTGATCGGTAACGAAACTCGCGTGAAGGTCGTCAAAAACAAGGTCGCGCCGCCGTTCCGCGAAGCGATTTTCGACATCCTGTACGGCGAAGGCATTTCCCGCCAGGGCGAAGTGATTGATCTGGGCGTGCAGGCCAAGATTGTTGACAAGGCGGGGGCTTGGTATAGCTACAGCGGCGAGCGGATTGGCCAGGGCAAGGACAACGCGCGCGAATTTTTGCGCGAAAACCCGGAGATCGCACGCGAGATCGAAAACCGTATCCGTGAATCGCTGGGCGTCAATGCGATGGCTGATGCAGTCGTGGTCAGCGCTGAAGTCGCGGGTCAAGAAGAGTGATGTCTACGTCATGCGCAAGTTACCGCCTGGACCATCTGCTTTAGCTTCACCTGTTTCCGGTAATCAGTGTGAGGAGGATGGTCTGGTGAGTAAGAAGCGTGAGGTTACCTGTACGAACAGGCCGCAAGCAGACCTGGTTGAGCGCACTGGCCCGTTGGATTTTCCCGATCCCGATCCTTTTGAATTATTTCAATCATTTGAATCATCCGCGTCATCCACCGCACATGATGACGCGGGTGGCGTAGCGGCCACAGCAAAGCCAGAAACAACCACAACCTATACCCGTTCGCGCGATACACGTCATATGCGTACCAAGGCGGGGAAAAGTGCCGTAACAGAGAGCTCACCTCAGCCCCGCTCGTTGAAAGCGCGGGCGTTGGGTCATTTATCCCGTCGTGAATATAGTCGTGCTGAGTTATCGCGCAAGCTGGCACCGTTTGCCGATGAGACATCCTGCCTCGATACGTTACTCGATACCCTTGAGCGCGAAGGCTGGTTATCCGATTCCCGTTTTGTCGAGAGCCTGGTTCATCGGCGCGCTTCGCGTCTGGGAGCAGCGCGTATCGCCGGCGAACTGAAGCGGCATGCAGTCGATCCGTCCTTGATCGAAGCCATGAATACCCAGTTGCGTGGCACAGAACTGAGCCGTGCGCAGGCAGTCTGGAACAAAAAATACGGTCAGCTTCCCACGACACCGGCCGAGCGTGCCCGGCAAATACGTTTTCTTGTTGCTCGTGGTTTTTCGCAAGCCATTGTTGGAAAAATCCTCAAGGGCGTGGATGACGAATGGGAAGAGGGTTAATCGGGCTGGGCTGATCTGGGTAGGCCTGGATTGATTTGACATGGCGGCTTGACACCGGCCTGGCGCCGGCTTCATCAATAGCCTCAAATACCCAGTATGCTAAAATTCGCGCGTTTTCCTCAATTCCGGCGTCTTTCAGCCCCTTCCATCACATGTCGTTTCCTTTGCACGTATCCCACCCATTGCGCCAGAGGCGCGTAATTCGAGCGGGTGCATACGAGCGCAAAGAGGGGCTGCAGGACAAAAATGCCAATCCGGCGTTTGCGGGCCATCTTTCTGTTACATCCCCCTTTTCGGATTCACACATGACGCCGTTCAAGCCGATGCGTGATGGATCAGGGTTTGTTTTTCGCGTTTCAGACGCTGCGTTTGGCCTCACGGTTGATTTACGTTTTTTGAGCATTTTTTCGCAGCCTTTCTCTTTTCCTTGTCCTATTCTCCGTTCAATGTGTGCCGCTACCGGGGCAACAGGCAGAGCGGCAAGACAGATAGCGCGCCAGAATGCAGCCGTTGGACGCAAACATCACAAAAATCCTCTTGCCGGTAACGGCACAAACCTGCTGCGCGTCATACCAGCAGGTGGAAACGAAGTTCAATCCAACTCTCAGACTGAAGGGAATCACGCATGAAGATTCACGAGTACCAGGGTAAGGAAATCCTGCGGAAATTCGGTGTCGCGGTACCGCGCGGCACACCGGTGTTCTCGGTGGATGATGCGGTCAAGGCCGCGGAAGAGCTTGGTGGCCCGGTATGGGTGGTCAAGGCTCAGATCCATGCGGGTGGTCGTGGCAAGGGCGGCGGTGTGAAGGTCGCCAAGTCGCTGGAGCAGGTTCGTGAATTCTCGAACCAGATCCTCGGCATGCAGCTTGTTACGCACCAGACCGGCCCTGAAGGCCAGAAGGTCAAGCGCCTGCTGATCGAAGAAGGCGCGGACATCAAGAAAGAACTGTATGTCGGCCTCGTGATTGATCGCGTGTCGCAAAAAGTTGTCGTGATGGCATCGAGCGAAGGCGGCATGGACGTCGAAGAAGTCGCGGAAAAAACGCCTGAGCTGATTCACAAGATCGCCGTTGATCCGGCAAAGGGCTTGCAAGACGCGGAAGCAGACAGCCTGGCAAAGAAGATCGGTGTACCGGATGCTTCCGTGCCGCAAGCGCGGGCGATTCTGCAAGGCTTGTACAAGGCTTTCTGGGAAACCGATGCATCGTTGGCCGAAATCAATCCGTTGATTCTGACGGGCGACGGCAAGGTGATTGCACTTGATGCCAAATTTAATTTTGATTCAAACGCGTTGTTCCGCCATCCAGAAATCGTCGCTTACCGTGATCTGGACGAAGAAGATCCCGCTGAAGTCGAAGCATCAAAATTTGATCTCGCGTACATCTCGCTTGACGGCAATATTGGCTGTCTCGTAAACGGTGCGGGCTTGGCGATGGCGACGATGGACACCATCAAGCTGTTCGGCGGCGAACCGGCCAACTTCCTCGATGTGGGCGGCGGCGCGACGACCGAGAAGGTGACCGAAGCCTTCAAGATCATGTTGAAAAACCCGAACTTGACAGCAATTCTGGTCAATATTTTCGGCGGCATCATGCGCTGCGATGTGATCGCAGAAGGCGTGATTGCAGCGTCGAAAGCGGTCTCGTTAAAGGTGCCGCTCGTGGTTCGCATGAAGGGCACGAACGAGGACCTCGGCAAGAAGATGCTGGCCGAATCCGGCTTGCCGATCATTGCTGCAGATAGCATGGAAGAAGCTGCGCAAAAGGTCGTTGCAGCGGCCCAGGGCAAGTAAGGGCTAAAAACCTGGTAAACCTGGTCTGGCCTGTTAGCTGGGTCAGCCAGGCAAGCCACCAAGCCAGGTCATCACGGAATACGAATGGCGGAGCACCCGTTTATGCCGGTGCTAAAGCGGTAAAGCTATAAAGCGATAGCGCACAGGATCCAGGGCGCGACAAGCGCGATGGCGATCAACGGCTGCACGGTGCGAGCCGCCAAACGAACAAAGGTCAATACATGTCGATTCTGATTAACAAAGACACCAAGGTCATCACGCAAGGCATTACCGGCAAGACCGGGCAATTCCACACGCGCGCTTGCCGTGAATATGCAAACGGTCGTGAAGCTTACGTTGCGGGTGTGAACCCGAAGCGGGCGGGAGAAGATTTCGAAGGCATTCCGATCTATGGCAGCGTGAAAGAAGCCAAATCCGAAACAGGCGCAACGGTTTCGGTTATCTATGTGCCGCCAGCAGGCGCGGCGGCGGCAATCTGGGAAGCAGTCGAGGCGGATCTCGATCTGGCGATCTGCATCACCGAAGGTATTCCGGTGCGCGACATGATCGAGATTAAAGACCGGATGCGTCGGGAAAACCGCAAGACATTGCTGCTGGGGCCGAACTGCCCAGGTACGATTACCCCGGATGAACTGAAGATCGGTATCATGCCTGGCCACATCCATAAGAAAGGGCGCATCGGCGTCGTTTCACGTTCGGGCACGCTGACCTACGAAGCCGTGGGGCAACTGACGGCGCTGGGGTTGGGTCAATCGTCGGCCGTGGGTATTGGTGGCGATCCGATCAATGGTCTGAAGCACATCGATGTGATGAAGATGTTCAATGACGATCCGGATACAGATGCGGTCATCATGATCGGAGAAATTGGCGGCCCAGACGAAGCCAATGCAGCGTACTGGATCAAGGACCACATGAAAAAGCCGGTGGTTGGCTTTATCGCGGGTGTGACGGCTCCCCCAGGCAAGCGTATGGGTCACGCGGGTGCGTTGATCTCGGGCGGTGCGGATACGGCGCAAGCCAAACTTGAAATTATGGATGCATGCGGTATCAAGGTCACGAAGAATCCATCCGAGATGGCCCGGTTGCTGAAGTCGATGCTGTAAGAAAATAGTGTCTGCGAGTTAGTGTGATTTTTGATATGCTTACGAAGTGCTTTCGTAAGTGGCTGTTTTAAAAAGCGAGGGAGCTATGGCTCCCTCGCTTTTTATTGGCCTCGATTCCGGTTTTACTCACCATTTTTCTAATTCCAATCGTCCATGCTCGAGTTCTTGACAACGCTCCACTGGGGCGCAGTTTTTCAGATCATCGTGATCGATATCCTGCTGGGTGGCGATAACGCGGTTGTTATTGCGCTGGCGTGCCGTAATTTGCCACCAGAACAGCGTGTGCGAGGGGTGTTGTGGGGAACGGCTGGCGCGATCCTGCTGCGTGTTGCGCTGATTGCCTTCGCGGTGGTGCTGCTTGACGTGCCGTTCCTGAAACTCGCTGGAGGGGTGCTGCTGTTATGGATCGGTGTGCGGTTGATGGCGCCAGCTCATGAGGCGCATGCCAACGTTAAACCTGCCGACAAGCTGATGGCGGCGATCAAGACCATTGTCGTTGCCGATGCCGTGATGAGTCTCGATAATGTGATTGCCATCGCGGGCGCTGCCGAGGCGGCTGATCCTGCGCACCGGCTGGGGCTTGTGATTTTCGGTCTGCTGGTGAGCATTCCACTCATCGTTTGGGGCAGCCAGCTCGTGCTGAAAATGCTCGACCGTTTCCCGATAGTCATCACACTCGGCGCTGCGTTGCTAGGCTGGATTGCCGGGGGGTTAATCATCAACGATCCCGCGGGCGACCGCTGGCCATTGCTTGACGCACCCGCCGCTGAATACGGTATGTGCATTGCCGGTGCGTTGTTCGTGGTGGCGCTAGGGTATGCGCTCAAACGGCGCAATGCGCGCCGCGCGACAAATAGCATACCGCCTGCCGCATCTTAAGCACTCAGGCTTATGCTATCCGGCTGACTGGGCTGGGCGGGCACGCCGGGCTACGATCAAAGCGCTTGTTCCGATTCACGGACGAGCGCTTTTTTCGTTTCAGGAGTGTGTCGATGGCTTCTCATGTTTGCGCTATATCCTTGCTGCTCTCACCGTTCCCACCGCTAGCAGCGTTCCCGCCGTTATTGCCCTTGCCGCGATGTCCGCCACTCTGGGAGCGCGACAATCCCCGTGCACGACGGCCTGTGCAACGAGCCGTTCAAGTGTGCCGTGCCTTGGGTTTTACGCTGATCGAACTGATGATCGTGCTGGCTATTGTCGGTGTGATTGCGGCGTATGCCATTCCCGCGTACCAGGATTATCTGGCTCGTAGCCGAGTGGGAGAGGGCTTGTCGCTGGCGGCTTCGGCACGGTTGGCGGTTGCCGAAAATGCGGCAAGCGGCAATGCTTTTGGTGGCGGTTACACGTCACCGCCCGCCACGCGGAATGTCGAATCGATTCAAATCGACGATAGCAATGGACAGATCACCGTGACCTATTCCACACGAGTCGCACCTGCCGGAGTTAATACGCTGGTGTTTGTGCCATCAGTACCCGATAACCCAAGCGCTCCGACGGCACGCGTTGCCTTGAATAGCGGAGTGGTTCAGGCAGGATCGCTCACCTGGGAATGTTTCGCTGCGGGCAAGACTAAATCGTCGTTGCCCGCGCCGGGTGCCGGGCCGTCTCCGGCAGAAGCCTCGACGCTAGCCGGCAAACTTGCGCCACCAGAATGCCGTGCATGATTCGAGGCTTGATCCGGGGCTCGATAAGCGCTCGATAGGTGCCTGAGGAGGGAAGCAAGGGCGGTGAGATATTTCGTCAGATCCGGCGCACAACGAAAGGTTTTTTTTGTATAGTGCGCCGGTCCCTGACATCCCCGGTTCCACATGCCTACCCCCTTTGCACGTTACCTCTCGCTTGTCTTGCTGGCATTGGCGTTGACTGTTCCCTATACGATCGTTGGCCATACCTATCCGATTCCCACGTTTTACGCTGAGTTCACCGCGCTAGCGCTGTATCTGCTGACGGGAGCTGCCGTTGCGTTGCTCGCCGGCACTGCACGGCCACGCATGACGTTTGCCGCACCCGTCGTTGCGCTTGTGCCGCTGGTATTTGCCTTGCTGATCGTCACGCAATCGTTTGTCTTGCCCACAGCTCGTGCTTCGATGAATTGGTTGGGTGCGGGTTGCCTGCTCGTGGCATGGATGGCGACTCAGGCGGGCTATACCTTAGCCCGGGCAAAGCTGGCTGAAACCGCCTTGCGCTGGGCAGCAGTGGCGCTGATGCTGGGCGGTCTGTTCGCCGTGTTTTGCCAGGTTATTCAGCTTTTTCACCTTGAATCCAAGGTCACGCCGTTTGTCGTTGCATACAACGTTTTTGTTGGGCGGCGACCGTTTGGCAATATGGCGCAGGCCAATCACCTCGCCACCTGTATCGCGTTTGCGATGGCCGGAGCGCTGCTCTTCGTGCAAACCCGACGTTTGAACCTGCTCGTCTGGGGAGCATTATCGATTGTCTATGCACTGGGGCTTGCGCTGACCGTTTCACGCGGACCGTGGTTGCAGATGGCGGTGATTGTCATCGCCGGGTTCTGGATGGCATGGCTGGAACAGCGGCGCCAGCCTGGGACATTGCATCGCTATCGTGAATGGCTCATACCGGTTGCACTGGCAGTGCTGTTTTTCGCGGTGAATGCGGCTGTGCGCTGGGCCAATGTCAGATATCAACTCGATCTCGGGCAATCAGCCGCTGACCGGTTTAAGGACGCAGGCCAGATTGCGCCGCGCATTGCGCTGTGGAAGTACGGCTGGACGATGTTTTACACGCATCCCTTGCTCGGCGTGGGCTGGGGCGAATTTCCGCGTTATCAGCTGGAACTCGTGAAAACGCTGGGTGGGGTCGAGATTGCCAATAACGCGCATGACATCTTTATCGATTTGCTGGCCAAGACGGGCCTGATTGGACTGGCGATTGTCCTGCTTGGCCTTGGTGCGTGGCTAGTTCGTGTGCTGCGGGCGCCGCACACGGCTGCGCGCGTGTTTGGTTTGGCGCTGATTGGCGTGCTGGTGATGCATGCGCTCGTGGAGTATCCGCAGCAGTATTTGTTTTTCCTGCTTCCTGCAATGTTTATTTTTGGTTTGCTGGAGACGCGGCCGTTGCGTCTGGTTTCGGGCCGCGCCGTGGGTGGCGTGTATGGGTTGGTCGTGCTGACCGGACTTGTCGCCTTGTACCCCATCTACCGTGATTACACGCGAGCCGAGGTGTTGTATTACGGGGCGCATCCGGTTGAACAGTATCGTGCTGAGCCATCGTTTTTGTTCGGAGCGTGGGGTAATTACGGCATGGCGACACTGCTGCCGATGACGCCCGCGAGCCTGCCGCATAAGCTGTCGATGCATAAGAATGCGCTTGCGTTGTTGCCTGGCGAGACTGTTTTGCGCCGTTATGCGGTGCTTCAGGCGCTGAATGGCGATAGCGCGGCGGCACTCGACAGTGTTGAGCGCCTGAAGATTTTTGCCGAAGAGTTACGTGATTGGCCGGTGCAGCTTGAACGTCTGTATGCATTGTGTGATGAGCACAAGACATTGGCGGACTTTAAGGCGGAACTCGTGAAGAAATATGGGGTGCCGCTCAAGGCCAGGCAGTTGGGAGAGGACGATGAGGATGAATGAGGCTAACTTTCTGGCTGGCGTTTTTGTTAATGATTTTTAGCTTGCACCGAGGTGCCGGTGGTGGACAGGACCATGCCGTGTTTATCTCGTTCATCACGTTCAAACGAATTGCTCGCCGGATCAAACGCGAACGTCTCCACCCCCAGCGACGACTGTGCCCATGTCAGCCTCCCGAGCGGGTCATACGCATAGCGGCTCGCGCCACGCCGCATGTCGTGCCGGCCATGCACGAAGTACGTGCGGCCATCGCATGCCGTGTGCGAGGCCAGGTTACCGCGCGCGTCCCACGTGAACTGTTCTTCAGCACCATCAGGGTAGGCGTGGTGGGTGATGTTTTTGGCCGCATCGCGGAAGAACCATTCTCCGGTTTGGTCCGGATACACGACCCGGTACGGGTAGCCATCGATGTCGTAGTACTGCTGCGTGGTGTAGCCCAGCGCATCGGTCACAAACGTCAGGTGCAGCCGAAATTGATCGCCGTACTTCGCCATGAAAACACCCCAAAGGGAGATCGGTATCCAACTTTTGGGGTGCAATTCAATAACGACTCTTTTCTTTACTCCTGATTTTCATCAGGAAGTTTCCTGATTTCATTAATAATAATATCAAAATCATCTAAAAGAAATTTTTTAAATTCTTTCAGCCAGACCTCACACCCTTCATGGGAGGATGGCCAATCAATAAATTTCTCATTTAAAGATGGTCCATCTAAAATTATGCGCCCCGAGCTTTCGGACACATCCGATTCAATCGTTATGCATCCATCTTTATTTTCAACTGAAACTCCAATGGCTATTTCATCACCATTTTTGTGTTTTAATATACTTGCGTATGCAAATAAATCACAATTTTCCGTTCCATATGCTCCATTAATTACCAGCAAACCATCTATGCAAAATTTAATGGATTTACAAAACTCATCCAAAACATTCATTATAGGGTTGAGTAAAAATTCAATGTCACTTTTTATATTCCGCACGGTCATTTCTTGATCACTCCAACAACAGCCTCTTCTAGTTCTTTTTGCCTCTTCTAGTTCTTTTTTTTTGTTAACGGATGGTCTGCTCCTTCCGCTCTGCTTTTAATCCAGCCAGTCATCTGCGAAGCATCCTTAGGTTTTATCGAAATATGTCCTGTTTTCTTATTATCACAAATAGCACAAAGCTTCTTTAACTTCGAAGTGTCAATAGCTACATTTTTACCCGGCATAGGATTAACGTTAGCCGATAAACCAGTTACATCTTGCGTACGCGGAGTCAAATTTACTGGGGTTTTACCACCACCACGATAAATAACTCCGAGATCTTTCGCTTCCAACCCTAACGGATCAATCCATCCCGTGGGATTCGGCGTGTACTGATACGTATTGAGTCCACCCGCATACCCGATAGGATCCTTGCCAACAAACCTCCCCACCTCCGGATCGTAATACCGGTAGCGGTTGTAATGCAGCCCGGTTTCATGGTCATGGTACTGCCCCTGGAACCTGATCGGTGTGCGCAGTTCAGCACGTCCCTCTGACGCTTTCCGTATCGCCTCCTTCGCCACACCCCACGCGCGGTATTCCGCCGCCCACGCAATCTCGCTCCGTTCATCGGTCAGCTCCTGCGGCGTACCCAGGTGATCGCACTGGTACCACGCCAGGTTGTCAACGGACGGCGCCGGGGGCGGCGGGCTCCACAGCGGGTCCTCGTCCTGCCGGTAGTAGTCGCCGTACACCGGTTCATCGAGCAGCGCGATCGCATCCTCACGCACCGCCTGCGCCACCGGCACAAAGCGGCCCGGCTCGTACACGTAGTGCGTGGTGCGCGCGCCCAGACCATCTTCGTCAGCAATCCGGCTCTCCCACGCCAGCGTGTCGCCATCCCAGCCGTACAGCGTGAAGCCGCACTGTAGTTCGCGGTTGCGCTTCACCCGCTCGCTGCGGTTCCAGTGCGGCCCCGCCTCGCGGCGCGCCTGGTAGTGCGCCTGGCTGTGCTTCGAGAGTCTGCGGCCCAGTGCATCGTAGGTGTAGCTGACTTCGAGACGCCCGTCCCCGGCGTGCGTGAGCCGGTCGAACAGGTCCCAGGTGTAGCGGCTTGCCTCGCCGTTGTGCCAGCGCTGGGTCAGGTTGCCCCGCGCGTCGTACTGGTAGTGCGTGTCCGCGTACTGTTTGAGCAGGTTATCCAGCGCCTTCGGCCGTGGCAGGTGCTCGCGGTCGGCCTCGCGCTGCGCTTGCGGGTCGACCAGGTTGCTGGCCGGATCGAAGGCGAAGTGCTCCATGCCCAGCCAGCTCTGCGCTTCCAGCAGGCGGCCCACCGGGTCGTAACGGTAGCTGCGCACCAGCAACGACAGTTTCCATATATAAATATTGCACTTCATTTAACCCACGAAGGCTCATCTTCATAACAATAAAGGATTGTGTACACACTGACACGCTGCCCTCCAAACGGCACCTTTTTGCACAAAATAGTACTTGTGGTGCAGATAAATCCTGCCTGATGTAAGTACTCTTGCAATGGAAATCTAAAATCCATTGCGGTTAAATCATAAGCGGGCTCAGACTGACTTCCATCTGACAAAATTGATGACATATAGAAATATGGACCAACAAACGAAACCTTCAGTATTGCATCCTGTTTGCCTTTTTTTAGAATAAAGCTGTAGCTCACATCGGTATTGGGTTCCGTGTCCTCAGAGAATTGATAGTTTTCCTTGATAAAATCCATCATCTCCGGATATTTTTTCTCCGTAAACCACTGATGAGTAAATAAATACTCAGGATGTTCGAAGCTACCGTACGAACCGATTACAGAGTTGGAGAATTTATCCCAATCAAAATCTAGTTCACGGGGTTTCTTTGCCTTTGGGATGTCCATGGATCTTTCCTGTATTATCTTGGTGAACACGCACTGACGATTGAGTGCCCCCGTTGGGGCCAAAACCTACGGGCGTCTTAAAATCGTGATCTCGCACATTGAGGCGTCCGGGAACAGGGATGCCTTGATTCCATGCTTCATCTGTGTACTGAATCGCGTCGTCCCAATCGCAAAAGCATGAGGTCGCCTTACCTTGCTTTACGCGATTGTCGTACTGCGGCGCACCCAATACATGACCAGCCTGTTTCTGCTGTGAGATGTGTGGCGGAACCCTTGGCTTCCTTTGCAGCCCCAGCGGATCAACCCACTGCACAGGATTGTTCGCATAGAGGAACGTATTGAGTCCACCCGCATACCCGATAGGATCCTTGCCAACAAACCTCCCCACCTCCGGATCGTAATACCGGTACCGGTTGTAATGCAGCCCAGTCTCATGGTCATGGTACTGCCCCTGGAACCTGACCGGTGTGCGCAGTTCAGCACGTCCCTCTGACGCTTTCCGTATCGCTTCCTTCGCCACACCCCACGCGCGGTATTCCGCCGCCCACGCAATCTCGCTCCGTTCATCGGTCAGCTCCTGCGGCGTACCCAGGTGATCGCACTGGTACCACGCCAGGCTGTCAACGGACGGCGGCGCTGGCGGCGGGCTCCACAGCGGGTCCTCGTCCTGCCGGTAGTAGTCGCCGTACACCGGTTCATCGAGCAGCGCAATCGCCTCCTCACGCACCGCCTGCGCCACCGGCACAAAGCGGCCCGGCTCGTACACGTAGTGCGTGGTGCGCGCGCCCAGACCATCTTCGTCAGCAATCCGGCTCTCCCACGCCAGCGTGTCGCCATCCCAGCCGTACAGCGTGAAGCCGCACTGCAGTTCGCGGTTGCGCTTCACCCGCTCACTGCGGTTCCAGTGCGGCCCCGCCTCGCGGCGCGCCTGGTAGTGCGCCTGGCTGTGCTTCGAGAGTCTGCGGCCCAGCGCATCGTAGGTGTAGCTGACTTCGAGACGCCCGTCCCCGGCGTGCGTGAGCCGGTCGAACAGGTCCCAGGTGTAGCGGCAGGCCTCGCCGTTGCGCCAGCGCTGGGTCAGGTTGCCTCGCGCGTCGTACTGGTAGTGCGTGCCCGCGTACTGTTTGAGCAGGTTGTCCAGCGCCTTCGGCCGTGGCAGGTGCTCGCGGTCGGTCTCGCGTTGCGCTTGCGGGTCGACCAGGTTGCTGGCTGGATCGAAGGCGAAGGTCTCGTGGCCGAGACGGCTCTGCGCTTCCAGCAGGCGGCCCACCGGGTCGTAGCGGTACGCCAGCTGGCCGCGGCGCGTGTCGTTGATGTCCGTGAGCTGGCCGCTGGCGTCGTAGCGGTAGCGGCGCACCAGCAGCCGCTCGCCGCCTGGCGTCTGTCCGGGCGGGCCCTGTTTGCCCGGTTGCGCCTCGCGCGCCAGCACCTGCCCGCTCAGGCGCCCCAGCGCATCCCACTGCTGCGTCTGCAGCAGGCGGTTGCCCTGCAGGCGCGCGACCTCGCGGTGCAGGTCGTCGCGCTCATAGCTGGCCAGTTCGTGCCCGTCCAGCTGCAGCGCCAGCAGGTGGCCGCTGCCATAGGTCAGCCAGCTCACCCGGTGCCCGTCCGGACGCAGCGTGGCGATGCGCTGGTTCAGCACGTCGTACTCGTGCTGCCACACCGCCACCAGCGGCCTGCCCAGCTGGCGGTAGTGCTGGTGCTCGCGCACCAGGTTGCCGGCCGCGTCATGGAACCATTGCAGCCGGCTGCCGGCGTTGCTGGCCAGTGCCAGATGGCCGTTGCCATCGTAGGCGAAGCGCTCGACCTGCCAG
The DNA here is from genome assembly GCF_009455685.1 of Paraburkholderia hayleyella. Taxonomy (NCBI): domain Bacteria; kingdom Pseudomonadati; phylum Pseudomonadota; class Betaproteobacteria; order Burkholderiales; family Burkholderiaceae; genus Paraburkholderia; species Paraburkholderia hayleyella. The sequence goes on along the minus strand of NZ_QPES01000001.1, from coordinate 2,878,341 downwards.
TCCTGTTCCTGCGGCGGGGTGTCGCCAGTTCGCAGCGCGGCGCGGCGCTCAGTCAGCCGTCCCATCGGGTCAAAGGCAAAGGCGGTGATGCGCTGGCCTTCGATGGCGCGCGCCAGCGTACCCGTGGCGTCCCCGTATTCGTAGCGCGTGGTGACACCATCGAAGCCCGTTTCGGCCAGCAGGCGGCCTACCGGATCGTAGGTGAATTCTGCATCGCGCCCGTTCTCGTTGCGCAGCGCCGTGAGCTGGCCCAGCCTGTCCCACTGGTAGCGCAGGCTCTGGCCGGCCGGGTCCACGCGTTTCGACAGCAGCCCAGCCCCGGTGTAGTGCCACCCGGTGCGCCGCTTTAGCGCATCCACGTGGGCCAGCAGCCGGCCTTCGGCATCGCGCTCGAAGTGCTCTGCGCTGTCGTCCGGATACAGGATGGCCACCAGCTGGCCCGATTCGTGGCGGTAGCGGGTGGCCTGGCCTGCGGCATCGGTGAACTGCATCAGCTGGCCACGGGCGTCGTAGACCCATTCGCTGGCCTTGCCGGAGCAGTCCACGTAGCGTGTGAGCTGGCCGCTGGCGTTGTACGCCAGCTGCTTTTGCCGGCCGCTGGCGTCGGTGATGGCGATCGGCATCCCCATCAGGTTGTACGTGTAGCCGGTCCGGTTGCCCAGCGGATCGACGGTTTCGGTCAGGCGGCCGCGGGTGTCGTAGTCGCGCTGCCAGAGCCCGCCTTCGGCGTCGCTGATCCTGATGAGCTGGTCCGCCATATCCCAGGCATAGTGAACACGTGTCCCGTCCGCGCGGATGTGCTCCAGCAGGTTGCTGTTTTCATCGTAGGCGTAGCGGTCTTCGCTGCCATCGGTGTGGATATGGTGGATGATGTTTTTCGCCTCGTCCCGGAAGAACCATTCCTGACGCCTGTCGGAATGAATGATGCGATACGTGTAGCCCAGGTGGTCGTAGTAGTGCCAGGTTTGCTGGCCGTGGGCATCGGTGACGCAGGTCAGCCGGATGTTCCCGTCCCACTCCAGACGGGTATCGAAGCTGCCGTCATCCGCCCACTCATGCACGGCGCGGGCGTCGGGACCCTGGCCCTGCCATTCGAGGTTCATGCCGCGCCCGGTGCGGTCGGTGTAGCGGGTCACCAGGTGCTGCTGGTACTGGTAGGTCCAGATGGCAGCGTTTTCATCCTGGGCCAGCGTGAGGTCACCCGCTTCGTCGTAGCGGTACAGGCTCAGGCGGCGCTGCGCGGCGTCCTCGCCCATCAGCCACAGGCCCGTGATGCGGCCCGCCTCATCCACCAGGGTGCCCAGGTGCAGGTGCGCCTGGCTGGGATCGTCCTGATAGGTGATCAGGTCAGAAAGCACAACACGCTCACCGGTACGGTGTTCGTAGCCCAGCAGCAGGCCGGCTCCCCCGCGCAGCTCGATACGCACCAGCAGGAAACGCTCGCCGTGACGTTCGTAGGTTTCGCGGCGCTCATGGCCACGGCAGAGAACCAGGCTGTGCTCGCTCACGCGCACCAGCGTGAGACCTTCAATACGGTCATCATGCAGCTCACCGACCCTGGGCAGCGGATAGTCGAAGCTGCGTCCATCGGCGGCATGAAAACGGATGCCATCGCCGTGCAGGTCGAAGCGTGTCGTGAATGGGGTAATCCAGCGCGCGCCGAATTCGGCCTCATCGTAGGCCTCCAGACTGGAGCGGTAGGTGCGCGTCCACTCGATGGGAAACGGACCCGGCAGGATAAAGTCGGTATGCGGGAGTATCTCGCTGCCCATGGCAAAGCTGATGCTGTTGCAGGTGGCCGGGCAGACTCCGCTTCTCTGCGGATTGGGGTCGTGCTTCGCCTTGCCTTCAGCGGAGCGTGGTTCAACAGGTTGTCCTGGGCGGCTGTTGTGGCTGGCGCTGGTCGTGTCGTGCCTGACGTTGGCGCCATGCTTGTGGCCAGCGCTGCTGCGAGCGGCAAGGGCAACAGACAGGCCCTGGATAATCCAGCCGATGCCCTGTTCCATGTTGGCATCGCTCAGGTTCCGGATCTGCTGTCCGAGTTTCGGAGAAAATCTGCGCAGATCTGCCGTGTGAGACAGTACCAGTTTGCCTATATTTTCTGGAATGAACCCGGCAGCCTTGTTGGCGCCTTTTTTGGCAACCCCCGCGTAAAAACTGGTGGCCGCTCCGTAGATATTGGAGAAGATGCCGCCCGGGTCGCGCCAGAGTTTGCCGGTGGCCTCGAAGACCTGCCTGTCAGCTTCCCTGAAATCGCCCGATGCGTCGAGCTGGCCCAGGACGAGGTTGTCGATGCCATCGGCCAGGTCGATGATGAGCCTTTCACCGAACTTCGCAGCCTCTTCAATGAACCCGGGCAGTTCTGCCTGGGCCTGGCTGACGAAATCTTCCAGTTCGCCCTTGATGGTGGCGTTGAGGTTGCTGGCCAGCAGCGTAATGAGCGCCTCGCCAATGAGCTGCCTGCCATTCTGGCGCAGCTCCTGGCGCACCAGCTGCAATGTGGGGCGCAGGCTGACGCGGGCCGCTGCTGTCCCTGGCAACGGCACCACGCCGATGAGGTTGATGCCAAGGCTTACCCAGTCGAACATGTGAGGAGCATCAGCCTTCATCAGCGTAACGATGTCTTCGAACACGTCCGCCAGCGCCAGGATGTTGCCCAGGACCGGCATGGCCCCCGCGACATTCCGGATCCGCTCCAGGGTGATCACGCCATCGCTGATCTCCATCAGCCATTTGTCAAATGCACTGACACTCAGCGCGACATCTGCGGGTTGAATCAGGTTCACCGGAACCACAGCAATCTGGCGTCCGTAGGACAAGTCTGCAGTCACGCTATCCATGAAGCTCCCCTTGAACAGGAAAAGACCCGCCCCCCAGGGGCTGGGCGTAGTTATTGGAGAGCGCTCCTGAGCCATGACGCCGGGATTTGCCGTGGCATAGCGCTTCCACGGAACCCACTAACTGGATGGACGGGTCGGTTCCCCACACACATTGCTCTGCATTCCAGATGATGCTGCCAGAGGAATCTATCAGCGCCTGCGGCGTGCCGAGATGGTCACACTGGTACCAGGCCAGGCTGTCGATGGCTGGGGCGGGTGGTAGTGGTAGCCAGAGCGGGTCGTTGTCGCGGAGATAATGTGTGCCGTAACGCGGCTCATCCTGCAGCAGGATCGCGTCTGCACGCACCGCCTGTGCCACCGATACGAAGGTGCCGGGCTCGTAGACATAGTGCGTGGTACGGGCTCCAAAGCCATCTTCATCGGCAATGGTACTTTCCCATGCCAGGGTATCGCCATCCCACCCGTAGAGCGTGAAGCCACACTGGTGTTGGCGATTCACCTTGAGGCGCTCTGCGCAGTTCCACTGCGCACCGGCCTCACGTCGCTCCTCGTAGTGCGCCCGGGTGTGTTTGTACAGCCGACGGCCCAGCGCATCGTAACCATAGTCAGCTTGCAGGCGTTCGTCTTCGTAGTGCGTGAGCCGGTCGAACAGGTCCCAGGTGAAATGGCTCTCCTGCCCGTTCGTCCAGCGGTGGGCGAGGTTGCCCCAAGCATCGTACTGATAGTGGGTGCCGCCGTACTGCTTGAGGCGGTTGTCCAGCGCTTTCGGGCTTGGCATACGCGGTAAAGCGCATGTCGGATTGTCGGGGCCATGGAATTCTCCTCAGCAGATGGAATGGCGTGCGATGCGAATTACCGCATCGCTTGTACGATTGCCAGCAACTTGAAGGCCCATCAGGGAGTGAACCCAAATCCGTCCTTTGACTGGCTAGGGCTTCAGTTGCACGGGGGCCAGCAAGCTCAAATCAAGTCCCTGCGCCACGAATCGCTGGACGACGTCCTTCAAAAGACCTTTATCGTCGGTCAGGGAACCGATCGCCATCACAGCCTCGCGACACTTTTCAGAACTCCTAGCACAATGGTGATCAACAGGCATCCTGCTGGCGCGCGCTGCAACATTGACGGCCATCGTGACCACCATGATGTTCGGCACATATTTGCCTTGATAAAAATCGGCAAACCAAGCATTCAGGTGCTCCCATTCGCGCTGGGCAACGTTGTCCGCGTTCTCGCAATCGTCAAAGGTGACAACGCGGGAGGTTCCGCCAGCGCCAGTGCAGACCAGCGCAACTTTGTTCCCCACCTGCCATGCGGTCATGTGCAATGTTTGTTCACCGTGGGCCATCGCGCGCACTTGCGTTGCCCCGGTGTCGGCATAGGCAAGTACCATGCGATCAGGGCCGTTGGCCCACACCGCATCGATGGTGCCCGACACAAGCACGCGCCTGCTGAGAAACCGTTGATTGGCTTTGACGTCATCTCCACTTTCGTAGACGCGAGCGATTTCTGGTGCTGTCGCAACGTCGATGTTGAAGGCCTGCGCGGCATAGCTCTGTTGTCCCGCGCCGAAAGCACGCACATCGTCCTGTCGGATGAGCGTTAGAAGAGCCGTTTCAACTTCACTGGGAACATAACCTTCGGCAGCGCAGAGCACCGGAGCAAGCGCCATAATCAGCATCACGCAAAATTTAGCTCGAAGGCTCGCTTTCGTGAATAGAAACAAAGGAATGGTGTCGAACATGGCTTCACCTAAATCGATTGACTTATCGCACCTGCTTTCTAGCAAGAGGAAATTCGCATCCATGGCCCACACCCCAGGCAGTAAGCGAAAAAACCGTTAGAATCAAAGCAGCCGCCCCATACATACAAACCAGAATAGCTATGGAGAACGCTTTGCTCTCAAACGTGAAAACACGGCGATACATCTCAAACATTCCAGAAAATGTATTCATGTCGATTCCCCGACTCTTACAAAAGTGGCACGCCAAAATAACGCCGCCAGCTATCATCACCGCGCAAACCACGAAGATAAGTATTCTGATGAACTGAATCAGCTCACACATAGACACTTTAAAATATCGGTACGGAACTTGATGGCCCACCATGAAGTGAACCTGCCCCCGTTCTTTGGTCGCTATTTGCACGCATCCGAAGCCGGATGTGGCATCGCTCCAGTTTCTTCGTGAGTACCACCTGATGCGGTACTTTCCATCTGGCGTTTATGCAATTCCGCGTAATGATCAAGGTTGAGGCCAGCATCCTGAAAACGCCTAATCACCGCTTGCGTCATGTGCGATTCGATAGGGGGCATCGCCTCGAAGGCGGCGTCGCATCGCGCCATGTCGTCCGGGCAACCACTGTCGGGAGGCAAGACCTGTGCGAAGAGCGCGATGTTAATAGCCATCGTAGGGATGGTGATATCCGCAGGACGCTTGCCCTGATAGAAGTCAGCCAGATAGCCCCGCAACGTATTCCAGACGAAAGTCCCCATTTCTTCCCCAGAGATGCAGTCCTTGAACTGCACGCCGCCCTTGACTGATTTGGCAGGCATGCAACCTAAAACTACGTTGTCACCCTGTTTGAGGGAGCGGATAAGGACGGCAGAGTTTGTCTTGAGCTGGGCACGCACCTGAAGCGTGCCAGTCCCGGCAAAAACCACCGAGGTCTCGCTGACCGTCTCCTGATACACCGCTGCAATCTCGCCAGACAACAACACGCGTTTGTTCGAGTAAAGGCGGTCGGCCTCTGTCCGGTTTTTGGCGTAGGCGCGCGCCACTTCGCTTGCTGAATCACTGATAAGCGCGACATTCAGTTTATTCGCGGCGACGGTTTCCCGCCCCAACCTGAAATTGCGCATGTCATCGGACACGATCGATTCGAAGACGACAATTTCGGAATCGCTGGGCACGTATCCAGGCACCAGGCATACGCGGGGCATGAGATTGGCATAAACAAAGCCTGGCAACATAACCAAGACAATCACCCCCCACTTCATACGCCGAAGTCGTTCGCACATACCATCCAGTTTTCGAATAAAGAACAGCATTACAATTATTCCTTCCGGAGATTACATCAATTACACGAGTCACAAACCTTGATTTCCATAAAACCCAAAAAGGTATAAATACGAATTCATTTCTTCATCTTCAGCGCTTAATAAATGACGTCCTCCTGGAGAGACAAAGCCCAATAAGTAATAAATAACCCTTAGCCTCCATGAACACAGCCGTGATTCTGCGCCAACAGCGTAAACACTATGTATGAGGCAGCCACCAATGCTCCCCCATAGGAACAAATCAGCGAAACAATTGAGAATACTTTATTTTTAAATCCATAAACGTGCCGCATCATTTCAAATACACCTGAGAATTTATTGATCTTTATATTATTTTTCTTGCAATACCAGTGTGATATAAAAATTCCAGTAAATACAAAAATTCCCGCAATAAAAAATAATGCGACTCTGATAGTTTTAATATCTTCACACGTGTAGCTTTCTAGCATTTCATGACCTGTTTTCGTATGGAGAAATTTTTGCGGCATCAAACATGGAGGACTAGTACAAAGGTACGGAAATAGCCGGTGAAACGGGGGTTTTAGCATCCACTCCAATGCTGGGTCCCAGTCCTATGTAGAGCTCAGGCCATCCATCTGTCTGCTGCACTTCGATGGTGAAAATCCCCAAGCCCATTCCCCCACCCACTGAAACAGGCAGGTTTTGGGCATCTGGATCTCGAAGCCTGAATCCGCAAGAAGCGGCTGCGCGAGCGCCCGTACCGACTGTCAAGAGATTGAACTGTCCACTTGGGCCAGATATTTCATTCGCCGCAACGCCAACACCCGCGCCCATTCCTACGGCATAACTACCGGAAGCGCGGCATTCACCTGTCAAGATTGGCCGTGGCATCGGATACATTTCCCGCATGATTTGTTCATTGCTCTGTCCCTGCTCTATTCTCCAGTGCATCTCTGATGCACGTGCCCGCACTCCGGGCATGTTAAGAAACCCACCTAGAACCTGCAGTCCCAACGGATCGCTACGCATCGTTGGCGCGTTCCGCACATAGGCATACAGGTTGTAGCCGCCGCGTAGCCCGATCGGGTCTTTCGAGACGTAACGCCTGACGTCCGGGTCGTAATAGCGGTAGCGGTTGTAGTGCAAGCCCGATTCAGCATCATGATGCTGCCCGAGGAAACGGATCGGGTTAGCCATTCGTGCGGTGTTGGCCGTGTTACCCGACGATTCCTCTACGGTTCCCCACACACATTGCTCTGCATTCCAGATGATCCTGCCCGAGGAATCTGTCAGCGCCTGCGGCGTGCCGAGATGGTCGCACTGGTACCAGGCCAGGCTGTCGATGGCCGGGGCGGGTGGCAGTGGTAGCCAGAGAGGGTCGTTGTCGCGGAGATAGTGTGCGCCGTAACGCGGCTCATCCTGCAGCAGGATCGCGTCTGCGCGCACCGCCTGTGCCACTGGTACGAAGGTGCCGGGCTCGTAGACATAGTGCGTGGTACGGGCCCCAAAGCCATCTTCATCGGCAATGGTGCTTTCCCATGCCAGGGTATCGCCATCCCACCCGTAGAGCGTGAAGCCACACTGGTGTTGGCGATTCACCTTGAGGCGCTCTGCGCGGTTCCACTGCGCACCGGCCTCACGTCGCTCCTCGTAGTGCGCCCGGGTGTGTTTGTACAGCCGACGGCCCAGCGCATCGTAGCCATAGTCAGCTTGCAGGCGTTCGTCTTCGTAGTGCGTGAGCCGGTCGAACAGGTCCCAGGTGAAATGGCTCTCCTGCCCGTTCGTCCAGCGGTGGGCGAGGTTGCCCCAGGCATCGTACTGATAGTGGGTGCCGCCGTACTGCTTGAGGCGGTTGTCCAGCGCTTTCGGGCTTGGCATACGCTGGCGCTCGGCTTCCCGCCGCTCGGCCGGGTCGATCAGGTTGCCGGCTGGATCGAAGGCAAAGGTTTCCACACCCAGGAGGCTTTGTGCCTCCAGCAATCGGCCCACCGGGTCGTAGCCATAGCGCAACTCACCGCGTCGCGTGTCATTGATGCCGGTGAGCTGTCCGCCGGCATCGTAGTGATAACGGCGCACCAGCAGCCGACCACCATCGGTTTGGCCTTGTAGGTCTTTAAGGCCGTCGCGCGCCAGCACCTGTTCGCTGAGGCGGCCCAGCGCATCCCACCTCTGTGTCTGTAGCAGGCGGTTGCCTTGCAGGCGTGCGACTTCGCGGTGCAGGTCGTCGCGCTCGTAGCTGGACAGTTCATGATTATCCAGTTGCAGCCCCAGCAGATAGCCGCTGCCGTAGATGAGCCAGTTCACCCGGTGACCGTCTGGACGCACAGTGGCGGTTCGCTGATTGAGCGTGTCGTATTCGTGGAGCCACACAGCGACCAGCGGCTTACCCAGGCAGCGATAGTGCTGGTGCTCGCGCACCAGATTGCCAGCCGCGTCGTGGAACCATTGCAGGCGGCTGTCGGCGTTGCTGGCCAGCGCCAGGTTGCCGTTGCCATCGTAAGCGAAGCGCTCGATCTGCCAATCAGCATCGCGCGGAATGGATTCTCCAGTTTTCAGCGCGGCGCGGCGCTCGATCAAGCGTCCCCGCTCGTCGAAAAGGTAGGCGGTGATGCGCTGTCCGTTGACGGCACTCGACAGGTGCCCGCTACGCGGGTCGTACTCGTAGCGAGTGGTGGCGCCGTCGACGCCAGTCTCCGCGAGCAGGCGTCCAACCGAGTCATAACGAAACTCAGAGTCTCGGCCGTTCTGGTTACGTAGGCGCACGAGGCGCCCCAGTTTATCCCAGTGGTAATGCACGGTCTGGTCGCTGGCATCCACGCGCTGGCCCAGCAGACCCGCGACGGTATAGCTCCACCGGGTACGGCGGCCCAGCGGGTCAGTATAGACAAGGAGCCGCCCTTCGGCATCACGCTCGAACCGGTGTTCAGCGTTGCCGGAGAACTGCACCGCTACGAGCTGGCCTGCCTCGTAGCGGGAGCAAGCAACCTGCCCTGAGGCGTCGGTGAATTGGACTATTTGGCCGCGCTCGTCATAGGTCCACGTGCTGACCTTGCCAGAGCAATCTACGTAGCGCGTGAGCTGTCCGTTAGTGTCGTACTCAAGCTGCTTTTGCCGGCCGTTGGCATCGGTAATGCCGATGGGCAGGCCCATCAGGTTGTAGGCGTATTCGGTCTTGTTGCCCAGTGGGTCGATGACTTCGGTCAGTCGGCCGCGCGTGTCGTAGTCGCGCTGCCAGAGTCCTCCTTCGGCATCGCTGATCTTGATGAGCTGGTCTTTTGTATTCCACGCGTAGTGCACTGTGGTGCCGTCCGCACGGATGTGTTCCAGCAGGTTGCCGTTTTCGTCGTAGGCGTAGCGGTCTGCGCTGCCATCGGTGTGGGTGTGATGGATGACGTTCTTGGCAGCGTCGCGGTAGAACCACTCGGAACGCTTGTCGGGATGCACGACGCGGTAGGTGTAGCCCTGGCTGTCGTAGTAGTGCCAGGTCTCCTGGCCATGGGCATCGGTGACGTAGGTAAGGCGAATGTTCGGGTCCCACTCCAGCCGCATTTCGAAGCTGCCATCGTCGGCCCACTCGTGCACGGCGCGTGCATCGGTGCTCTCGCCCTGCCATGCGAGGTTCATGCCTCGGCCGGTGCGGTCGGTGTAGCGGGTGATCAGGTGGTGCTGGTAGGTGTAGGTCCAGACAGCGGTGTTTTCGTCCTGGGCCAGCGTGAGGTCGCCGGCCTCGTCGTAGTGGTACAGGCTCAGCCGGCGCTCAGGGGTCGTCTCTCCCATAAGCCACAGGCCGGTGATGCGACCGTGGGCATCCACGTCGGTGCCCAGGTGGGTATGCGGCTGGCTCGGGTCATCTTGATAGGTGACGAGATCGGAGAGCACGACGCGTTCGCCCACGCGGTGGTCGTAGCCCAGGAGCAGGCCCACACCACCGCGCAGTTCGACCTGCACGAGCAGGTAACGCTCGCTGTGGCGCTGGTAGGTTTCGCGGTATTCGTAGCCGCGGCACAGGACCAGGCGGTGTTCGCTGACCCGCACCAGAGTGATGTCCTCAATACGGTCATCGTGCACGCCGCCGACCTTGGGCAGTGGATAGTCAATGATGCGGCCGTCGGCGCCGTGGTAGCGCAGGCCTTTGCCGTCCACATCGAAGCGCGTGGTGTACGGCGTAATCCATCGTGCGCCCAGTTCGCCGTTGTCATATGCGCCAAGACTTGAGCGGTAGGTGCGCGTCCAGGCAAGCGGGAATGGCCCCGGGAGATGGAAGTCTGTGTGGGCGATCATTTCGCTGCCGGTGGTAAAGCTAATGCTGCTGCCCGTTCCGCTCGCAGCGCAGTTCTTGCACGGGATGGGATCCTGCGAGGTCGGCCCTTCCGCGCCGCATGCTTCCAAAGGTTGCCCGGGCCGACTGGATTGGCTAACGCTGGTGACGGCCGGTTTGACGTTGGCGCTTTGCCCGAGGCCTGAACCTTGCGTGGCCAAGGCCTGTTCGAGCTGCGCGAGCGTCCAACCCAAGCTCTGCGATTTTCCCGCGTCGGCTAGTTGCCGAACCTGCATGGCCAGTTCCAGAGCAAAGCCGTGGAGTTTCCCAGCCATCACACGCCCACCCGCTGGCGATGCCGACGAGATAGACCCGGCACCGGCATGCAGGCTGTCTTTGGCCGAGCGTTTGTGAAATTGGAATGCCGCATCGTAGACGTTGGAGAAAACACTGGCGGGATCGCGCCAGGACTGGCTGTCCGCAGCGGCGCTCTGCGCTGTGCCTCTCTCGCTGACCGGAATGCCCGGTTTGCCGGATGCCAGCGCATCCAGGCCGTTCGCCAAGTCCATGACCAAGCCCTGGCCGAGGGTAGCAGCCTCGTCGAGGAAACTGGGCAGTGCCGCTTTAGCGCGCTGCACAAAGTCGTCGAGTTCGCCTTTGATGCTGGTGTTCAGATGGGTCGCCAAGGTGGCGAGCAACGATTCATTCAGGGGCTGTTCGCCACCCGCTTCCAACGCCTGACCAGTGAGGTACAGCATTGGCCGCAAACTCATGCGCGCGGCTACAGTATTTGGCGCCGGCAAGGCCCCCAGCAGGTTGATACCAAGGCCAGCCCAGTCGTGCGGTTGGCGCTGTGGATTCTGTAACAGCATGACGATATCGCCCAACAAGTCCGCCAACGGCAGGATGTTGCGCAGCGTGGGGACGTTGCCTGCGGTTCTGCGTACGTCTTCCAGCGTAACTGTGCCGTCACTGATACCAACCAGCCAGTCATCAAAGGCCTTGATGTTGCGCGCGACGTCACGTGGCTGGATCTGGTTCACGGGCACGACGGCGACCTGTCTTGTGCGCGATGGGACAGCGATGTTGGTGGACATATTCATAAACGAGTACTCAAATCCGGGATAAGGCATGGCCTTACGGCAGCGATGCGTCAGGCGAAGGCATCAAGGAGTGGGGCATGGAGCTCGCGCCTATTTGCGTCGTCATATCGAGCCCCGACCCATTCATGCACGGAAGCCCGGCGTGGACATCTCCTGGATCGGGGCTACCTTCTTAACAGCGCCTGGCCCAGCATAAGTGTGAGCGCCTGCAGCACCGGTCAACCAGCCCTCCGCGTCTGCAGCCGAGGGAATGTCGTTCTGCATTTTTGCGCGTGCCGAACCCAGCAGTCTGGCGGCACTGGTCAATGCCTTGCCGACACTGGTCGAGGCCGCCAGTTGACCCGCCACAGCAAGATCTGCGCCCATAAGATTGCCTACTCCCTGGTCCAGGTTGCCCAGGACGTTGGCAACAGACTGACTGGTCACGGTTTGCTGGGCGGCAACCAGGGAACTCGCCAAGGCCTGGGCTCGCTGTGTAATACCTTGCTGGGGTTCTGCCGGCCAAGTCGGCCCACCAAAATAGCTGGCAGTAGCAAAGGTGTCCGCTGGATCCTTGCCGTATTGAACCCGTGCAGGTCCGGGAGCTGCGCCCGAGACAATATTGTGTCCGGCATCGTTGAGCTTGCCTTTGAACACTTTGCCCAAAGCATCTTCGACCTCGTAAGTGCCGCCTGCGATGCCGGCACCATTGGCGAAACTGCTGTCATAGCGGTGAAATAATTCCAGATTCCCCTGACCAGGCTTGGGCGGTGCTGGAAAACTCGTCGCCCGGTTCTTCGGGCCGGTGTAGCTGAACCTGGCCGCATGTCCGGTATATTTGCCACTGGTCTGGTGGGTAATCCCGCCAGCGTTGTAGACCGTGGCGCTGCCGCCGCCGTTGATGACCAGCTCAGTCTTCGCGTTCAGCGTAATGCGGTCTGCGGTGTGCGTGATATTGAGCTTGGCCAGCAGGTTGAGGCTGTCCTTCAGCGCACGGATATCGATGTCTCCAGCGGCAGCCACCAGGCGATAGCCAAGGTTTTGCACGAACAGGCGCATGCCGCGGCTCGCACTGGCCAGCAGCCGCTTGCCGCTGGTGAGGCTGATGTGTTCGGTGCTGCTCAGCGCAATATGCGCACCCGTGGCGATGTGGGTGGAGCCTGGCGTGCTCAGCGCGATACCTGCCGGACTCGCCACCATCAGATGCGGCTCTTCGAACTCGGGGAAATTGTTGCTGTCCGGGCTCCCGGACCCGCTGCCCACGATACCCTTATGCTGCTTTAGCAACGCCCGGGCGACCAGGTCCTGATCGCCAGTCTCCTGCACCTGGACTTCGCGGGCCATCGCGCCAAAGCCGTCTTGCTGCTCGCCAGCCACTTCCAGCCGCTGCGCTGTTTCCTTCAGGTCCTTGTGGTGCCCGGACGCCATGGGGCGAGGCTCGGTGGTGAGCAGCAGCCCGGCGCCGGCGCGCACCGCACCGTGTTCGTCGGTGCGCAGTTCGAAGCCTTTGCCGCGCGCCTTGCCGCCGCCCTGGCGCGGATGGACCAGATAGCCCAGGTTGAGCGCGCTGGCCCCCTGGTCGCTGCGCAGGCTGGAGCTGATTTCGCCACGCGTGTCGTCAAACAGCAGTTCGTTATTGCGCCCGCCTTTGTGTTCCTTGCTCTTGATGGTGCTGAGAATGTTGTGCCGGGGCAGTTCATACGGCGGTAGTTGCAGCGCCATATAAGTTCGGCCGATAACCAGTGGCTGGTCGCAATCGCCGTCGATATGGCCGACCAGCACTTCCTGGCCGATGCGGGGAATCGCCATGTGCCCCCAGGTGGCGCCCGCCCAGTTTTGCGACACGCGGATCCAGCAGGAGCTGTGTTCGTCGGATTTGCCCAGCCGGTCCCAAGTGAACTGGACCTTGACTCTGCCCCACTGGTCGCAGTGGATTTCTTCACCGGGAGGGCCGACGACGATGGCAACCTGCGGTCCGTCAATGCGCGGCTTGTCTAGTAGCTGGGGACGCCATTCAACGTCATCGGGAATCAGTTCTGCAACGTAGCTGTAGTGGGTACCCAGCTCTGCTCCTGCGCTTTCCTCTGCCTGGCTGGTGGTCTGAATGCCACGGTGCCTGATGCGCAACGTGCGCCAGCCCCGGTTAAGGTCAGCGCGTGGATGGCCTGTCAAATCAAAGGCCAGCCCAGGCACCAGACGCGCATCGTCGCCTTCCACTTCGGCGAGACGTGCTTCGCCACGCAGCCCCCGCAGGCGGGTCGTGGTAAAGGGCTGGCCGGCTTCGTCCGCCTTGTAGCGGCCAGGAAACTGGTAGACCTCGTAGTCCTGCCCCTGGTGCTCAAGCTGGGGGCCGTCGGACTGATGTTGCTGGTTATAGACTGGATTCCTGAAGGTGTAGTCGCGCTGGGTCTGGCGGGCCGTTCGCACCCGTTCGCCATAGCGGAAGCGCCACAGCGCCGGACCAGGCTGATCGCCCCCCGGTTGCGCGTTGTAATCCACAGGGCCGCCTTCGATGGCGCCAAATACATAGAGATTGTCGCCATGGATCAACTGGTGGCCGGATTCGGGAAACAGGAAGGCGTAATAAAAGCCTTCCTCGGCAGCCAGTCTGGCCAGAAAATGCAAATCGCTGTCTCCCGCCTGTACACAATATTCGCGCGGAAGGTGCTGCTGGGTGACAAGCTGCCCGTAATCGGTGACTTCGTGTTCCTTGAGCACCGCTGCCATGATTTGCGGCACGCTCTGCTGCTGGTAGATGCGCCAGTCGGCGCATAGCCCGGCACGCGCGAGCCGGGGCTCGACCAGTGCCCGGTAGCGGGTGCGGCGAAAACCGGTTTCGCCTTGGTCAAATTCGCTGACCAGGCCTGACACCAGGCGCACCGGTTGGTCGCGGCGCCAGATGGTGAGCTGTGCGGCCTGATCCAGTACCGCACCAAAATCAACCGCCGGGTTAGTGCTTGCCAGCTCCAGCGACAGCACGAAGGTCTGGCTGAGGCCTTCTTCCAGTTCGAACGAGATGACATCGAAGTCGATTCCGCCCGCACTGAAGGTAAAGCGCATGTCGGATTGTCGGGCCATGGAATTCTCCTCAGCAGATGGAATGGCGTGCGATGCGTACTACCCTCATCGCTTGTATGGTTGTCAGCGGGCATAGGCATCGCGGCATACCTGCGCTAGCGCTTGAGCGTCGCGTCCAGCGCGCGCAGTACCTGTCCGGTGCTGCTATCCAGCTGGAGAGTGAAGTAGAGGAAGGCTCCGATCAGCACCACAAGAGCGCACGCCCAAGGCGTCCACCAAGGCAGCAGCGTGCCCAGGCGATAGCGCCGCGTGGCGATGTTGCGTTCGGCATCGGTGAGCTTTTCCGGAGCATCACCGCGTAGCCCACGCAGAGCACGGTGGAGCTTGTCGATGATGATGTTCAGCGACTCATCACGGTTGTTGCGCACGCCGTACTTGCCGGTAAATCCCAGGCACAGGCACAGATACTTGAATTCCAGCACGTCGCGGTACTTGGCAGGCTCCATGAGCATGCGGGTGAGCACGGTGAAAAACTTTTCTCCACCCCAAGTCTCGTTGTGGAAGTGACTGAGCAAGGAACGCCTGGCCCACATCGAGTTGCTCCCACCCCAGGAAGTGGCCATGACGGCTTCGTCAATGAAGGCGCACAGCGCGTAACGGTAAGCCAGTTGAGTCGCGCTATCGTAATGATGCTGGCGGATCTCATCGTCCAGCGCGCTGATCTGGTCGCGCACGGTTTCGTAAAGACGCCCCACATCGTTGTAGCGGTCCAGCCGGCGCAGGCGGATGACCAGTCCGAACAATGGCTCGGCGCCATCCACCAGGGGATTCCAGCCGTGGCCACGCAACTGGAAACTCAAGTCCGGGTCGCCATTGAACTGTTCGATCCGGTCATAGCCCACGGCCTGGGCCTGCACGTCGGCACCATTGTCTGGCACCGGGCGGGAACGCACACTGCGCGGGTCGTCTACGGCAACAGTCATCGTCATGTCATTGGCTCCGGATGGCCCAGAACTGCATTTCGAGTTCGGGGAAGTCGCCGGCCACGTGGAAACCGAAGCCGTTCTGGGTTTGGCTCATGACCTGCCACGCCGGATGGCTACGGTCGAGTTCGAAGTAGATAAAACCAGCGTGATAGGGCAAGTGCCGTGGCGCCACGTGCAACTGCTTGAGGGGGATGCCAGGCAATTGCAGGCTGACGAGCTCACTCAGCCGCTCCTTGGAGGTGACCTTGGCTTGCTGGACAAATAATTGCCGCAGCTCGTCGGCCTGCATGCGGGCGCGCACGGCAAGCACGAATTCGGCAGTCGGGATGAGGCTGGGGTCATGCACGTCGGCTGTGTACGTCCCATAGCGCTGATCCTCGATGGGCAAGGACACGGCCCTCGGCTGCAGCACGGTGCTCAAGGCCCGGCGCAGCGTACTCATCAGCAGGCGGAACGACGCACGCAGGTCATCGTGTTGATAGGCCGGATATTCCTGGGGCAACCGGCCATCGTCAGTGAAGGTGACCAGCTCGCCGCAGGCCTGGCTAAAGGCAATGTAAAGATTCTCGGGATGGACATGGCGCTGACGCGCCAGATGGGTGAACCAGGGCTGCAGGCGATTGATTACTTGCAACAGGTTGAAGTCGGTGATGTCGGCGACGCCCGATTGCCCTGCCGAGCCAATACGCTCAGCGATGCTCTTGGCGCGCTCACGCATGAGTCCGGCGACTTCGCCGACGAAACGGTGTAGCGGTGGAATCGCGTTTAACGACAGGCTAGTCGGATAAAAGCCATCTTCGTCCAGCACCAGACTGCCGTCAGGACGGCGGTCAAGGATGCGGCACATAGCGATTCCGGTATAGGCGCTGCGATCCTGCTGTTCCAGCGCGAACTGGAGATTGGGAATGATCATGTCCACTGGATGGCGGTCACCCTCCAGGCTATGCGTGTCGCTAACGGCTTCCGTGCGCGTCACATAACGGGCATTGTCGTAAGTGTCAGGCCAGCGGACTTCCAGCCCGCTCTCCTGCCTGAGTAGCAACGTCAGGTAGACCGTCTGGTTGGCGATGCTGGCATCGGTGATTGCCAGCGGCTCAGGCGCTGGCTGTTCACCAGGAATGTCGATGACTGTGCCATCAGGCATCACGCCACGGGCGCGTACGATGGCCACCTTGCCGAAAGCCAGATACTCGTGGTTGATCTCCAGTTCGCTGAAACCGTAGAGATGGTCACTGATGCCGCTGAGGCGCTGGTTAAGCTGGTACTCGGCAGCACGAGCTTGCTGCTGGAAATGCTGGGGCTGAACGAACAGCCCTTCGCCCCAGAGTACGGGGTTACGTGAAGTCATGGTGTTGCCTGAGTGTGAGGTAAGGCGGATAAGGGCGGCAGACCAGGAAGCGAAGACGCCGCAGGCAGCGGTGGAAATGATGGGGCGGAAGGCCGCGAAGCAGGCCGCTTCCTGGTGCGGGCAGGCGGAACCGGGCAGGCTACGGATACTGGTGTGAGTGCGGACACACTGGCCGTTGCGGGTCTTCTCTCATCGGTGATACTCACGCGGGTTCCTCTCAGCATGACCAGCAACGAGTACTTGTGTCCCTTCGGCTCCAGCGGAATGATCTCCTTCCACGCTACGGCATTGGCATCATGGAAATAGGCGATCACTGCGAGGAAGCGCGTGTCACTCCGAATATCGCGGAACGGGACGAACTTGAACTGGCCGGGCAGCAGCAGATAGTCGTCCGCGTCCAGGTAAGTACTTCCCAAGACCTTTTTCAGTTCCTTGCGCAACTGGTCTGGATCAGCATTCAGCAACAACGAATCGTCCTTGAGTTGCACTAGCTTGAACGCGACAGGCGTGCCAGGCGCTTTGGCTGGAGCCGCCTGCGCGGTAGAGGGTGCGAAGCTGCGCCGTTGGCCATGGGCGTCGTACTGGCCCAGTTCCGGCTCGTCGCTATCCTCTGCTTCATCTGCCTGACCAACAGGTGCTGCATCCGGTGGATCCGCGATATCAGCCGTCGCCGGCAATGGAGCACGCAGCGCGATACCCTGCGGCCCGGACAGTGCCGCGGTCGCTGGCACTGCGACGAAGCCAGTGGGATCAACGTCGGTCTGCAAATGTTCGAGCAAGCGGTACAGGTTGTTGATCAACGCCGGTTTGTTATCACTGACAAAGCGGACCGTATAGGGGCCGTCATCGTCATTCAGTCCGGCGTCTTGGGCATCCAGGTCGGGAACCTGGTACTGGCCATTGGGATTAACGTCGTGGTCCGCGTACAGGCTCAGCGCAACCTGGGTCGGCTGGTCGTCATTGGAGCCGACCTGGATTGACGGGTTGAGCAGCACCTGTCCGGTCTTTTTCAGCGCACTACCGATTCCGCAGCCACTCAGCAGCAAAAGCGGCAGCAGTATGCATGCAGCCTTCCTCATCGTGACTCCAGACGCAGGGTCTGGTCGTAGGCTTGCTCGAAGACTTCCCAGAAGAGTTTCTCGAAACCTTGCTGGCGGGGCGAGGACAGCTCGTTGTAGTAATGGGTGTACATCTGCCAGTTCCAGTCCTTCTCCCCGGCTTGTGCGGCCGGCCCCGGCTGGTAGCGCTCAAAGCGCTGGCGCAACTGGCCGGGCGCGAACGCACGGAGCAAAGCCTGAAGGCCGGCTTCGATGGCCTGGGTCATCGCTATCTGATGCCGATGCACCTGGGCCAGACTTTCCCCGATAGCCGCAGATGGTGACAGATGCACCA
This sequence comes from Paraburkholderia hayleyella, assembly GCF_009455685.1. Taxonomy (NCBI): domain Bacteria; kingdom Pseudomonadati; phylum Pseudomonadota; class Betaproteobacteria; order Burkholderiales; family Burkholderiaceae; genus Paraburkholderia; species Paraburkholderia hayleyella. The sequence goes on along the minus strand of NZ_QPES01000001.1, from coordinate 2,860,401 downwards.
CGCTGCGCCCAGCAGAAAACAGCGCTCGTACGGTATCGGGGTAGTCGAGCCCCAGGCGCAAAGGGTTGTCCTCGATGGGCTGAAGCGTGCGGGACAAGGGTGCGAGATAGCGCTGCTTGCTGTCTTCGGCAGCCTGTAGCGCAGCGATTCCGCGAATCGCTGCGGCTAACGCCTTGCCTGCTTCCAGCAATAACCGCTGACATTCCTGATGGTCCATCGGACCAACGGCGGCACCGAGCCCTTCGATCAGGGGCTGAAGCAACAGGTTGATATCACCGGTTTTCGGGAGGGACTGCGGCATCGGGGAAGCTCCTGAAAGAGTCCTGGGTGAACCCGATATGGCTTCGAACCGGGTACGGGCATGGTCGACCTGGGTGTGGCTCGGGCTCAGGCCGTAGTGCGTGTGATCAAGCGGGTCGGCACCTGGCACGGCTTCAGGAGGATTACGCTGCGCCGCATCCAGGGCGGCGAGTGGGTCCAGTTCATCCGTGGCGCTGGATTTGGCCGCTAACGCATCGAAAGCGCTGAAATCCGCCTTGTGCGTCGTGGTCTCCAGTGGGATGACCGTTCCGCTAACGGGTTGCAGGCCAACAGGGGGTTCGTTGAGCAGCTCACCAATACTGTGCTGTGCCAGTGAACGCTGACTGGCGCCCAGCTTTTCCGGGGCTTGCAGATGCGCCATCACCACAAAGGCACCAATATGCAGCTTATCGCCATCACGAAGACGGACCGCAGCGCCACGGCGCAGGGGTGTCGTCGTGTCGTTAACCCGTGTGGCGCCGCTCTGGTCGCGCACGCAGTAGCTATGGTCGATCCAGGCGATTTCACAATGAATCGCCTCCACCTGGCCTTGTCCATCGTCAAGCAGCCAGTCAGCGCCCCGGCTACCGATGGTGCCGCCCGCGTGGCTGAAGCTATGACGGCCCGTGCTACCTGCACGCAGTGCGTGAGCATTGGAGACGACCAGCTCCAGGCACTGCACGTCGATGGAGGACGGTCTGGGTTGAAGAGTCAGCTTGTTCATAGTCGAACCTTGATACGCACAGGTGAACGAGCGGCGCTATCGCCATTGACAAAAGTGGTCCAGCCCAGATGCGAGCCACGTGTGTGGCCAAGATTGAAGGGCGCGACTTCGGCGGGACGAAGGCGTAATTCGAGGTCATAGGCAAGCGGATCGCGCAGCAGAAATTCCATCAGCTTGCGCAGGCGTGCAAAGTCCTCTCCGCTAGGCAGGAAGCGGCGAAAACGTTGCTGGTCGAGACCAGAGATAACGAGCGTGAATTTGTTATGGCAAGTGCGGACACGCTTGCCCACGATGAAGCTCTGGCCCACTTTTCCATTGCGTTTTCCCAGCATCAGGCGCTGTGGCTGCGGGATATCGACGTAGCGAACCTCGAATTCACGCACCTGCACTGATTTCAGTTCGAAGCAGTCAGCGACGATTCCTGCCACCATCGACGGTGAGCGTCCACGATTGATGATCGGGCCGGTAAATCCGAGAAGCCGGCTCCAGGGCAATGGCGTGGCGCCACGCAAGTCTCTGTTGCCGAGGCCGATCAGCGAGAACACATAGCGCGAGAAACCATCGGTCGCTTCCCGGCGAAAGCGCACGTGGTAGCGGTACTTGCGCCAGGCCTGATGCAGTAGCGTCAGCAGGCGATGGTGGAAAAAGTCCAGAAACGCGGGGCGAATCCCGATACCCTGGCCGTATTCATAGGCCAGACGGTCCAGGTAGTACCCTGGCAGCGGTGAATCAGGACCGTGCAAGCCGAAAAAATTCGCCTGTACCTGGTACTCGCTGGACGAGCTTTCCGGCATGCGCGCGGCAAAGCTGATGTCCGAGGCAGGAAATGCCAGCCCCGCAGAGCTGCTCAGACGGATACGCCGCTGGGCTTCCCCGAGAGGATCCACGGTTTCCAGGTCATCGTCGTGGAAAGCATGCAGTCGCTCCAGCAGTCTGAAGAAGTCATAGTTCTTCGCGCTAGCGAGCACAGCCTCCACGGCGGCTAGATCAGAGGCTGTTTGCCGGTCTGTAGTGGCCATTCGTAATGCTCATTGCTGCGAGTGTTGACGACTTCCAGGACATGGAACGAATTGATGCTGGCGTAGAGCGCAAGAAAGTGGCTCAGCACGCTGCCAAAGAGGTAGAGATCGCCCTCGCAGAGAAACGCATCCTGGTCGAGATTCAGCACGGTTTTCAGCCCGCGGATGGGCAAGCCTTTCATGAGCCAGTCCATCGGTCTGGTGCTGGCTTCGCCGATTCCGGCCAGACGTTTGCTACTGGCTCGTGCGTGCTGGATATCGTGTAGCGCCGCGAAATCGTAGGCGCGTAACACCGCCTTGAGTGGTTCCGCAGCCAGTAAAGACAGATAGTTCAGCGACAGGTTGGAAATCAGGCTCCACTGTAGATCGCCATCCAGCACTGGACGATAAGAGGGGGTGGGTCGCGTGATGTTGCGAAAGGTCGTAAAAGGAGGCGCCGTCTGGGTGCCTTCGCAGATGTCGCCGACATCCAGTGCTAGCGGCAGGTCACGGTTGGTGCAGGTCAGCGAAAGCGAAACGGTTTCACTGCTGGCCACGTATTCGCTGTCATCGGCGCGTACGAACGAGACGCTGTGGTTAATGCCCATGTCATTGAGCGTATTGCTGATATGGGTGTGGTAATAGATCGCGCTACGGCCATCCGCATGCTCAACCTCGTGGGCCATCGTCTCAAATGGACGGAAAACCCGAAGTCGTTCGCTGCGCCGCCCTTCGACCTGGCGGTGCAGGCCCCGGACATCGTCGATGCTGAAAATTTCGTAGGCGTCGGGACGCTGGCCTGTCGGGAAAACGGGCTGTCTGGCTACCTTACCGTCAATCCTGAGGGGTTCAGCGTCATGCTCGAACAGGTTAACCGCTGGCGTGCAATACAACGACAGGTCATCGTCGCGCAGACGAATACCTGGCGGCATCGGCCGGCTGAAATGAAACGCGAGGCGCAATGTCTTCTGCGTGGTGGAAGGCCAGAATGGTTGCAAGCCGCTCAGGCGGAAGCAATGAAAGCGCTGTGGGAAAACAAAATACTCCTGCAGGATGCGGTATCCATCAAACGCATTCTTCGGATATGGCAGCAAGGCTTCCTCCGGAGCAAAGCCCGGAAACGAGACCTGGTGACTGGGTAGCGTAAAGGGCTTGCCATCGATCTCGACGCGGATCCTGTCAAGGTATCTGGCCATCCAGAGGTAGAGCGTCCGGGCTGTGGTGTCGTCGCCGCTCAGGTGAAAATCCAGACGCTCGCAGTCCATGAGGTCAGGCGGATTATTGCCAAGGAATTGCAGGTCAATGGTGAGGATGGATTTTTCGCGGGAGTGTGCATCGCTCACGTGCTCAATTCTGAGCGGCAACAGGTCTACGTCGGTGCAGGTACGAAAGCTGCACTGGATACCGTCAACCGGACGTGACAGCACAACAGTCCCCCTGGGGACGGTCTGGCGTTGCGTGATCGCAGATTCAACTGGCTCGAAACGTATGATGGTGGCGCTCGGCAGTGGACGCAGGTAATTCGGCCAAAGTAGTTGCAGCATCGAGTGCGTCAACTCAGGCAGATCGTCCTCGATCTTCAGCCGCAGCTTCGCCGTGAGAAAACCAAAACCTTCCAGTAGCCGCTCGACATCTGGATCAGCGCTTTCCTCTCCGAGGAATTGAGCGAGCTGCGGATTGTCATGGGAGAACTCACGACCGAAGCGACGTAAATAGTCCAGTTCTTCACGGAACTTGCGACGTAATGTCATTGCAGCTACTGCCCCTGGCGATTTTTCGATGGACTACAAGAATCTTGCAATCCGGTTGTGGTGCTGCAGCACCAGGTCGATCTCAATGCTCTCGTGTACGTTACGTACCGGAATGAGGCAATACAGGCGGAAATGCAGGTCGACCGGACTAGCCGAATCTGCAAGCGCCTGAACCCGGGTCACGTTGACCCGCGGCTCGAACTCAGTGACCACCGCCTGGATGTGTTCGCCCAACTGCTGGCGCAGATCGGTACTGCCCGCAGCCACATCATTGAAGTCAGGCAGGCCCAGCGCAGGGCTGCTGGCAGAGCAGCCTTGCCTGGCATTGAGCACCCATTCCAGATGGGTCTTGATTGACTGCATGCGTTCGGCGGCCAGATCCTGACTCGTACGCAGGCGTCGCGGGCTGAGTCCGGGATCGAGCCGCTCGAACAGACTGCCCTGTCCGGACGTACCAGGCGTGGCCCAAGACTTTTTTTTCATTCCTTGTCGAGGCGACCAACGAGAGACAACTCGAAATTGGCACCCATGTATTTGAAGTGGGGACGCACGGCGAGCGACACCTGATACCAGCCCGGATCGCCTTCCACGTCCTGCACGACAACGCGCGCAGCGCGCAATGGCCGACGGCTACGTACATCGGACGAAGGATTTTCTTGATCGGCGATGTACTGCTTGAGCCAGTTATTGAGCTCGCGTTCGAGGTCCGAGCGTTCCTTCCAGCTACCGATCTGTTCGCGCTGTAACACCTTCAGGTAGTGAGCCAGACGGTTGACGATGAACATGTACGGCAATTGCGTACCGAGCTTGTAGTTGGTCTGCGCAGCCTGACCTTCTGCGGTCTTGGCAAAAATTTTCGGTTTCTGCACTGAATTGGCAGAAAAGAAGGCTGCATTGTCGCTATCCTTGCGCATCGTCAACGGAATGAATCCCGCTTCGGACAGTTCGAATTCACGGCGGTCTGACACCAGGACCTCCGTCGGAATCTTGGCCTGCAACTGGCCCAACGACTCGTACAAATGCACGGGAAGATCATCCACAGCGCCACCGGAGAGCGGGCCAATGATGTTCGGGCACCAGCGGTATCTAGCGAAACTGTCGGTAATGCGATTGGCCAGCAGAAACGACGTATTGCCCCACAGGTAGTTGACATGGTTGCCGTCGATCCCTTCCCGGTAAACAAAGGTACGGGTCGGGTTGTCCAGTGGGTCATAGGGCTGACGCAGCAAGAAGCGGGGCATGGTCAGGCCAAGGTAGCGAGAATCTTCGGCCTCCCGCAGACTGCGCCATTTGGCAAATCGCGGCCCTTCAAAGATGTCGCCAATCTCCTTCAGGTTGGGCAACTCCTGAAAATTCTCGACGTTAAGAAACTCGGGGCCGGCGGCACCGAGGAACGGCGCGTGAGACATCGCGCCAATGGCAGCGACGTAGCCCAGCAACTTGATATCGGGCGCTGAAGGGCCGAACGTGTAGCTGCTGACGATGCAACCTACCGGTTCGCCACCGAACTGGCCGTAGCCCGCGGTGTATACATGCTTGTAAAGCCCGCTACGGGTAATGTCTCCAGCGCTTTCAAGGTCATCCAGCAGTTCGGATTTGGTGACATGCATCATGCCGATTTTGGTGTTCTGGCGGGTATCGGTGTTATCGACCAGATGCTTGAGCTCACGCCAGCGTGCTTCCAGATTCTGGAATGGCTCGCAATGCAGAATCTCATCGGTTTGCGCGCTCAGTTGCTCGTCAATCCGGTCGATCATCTGATCCACCAGCATCTTGTTGACGGGCACTTCCCGATCTTCTGACTTGAGTACCTCGGCAATGAATGCCGCGACGCCACGCTCGGCAATAGCGTATCCCTCGTGTGAAGGCTCTATCCGGGTTTGCGCCATGATCTGCTCTAGCAGACCCTGGGTTTGCGTCTCTTCAACTGTGGCGACATCACTTTCTGTTTTCATGCTTTTATCCTTGAAACCGTGGGTATCGGATGCCTGGCGTGCGGTAACCGTCAGGACGCTGTTCCGTCCAGCGCAACACTGAGTTCTTTGGCCAGCTTGCTGCGCGATACCTCATCTCCCAACAAGGCCTGCAATTGCTTGCGGAAAGCGGGAACATTCCCCATTGGACCCTTCACTGCGACTAGCGCTTCGCGCAGTTCCAACAGCTTGCGCAACTCGGGAACCTGCCGGGCCACGGCATCGGGACCAAAATCCTTGATGTTTTTGAATTCCAGCTCAACGCTGAGCGTGTCATCCGGCCTGGCCTCGCCCAAGCGCAGCGGAACAGAAGCTTTCAGCGCGACGTCCGCTTCGCTAAGTACTTCGTTGAAATTGTCTTTATCGATACGCACCACTGGCCTGTCTTCCAGCGCGGTTTCTTCTTCATGCCCCTTGAAATCACCAATGACAAGCAATTTCAATGGCAATTCGATTTCGGCATGCTGACCGCCTGTGGCTGGCACATAAGTAATGTTAATTCGTTCTTTGGGTGCAACCGTCCCCGTTATTTTTGCCATGATGGCTCCTTTTATTAAGTTTCGCCTGGTCCAGACGTAAAACAAGATAACTTAAAATAACTTAGAGATACAAGAAAACTATATATGGAAAATTCATAAAATATATGGTGAAATTTCCTAAAAATAAATCGATGGCTTTGTATGGCCACTTCTGAACGCATCGGGAAATGCTTGGTGTCAGGCAAATAGCTATTGCAGCAATGCACCTGCCGGATTAAGCAGGCTACGGAATTATTTATTGAGATAATGGTTGGCTTATCTGAAAGCGGGCAGATCGCAACAAAAATCAGAATATTCTAGTTTACAAATCTCTTCTTATATGTTTATTTAATAGGTTAATCGCTTTTGAATTTTCATTTCCTTATTTTTTGCTGGAACCGATTAATCCAATACGCATTAATTCAATTCGCGGCAACCTGGCTCAAAATAGCGTGGTTTATCTCGCTCAAAATAGAGTGGTTTATCTCGTCTCCGAACATTTCTTTTGGCGTAATTCATTTCATGATCCGGATTGAACTTTCGGCTGTATTCGACCGCTTGAACGCTTCCTCCCGCCAGGCTCTGGAGGAGGCCGCCAGCCTTTGCATCAGCCAGCAAGGCGCCGAAGTCACGGTGCCGCATGTGCTGTTTAAACTCGTTGACCAGCCGCTAGGCGATGTGCATCTGTTGCTGCGTCAGACCGGACTGGAACCGGATCAGGTGCGCCAGGCGCTCTCGGCTGGCTTTCCCAGTCAGGAAACCGCGGGAGGGCAATATCCGTCGTTTTCTCCGCTGCTTGTCGAGTTGCTGCAGGAAGCCTGGCTTCTCGGTTCGCTCGAATGGCAGCAGGAGCAGATCCGCGGCGGCAGCCTGTTTCTCACCGCCCTGCTCAATGCGGGCCGCTACCTGCCATTGCCCGCCATCCGTCTCTTCGAAGGGGTGAACCGGGAGGCCTGGCGCAAGGAATTCACAACGCGCCTGGCCAATTCTGCGGAGACGCCGCAGACCGCAGAGCACGTACCGCCCATGCCTGCTGGAGCGACAGATTCGGCACTGACCAAGTATGGCCATGATTTCACGGCCCAGGCGCGCGCGGGCAAGCTGGATCCGGTGTTGTGCCGCAACGATGAGATCGACCTGATCATCGACATCCTGTCCCGTCGCCGCAAGAACAATCCGATCGTAGTGGGTGACGCTGGCGTGGGCAAAAGTGCGGTGATCGAGGGTCTAGCGCAACGCATCGTATCCGGCCAGGTGCCCGAAGCGCTGCGTCCAGTCGCGCTCTGGGGGCTCGACCTCGGTGCGTTGCAGGCTGGCGCTTCAGTCAAGGGCGAGTTCGAGAAGCGCCTGAAGGCGATCATCGACGAGGTCAGGAATGCCGCGACACCGGTGATCCTGTTCATTGACGAGGCGCACACGCTCATCGGTGCAGGCAATGCGGCAGGTGGTAGCGATGGCGCAAACCTGCTCAAGCCAGCGCTGGCACGCGGCGAGCTGCGCACGATTGCCGCGACGACTTGGTCGGAATACAAGAAATACTTCGACAGGGATGCCGCGTTAAGCCGACGCTTCCAGCTCGTCAAGCTCGATGAACCGGATCCGGCGACAGCGGTCCACATCCTGCGAGGCCTGCGCGAGACCTACGAGCGCGCCCATGGGGTGTACATCAGCGATGAGGCGTTGCATGCGGCGGCGGAATTGTCGGGGCGCTACCTGTCCGGCCGCCAGCTTCCCGACAAGGCCATCGACGTACTGGACACCGCTTGCGCACGGGTAGCGACGGCGCTCACGGAGCGTCCCCGACGGCTTCGCACGCTTGAGCACGAGCTGCAACAAATCGACGTAGAGATGCGGTTTCTGAAGCGCGACCAGCGTGCGGCCCTGTCTGGCGACAACGATACGCAACGTTTGGAGAAGCTGACCGGGCAACGTGACCAGATACAAAAAGCCATGACCGCCCTGCAGGCATCATGGTCCATGCAGAAACCACTGGTTGATGAGATACAGGCACTGCGTGTCACGCTGCACACTGCTGAGGCAGGGGACGATGATGTACGACAGGCGCCCGTAGAGCCGTTGCCAGCAAAAGTCGCTGAACTCGCGGCACTACAGCGTGATGGCGCGCTGCTGCATGCAGAAGTCGGCCGCGAGCAGATCGCACAGGTCATTGCAGACTGGACTGGCATCCCCGCCACGACCATCGACAGCGACCAGATGGCACGTCTGGCGTCTTTGCCTGAAGTGCTACGCAACAGGGTGAAGGGGCAAGACGGGGCCATTGAACGCATCCACAGACACCTGCTGACTGCGGTCGCCGATTTGCGGCGGCCCGGTACGCCGATGGGCGCGTTCCTGCTGGTAGGACCAAGCGGTGTGGGCAAGACGGAGACCGCCCTGGCGCTGGCCGATACGCTGTTCGGCGGCAGGCAGTTCCTGACGACCATCAACATGTCTGAGTTTCAGGAGAAGCACACCGTTTCGCGTCTGCTCGGCTCACCCCCTGGTTATGTCGGCTATGGCGAGGGGGGCGTATTGACCGAAGCGATCCGCAAGCAGCCGTACTCGGTGGTACTGCTTGATGAAGTGGAAAAAGCCCACGCGGACGTGCTGAATATTTTCTATCAGGCTTTTGACAAGGGAGAGCTGGCGGACGGCGAAGGTCGGCAGATCGACTGCAAGAATGTCCTGTTTTTTCTGACCTCTAATTTAGGCTTCGACCAGCTAGACCCAGGCTTGTCCGACCTGGACGAGCAGGCGCTGCTGGGGCAGTTGATGCGCTTCTTCAAGCCGGCCCTGCTGGCACGGATGCAGGTGATTCCCTATCGCTATCTGGATGACGCGGTACTCGGCGAAATCGTCGAAAGCCGCCTCCAGCGGCTGCAGCAGCAGTTTGTCCAGCGCTATGGCGCCGCCCTGACTATGGCGCCCAGCGCCAGCGACGAGCTGCGTGCGCGTTGCAAGCGCCATCAGAATGGCGCGCGCATGTTGGATGCGAGCCTGGATGGCGAGCTGCTGCCCCCCCTTTCGCTGGCGGTACTGCGCAGGCTGGCTGAGGGCACCGCCTTCCACAGCGCCGAAATGTCGTGGAACGGGTGCGCTTTCGAAGCTGTTCTGGAATGAGCAGCGCGATGCCTTTGGCTCCGCTCGCGGTGGCCGGGATTGCCCGGGACTTGACATGGGCAATGCACCCGGAAGAACTGGCGCTGTCATTGCTAACGAATGCGGTCGAGGCATGCGGGCTGAGCCAGGGAATCTGCTATTGCCTGAACAGCACAGGCGATCAGCTGCAACCCCTGGCCAGCTACCCGGGGGATGCATCCAGATTCCCTGTGCAGGCAATGGACGAGTTCGACAATCCGCTGGTCTATGGCCTGGTCGGCGGGCAACCCTGCACAGTGGAACGTCTCGATATGCTGGTCGATGTCGGGACCACCTTCGAGACGCTGCGGGAACACGTCCCGCCCGAACTTGGCGTGCTGGTCTTGCCGCAACGCGGCACGAACCAGCGAGCATTCGCGGTACTGGTCCTGGCGGGCGACGCCAGCGCGTTGCACGCCTTTCGGCACGACCCCCTCTGGCAGATATTGATACAGATCCACGAGCGTCTGTTTACGAGCTTGTACAAGCGTCTTGGCGACGAAGTTCTGGCCCGGCATGCAAGGACCGATCAGATCAACGCAAGCACACGAGCGCGGGAACGGGCGGCAAGGTTGCTGGCTGCCGAATTCGCGGGTATCAGCCCCACCGTGCGGCAACTGCGCCACGACATGCTGGGCATGCTGGATTCGGCGCTGGCCATTCTGATCACTGGCGAGACAGGCGCGGGTAAGGATCACGCCGCATGGCTCATTCACCAGGCGGGCAGCCGCGGTGGCAAGTTCGTGCCGGTGAATTGCGCAGCAATCCCCCGGGACCTGATCGAAGCCGAACTATTCGGTAACGAGCGCGGTGCGTTCACTGGCGCCAGCCAGGCGCGCAAGGGTTTGATCGCTGAGGCTGACGGTGGCACGCTGTTTCTCGACGAAATTGGCGACATGCCCCCTGAGCTGCAGGGCCGCCTGCTGCGCGTACTCAACGAGAAGAAATACCGCCCCATCGGCGCCGCCCAGGAACGCCATTCTGATTTTCGCCTGATCTGCGCGACTCACCAGCCACTGCCCCAGCGCATCGCCGAAGGCAAGTTCAGGGAGGACCTGTACTTCCGCATCCGCCAGTTGACCTTGCATGTGCCACCGCTGCGCGAGCGCCCAGAAGACATTGCCGTTCTGGCTGAGCACACGTTGCTGCAATACAACCGCGAGTACCAGGTCCACATCCCCGGATTCAGCGCAAAGGCACTGAGCTTGCTGCAATCGCATTCTTTTCCCGGCAATGTCCGCGAACTACGCAGCCTGGTGCTGATTGCGGCTGAGCGCACCCAGGCAGGTCAGGCGATTTCCCTGGATGCGCTGAGGGGTTTCGAGCCAAACCAGGAGCCAGGCATCTTGCCGGTAGCAGCACTTCCGCTGCACGACCTCTGGCACACCGATGACTTGCCTGGCGCACTAGCGGCATTCGAAAACCGCCTGATCGACGCGCGTCTGCAGCAGGCGAACGGCTCACGTGCGCTCGCAGCCCAGAGCCTCGGCATCCCCAAACGAACACTGGCACGCAAATGTCTGAAACGGAATCTGAACAGGGAGGATTCAACGCCATGAAAGCAGTCAGTCTGGCACTGGCACTCGCCGTATTCACAACGGGTTGCGATGCGGGCAAGCAAGCCGGTGCCACCGTCACACCTGGTGCGTCTGGTGCTGTAGGGCACGCATGCACCCGCATTGTTTCGGCCATGGAACGTCTGGCCTGCTTCGATGCCGCGGCCGGCACGCCACCCACGCTCACTACGCCGCCGCCCGAGCCGACCAGTGCCGGATCGCTGGACGACAGCAAAGCCACGGCAAAACCGCCAGAAATTGTTGCTCTGGTGCGCCTCAACGAAGTCGCCCGTGCAGCCGGAGAGACGGGATTTCGCCTGTCGCGCGAAGAGGACACCTTCCCCGGTCATTGGCGTGTCGTGATTTCTGCGCCAGCGATGGGTGGCTCGGCAGCGCCTCCCATACTCGCCATCAGTTGCCTGTCGAATATCTCCCGGCTCCAGTTGCTGGCAAGTCATCCCGTCGGACCGAACCAGATGAACATCCGTTTGCTGCTGGACGGCAGGCCCATCTCGTCGCCCGTCATCTGGCAGGTGCTGGAAGACGGCTCGGTGGTGGACGCCGGCCGGGGTCTGGTTGCCATCGAACAGTTGCGTAACCTGCTCGGCGTGAGCGGCCGGTTGCAAGTAGAAAGCGACTATCCGGCGTTTTCCGGGCTGGTGTTCGATGCAACGAATCTGCATGCCCTGATGAAACAGCAGCGCGAGGCATGTCACTGGTGATCAACCTGCCCCCCATGGAGGTCGAGCGGTTGCTCGCACCACTGAATCCCAGCCAGCCGGCCGGTGTCTTTGACGAGGAAGACGAAACGTTTCAGGGCATCGAACATGAGATGGTCAAGCTCGGCGGCCTGCAGTCGGTCAGCATTGATTGGTCTTACGTCGATGAAGCATCCCGTCAGTATCTGGCGACCCAGTGCAAGCATTTCCGGGTGGCGGGACACCTGATCACTGCCAGGCTGACCACGCGCAACTGGCACAACTGGGCCGAGACGGTAGTGGTGCTGGCGGGCATGGTCGAGCATTACTGGGAAACAGCAGAACCGAAGCCTGGTCCACGCGGCTATCTGGCCAAACGCAAACTGGTCTCGATGCTGGTCGAGCGGCTGGGACAGGCGCTGGGAAAGCTCGATCAGGCAACCCATCGCGCTGAGTTCCAGGCCGACGCACAGAAGGCACTCGACCGTATGCAGGGCCTGGCGGAAGCGACAAAGCTGGATGTCTCCATGCTGTCGCGGCTGGAAGCGCAAATGCAGCGCCAGACGGAGAGCGCCCGCTTTCCGGAACCGGTGGTTCTCACGCCCGCTGAAGGACAGCAAGGAGGACGGGCGGTCAGTGAAGCATTCTTCCAGCCAGGTGAATCCGTCCGCTCGGGCAACGAACGCGAAACGCGCCGGACGCTGCTAGCGATGGCCGAGTTCATTAACGAGCAGGATCTCTACGACCCAACGGGCTACCAGCTCCGGCGTTTCGCCCTATGGGGACATCTGCGGGTAGCGCCGCCAGCACAGCGCGAGCAGCTGACCGAACTGATGTGTGTTCCACCGGATACCGAGGAAGGCTACCGCGACGCAATTGCGACCAACGCCGTCAATCCGCCTCTGTTGCAACGTGTGGAGAAGAGCGTGACCAGCTCACCTTACTGGGTGCGGGGCAGCTTCTTCGCCGCAGCCATGGCATCGAGACTGGAAATGCCTGCCGTCGCGGAAGCGATACGCCATGCCTCTGAACGTTTCTTGCTGCGTATCCCCGGCCTGGCCGGTCTGCGCTTTGCCGATGGCCGCCCCTTTGTTGATGGCGAAACCCTGGGCTGGATTGGTGCAGCCGAAGCACGGCGCATTGAAAGCGTGGGGCTTCAGGAATATCAGGATCTACGGGAACAACTGGCATCACAGCTTGATTCAGAGGGTGTGGAGTCCGTCTTGCGGCGTTTGCAGGAACACCAGGGGAAATCAGCCGGACTGCGGCAGCGGTGTCATGCAACGGTCATTGCAGCCGATTTGTTGCGCTCGCGTGGCCTGGGCTGGCTGGCGGAAGAGCTCTATGAGAACGCTAGCCGGTTAATGAAAGGGATCACCGTAGATCAATGGGAGCCTGGGCTATTCGAGCACCTCACCAGACACATCAAGCTGCCACAGAACAACGAACACGGACGAAGCAAGCCGCAAGGAGACAATAAATGAAGTACTGGGCATGGTTGAAACGGTATTCCACTTCATTGAGGCGATGGATCAAGAGCGGTCTGCCGTTGTTGCTGATACTCGGGCTGATCTTTCTGCTGGTGGCAATCTGGTGGCTCGGTCCGCAATGGGTATGGCGCAACCAGCACCCCCTCGCTGGCTTGCCAGTCCGCATCGGCCTGACGCTGGGGTTACTGATGGTGCCGATCATTATCTGGGCCTCGGTGCTCCAGGCCAGAAACCGGCGTCTGGAGGCTGAGCGCCAGTGCGCGGTCACGGAGCAGGATGATCCCACGCTCGTTCATGTTCGCGCGCAGGAAAAGTCCCTGGATGCGAACCTGGCCGTGTTGCGAGCCCATCTAAGAGGCCGCCAGGGGATTTACCAGTTGCCGTGGTACCTGATCCTCGGCCAGGAGGATGCCGGCAAGACCAGCTTCGTCAATCGCAGCGGCCAGAACTTCTCCCTGACCGGGGAGATCAAGGCCGGCGGGCACGGTTCGTTTGCCGATCCGGACCTGGTCTATCAGACCGACTGGTGGATGGGAGACCAGGCAGTACTCATCGACCCGCCAGGCGAGCTGATCAGTCAGTACCCGGCCATCGAGGCAACCAGAGACTTACCCGCCAGCGATCCCGCTGACGACACCAATGGCATTCGCACAGGCGAGCAGTTTCCACCACCAGACACACGCGGCCGCCTGTGGCAACACCTGATTCAGTGGCTTGGCCAGAATCGTTCCCGCCGACCGCTCAATGGTGTAGTACTCATCGTTGACCTTCCTTCGCTGCTGGGGCAGAACGCCAGCGAACGAAAAGCCCTGGCGGTATTGCTACGCACACGTCTGGCGGAGTTGAGCCGCCAGCTTGGCACCCGCCCGCCTCTGTACGTGATACTGAGCAAGTTTGATCTACTCGAAGGCTTCGAGCCATTTTTTGCACGATTGCCGAAAACGGAGCGGGAAGACATCTTCGGCTTTACCTTCACCCTCGACTCCGCCCGGCAGTACGACGCCTGGAAGGAAGAACTTGTTCAGCGTTATGGCGAGTTCATCACCCGCCTGAACGATCAGGTCTTCGATGTGCTTAACGAGGCGAAATCGCTGCCGCTGCGAGAGGCGCTGTTTTCCTTCATGGGCCAGATCGCCGGAATGCGCACGGTACTGCTCAACTTCCTGACCGATGTGCTCGGCAGCGACCGGTATGGAACACCAGCCCTGCCGCGTGGCGTCTACTTCTCATCGGTCCATCAACAGGGTCTGCTGCACAACGCTTTTGTCGATAACGCATCGCAAACTTATGGGGTACGGGCGCTGGTGCCCACGGCGCAGCCAGCTGGCCGCTCAATGGTGTATTTCGCCCAGCAGGTGTTTCAGCGGGTCATTTATCCAGAAGCCGGTCTCGCCGGAGACAACCTGAAAGTCCTCGCCGACAAGAAGCGGCATCTGATGGTGGGCTTTGGCGTGGCCGCACTTGGAAGCGCAGTTGTGATCGGTGGCTGGTATCACTACTACAGCGTGAACCGCGCAAAAGTCGCCAGTGTGCTCGAAAAGAGCCGCACTTTCGCAAGCAATGCAATCGACGCCGCGCAGGACCCGACCGGGCGTAATTTGCTGCTGCCGCTGGACCAGTTGCGAGATGCCGTCGCCGTGTACGGCGACTATCGCCACGCTTGGCCCCTGGTGTCAGACATGGGGCTCTACCAGGGACGCAAGATCGGGCCAAAGATAGATGAAGCGTATCTGCAACTGCTTTCGACCCGCTATCTGCCGCAACTGGCTGGCGGGGTCATCGCGTCGATGAATGCCGCAGCGAATGGCTCTGACAGTCAGCTCAGCGCACTGCGTGTGTACCGCATGATCGAGGACAAACGGAACCGTCGCCCACCTTTCGTTGAGGACTGGATGCGCAGGGAATGGCAGACGGCATTCCCTGGCGAAGCCCCCGTGCAGCACGCCCTGGCCAGTCACCTGGACTACGCGCTGAAATATGCCGACGTGGCGCTGCCCCAATACACTGCCCGCGTCTCGGAGGTGCAGCAGCAGTTGAGACAAATCCCGTTGCCGCAGCGCATTTATATGGCGATGCGCAGTCAGGCAGGCGAAACCCTGCGTGCGCCGCTGGACTTGCGCAACGAGATCGGCCCGGCTTACGACATCGTGTATCAGCCACCAGCCCCGTCAGTTGGCAACAGCACCAGTCAGGGAACGCGCATTGATGCGCTACTGACGGCCAAGGGATATCGCAACTACTTCGAGCCGCACAACCAGGATGTCGCGGTGCTGGCGGTCATAGACCAATGGGTGCTGGGAGAGCGGCGCAATGTCGATTATTCGGAGGCAGACAAACAGGCACTTGTTGAGCGTGTTCGCGCGCTGTACAGCCGGGACTACATCGAGAACTGGCGGCGTGGTCTCAACCAGCTTGAAGTGGTCAACTTCGACGACATCAGCATGGCCGCTACGGTGCTGGGTGCCGTAAACAGCCCGGCAGCTCCGTTGCGCCGGTTACTGGAAACGGTGCGCGATAACAGCAAACTCACGCTGGCCCAACCAGGGGCGCCGGGGCAACCTGCAGCCAAACCAGCAACGGCTGCGAGTGGGACAGAGGGAAATGGGCCGCAGGATATCGTCAGGATCGCCCAGGCATTCGCCTCGCTGGCTGCCTTGCTGGACACCAAGGCCGACAAGCCTTCTTACCTGGACGAAACCATGCAGGCGATTGGCAATGTCCAGGATCTGGTGGTGAAAGTCCAGGACAGCCCTGACAGAGGCAAGGCAGCGCTGGCAGTCACGCTGGACCGCTTCTCGCTTCGCGGCACTGACCCGATCGGTAACCTGCGACGCGTCGCATCGGGGTTGCCAGAGCCGCTCAACCGGCAGGTCAGGAAGCTGGCCGATGAATCATCCGATGTGCTGCTGATTGAGGCATTAAGGGAGCTGGAAAAACGCTGGAATACCGAAGTGTTCAGCTTCTACAACCAGCGACTGGCCCGGCATTATCCGTTCAACCCGAACAGCAAGACCGATGCTTCGATAGAGGACTTCACCGCCTTTTTTGGACCGCAAGGCAAGCTTCAGGACTTCAGGAACAAATACCTGAAGCTGTTTGTCGAGGACAACCTGGAAGCGCTGTACTCGGAACGCCGCGGCGGTTACCTGATGCGAATCGACCTGCCGAAGCAGCTGGAGGCCGCTGATCGCATCCGCGATGCGTTCTTCAACAACCGGGGTGCAATGGCGGTGCATTTCGTGGTCGAGCCACTCGGCCTGGCGCCCAGCCGGCGTAGCAGCGTTCTGAATCTGCAAGGGCAGTTGATCACCTACAACCACGGACCGAGCGAAAGCATCGGCGTTATCTGGCCCAACACGCTCGGCAGCAGCAATGAGAGCCGCATGACCCTGGTCAATGGCGACGGCAATAGCAGCAGCCTGGTCTACAAGGGGACATGGTCCCTGTTCAAGCTGCTGAGCCAGGCCCGGCTCAATGGGGCGACTGCTACGAGCGTCGATCTGAGTTTTACCGCTAATGACGGTGGCATGCGCTACCGGGTCACGGCGGACAAGAGTAATAACCCGTTCACCCAGCGCCTGTTCCATGGTTTTGCGCTGCCAGGCACGCTATTGCAATGACTGGCTGGGATGAGACTCAAGCTGGAATCAGCCATGAAGATCGACGTATGGCCAAATCAAGAGAGGGAGAGAGTTTTGTGAAGCATAGGTCAGCGCCAGCAAAAGCCCGATGCATCGTGACACTCACATGCACCGACCATTCCATCCAGTTAGTGGGTTCCGTGGAAGCGCTATGCCACGGCAAATCCCGGCGTCATGGCTCAGGAGCGCTCTCCAATAACTACGCCCAGCCCCTGGGGGGCGGGTCTTTTCCTGTTCAAGGGGAGCTTCATGGATAGCGTGACTGCAGACTTGTCCTACGGACGCCAGATTGCTGTGGTTCCGGTGAACCTGATTCAACCCGCAGATGTCGCGCTGAGTGTCAGTGCATTTGACAAATGGCTGATGGAGATCAGCGATGGCGTGATCACCCTGGAGCGGATCCGGAATGTCGCGGGGGCCATGCCGGTCCTGGGCAACATCCTGGCGCTGGCGGACGTGTTCGAAGACATCGTTACGCTGATGAAGGCTGATGCTCCTCACATGTTCGACTGGGTAAGCCTTGGCATCAACCTCATCGGCGTGGTGCCGTTGCCAGGGACAGCAGCGGCCCGCGTCAGCCTGCGCCCCACATTGCAGCTGGTGCGCCAGGAGCTGCGCCAGAATGGCAGGCAGCTCATTGGCGAGGCGCTCATTACGCTGCTGGCCAGCAACCTCAACGCCACCATCAAGGGCGAACTGGAGGATTTCGTCAGCCAGGCCCAGGCAGAACTGCCCGGGTTCATTGAAGAGGCTGCGAAGTTTGGTGAAAGGCTCATCATCGACCTGGCCGATGGCATCGACAACCTCGTCCTGGGCCAGCTCGACGCATCGGGCGATTTCAGGGAAGCTGACAGGCAGGTCTTCGAGGCCACTGGCAAACTCTGGCGCGACCCGGGCGGCGTCTTCTCCAATATCTACGGAGCGGCCACCAGTTTTTACGCGGGGGTTGCCAAAAAAGGCGCCAACAAGGCTGCCGGGTTCATTCCAGAAAATATAGGCAAACTGGTACTGTCTCACACGGCAGATCTGCGCAGATTTTCTCCGAAACTCGGACAGCAGATCCGGAACCTGAGCGATGCCAACATGGAACAGAGCATCGGCTGGATTATCCAGGGCCTGTCTGTTGCCCTTGCCGCTCGCAGCAGCGCTGGCCACAAGCATGGCGCCAACGTCAGGCACGACACGACCAGCGCCAGCCACAACAGCCGCCCAGGACAACCTGTTGAACCACGCTCCGCTGAAGGCAAGGCGAAGCACGACCCCAATCCGCAGAGAAGCGGAGTCTGCCCGGCCACCTGCAACAGCATCAGCTTTGCCATGGGCAGCGAGATACTCCCGCATACCGACTTTATCCTGCCGGGTCCGTTTCCCATCGAGTGGACGCGCACCTACCGCTCCAGTCTGGAGGCCTACGATGAGGCCGAATTCGGCGCGCGCTGGATTACCCCATTCACGACGCGCTTCGACCTGCACGGCGATGGCATCCGTTTTCATGCCGCCGATGGGCGCAGCTTCGACTATCCGCTGCCCAGGGTCGGTGAGCTGCATGATGACCGTATTGAAGGTCTCACCCTGGTGCGCGTGAGCGAGCACAGCCTGGTTCTCTGCCGTGGCCATGAGCGCCGCGAAACCTACGAACGTCACGGCGGGCGTTTCCTGCTGGTGCGTATCGGGCTGCGCGGGGGAGCCGGCCTGCTGCTGGGCTACGAACACCGTACCGGTGAGCGTGTTGTGCTTTCTGACCTGATCACCTATCAGGACGATCCCAGCCAGGCGCACCTGCACCTGGGCACCGACATTGACACCCATGGCCGCATCACGGGCCTGTGGCTGATGGGCGAGGACGCCCCGCAGCGCCGCCTGAGCCTGTACCGCTACGACGAAGCGGGTGACCTCACGCTGGCCCAGGATGAAAACGCTGCCATCTGGACCTACCAGTACCAGCAGCACCTGGTCACCCGCTACACCGACCGCACCGGGCGCGGCATGAACCTCGAATGGCAGGGCCAGGGTCCCGACGCCCGCGCCGTGCATGAGTGGGCCGATGACGGCAGCTTCGATACCCGTCTGGAGTGGGACGGGAACATCCGGCTGACCTGCGTCACCGATGCCCACGGCCAGCAAACCTGGCACTACTACGACCACCTGGGCTACACGTATCGCATCATTCATTCCGACAGGCGTCAGGAATGGTTCTTCCGGGACGAGGCGAAAAACATCATCCACCATATCCACACCGATGGCAGCGAAGACCGCTACGCCTACGATGAAAACAGCAACCTGCTGGAGCACATCCGCGCGGACGGGACACGTGTTCACTATGCCTGGGATATGGCGGACCAGCTCATCAGGATCAGCGACGCCGAAGGCGGGCTCTGGCAGCGCGACTACGACACCCGCGGCCGCCTGACCGGAACCGTCGATCCGCTGGGCAACCGGACCGGCTACACGTACAACCTGATGGGGATGCCGATCGCCATCACCGACGCCAGCGGCCGGCAAAAGCAGCTGGCGTACAACGCCAGCGGCCAGCTCACACGCTACGTGGACTGCTCCGGCAAGGCCAGCGAATGGGTCTACGACGCCCGTGGCCAGCTGATGCAGTTCACCGATGCCGCAGGCCAGGCCACCCGCTACCGCCACGAATCGGGCCAGCTGGTGGCCATCCTGTATCCGGACGGCAGCGCAGAGCACTTCGAGCGCGATGCCGAAGGCCGGCTGCTGGCCCACGTGGATGCGCTAAAGCGGCGCACCGGGTGGCACTACACCGGGGCCGGGCTGCTGTCGAAACGCGTGGACCCGGCTGGCCAGAGCCTGCGCTACCAGTGGGACAGGCTGGGCCAGCTCACGGCGCTGCGCAACGAGAACGGGCGCGATGCAGAATTCACCTACGATCCGGTGGGCCGCCTGCTGGCCGAAACGGGCTTCGATGGTGCCACCACGCGCTACGAATACGGGGACGCCACGGGCACGCTGGCGCGTGCCATCGAAGGCCAGCGCATCACCGCCTTTGCCTTTGACCCGATGGGACGGCTGACTGAGCGCCGTGCCGCGCTGCGAACTGGCGACACCGCGCCGCAGGAACAGGACTGGCAGGTCGAGCGCTTCGCCTACGATGGCAACGGTCATCTGGCACTGGCCAGCAACGCCGGCAGCCGGCTGCAATGGTTCCATGACGCGGCCGGCAACCTGGTGCGCGAGCACCAGCACTACCGCCAGCTGGGCAGGCCGCTGGTGGCGGTGTGGCAGCACGAGTACGACGTGCTGAACCAGCGCATCGCCACGCTGCGTCCGGACGGGCACCGGGTGAGCTGGCTGACCTATGGCAGCGGCCACCTGCTGGCGCTGCAGCTGGACGGGCACGAACTGGCCAGCTATGAGCGCGACGACCTGCACCGCGAGGTCGCGCGCCTGCAGGGCAACCGCCTGCTGCAGACGCAGCAGTGGGATGCGCTGGGGCGCCTGAGCGGGCAGGTGCTGGCGCGCGAGGCGCAACCAGGCAAACAGGGCCCGCCCGGACAGACGCCAGGCGGCGAGCGGCTGCTGGTGCGCCGCTACCGCTACGACGCCAGCGGCCAGCTCACGGACATCAACGACACGCGCCGCGGCCAGCTGGCGTACCGCTACGACCCGGTGGGCCGCCTGCTGGAAGCGCAGAGCCGGCTGGGCCACGAGACCTTCGCCTTCGATCCGGCCAGCAACCTGGTCGACCCGCAAGCGCAGCGTGAGGCCGACCGCGAGCACCTGCCACGGCCGAAGGCGCTGGACAACCTGCTCAAACAGTACGCGGGCACGCACTACCAGTACGACGCGCGAGGCAACCTGACCCAGCGCTGGCGCAACGGCGAGGCAAGCCGCTACACCTGGGACCTGTTCGACCGGCTCACGCACGCCGGGGACGCCCGCCTCGAAGTCAGCTACACCTACGATGCGCTGGGCCGCAGACTCTCGAAGCACAGCCAGGCGCACTACCAGGCGCGCCGCGAGGCGGGGCCGCACTGGAACCGCAGCGAGCGCGTGAAGCGCAACCGCGAACTGCAGTGCGGCTTCACGCTGTACGGCTGGGATGGCGACACGCTGGCGTGGGAGAGCCGGATTGCTGACGAAGATGGCCTGGGCGCGCGCACCACGCACTACGTGTACGAGCCGGGCCGCTTTGTGCCGGTGGCGCAGGCGGTGCGTGAGGAGGCGATCGCGCTGCTCGATGAACCGGTGTACAGCGACTACTACCGGCAGGACGAAGACCCGCTGTGGCTGCCGCCGCCCCCGGCACCGCCCATCGACAGCCTGGCGTGGTACCAGTGCGATCACCTGGGTACGCCGCAGGAGCTGACCGATGAACGGAGCGAGATTGCGTGGGCGGCGGAATATCGCGCGTGGGGTGTGGCGAAGGAGGCGATACGGAAAGCGTCAGAGGGACGTGCTGAACTGCGCACACCGATCAGGTTCCAGGGGCAGTACCATGACCATGAAACCGGGCTGCATTACAACCGCTACCGGTATTACGATCCGGAGGTGGGGAGGTTTGTTGGCAAGGATCCTATTGGGTATAGAGGAGGTATAAATCTATATCAATATGCGCCCAATCCGCTTACATGGGGTGACCCGCTCGGATTGACAGGGGAAGATGTATATCGAGCGATGAAAACCGGAAGCGATGGTTTCCCTATTGCTGAGCCTACGGCGCGTGGACTTGGTGCGCGTCCTGGTGTCGATATTCCTGTCGGCTCGGATGGGATGGTTCTCCCAGCCACGGGAGGAATTTCGGTTGCGCCGGGATCAGCGGCTAACCTTCCGCCTCATAGGCGTCCGGCAAGTATGGGCGGCACTGGAAAAGACTGCGCATGCATGCTGAACACAGCGAATCTTCCAAATACCCTCAAGTACGTTCAGGATAGTGCTAACCATGGGACGATCCAGCCGAGTACACGCATGTCCTTGTCTGACTATCAGGCGGCCCTTGCCTCAATTCGTGACAAATGGGTGAAGCAATGAATGCCGAACTGGATAGCGTGCTAGATAGAGAGCTGCGTGATGCATTGGAGAGGGATTGCGACGTCAATTTACTACGAGCGATTCTTGTGAAATATCGGGAGAAGAATTTTAGTTCGGGATCCGTGTATAGGCTTCTCGACGCCTTGAGGATTGGCGCAACGGAAGACATTGAAGACAGAGTTCTGGAGTTGATGGATATTGTGTCTGGATTTTGTTCTCCCGATATGCGAGTGTGGTAACAACGAAGGGCCGCGATTGCAGCCCTTTGCATGTCTGTCCGGTGGTAATGGTCAGTCGCGCCCGGTTATCTGCGCCTGCGCTCGCCATACCTTGTGCAGTTCATCACTGTCAGCCTTGCGCTTGATGGCAAACGCTTCGCGCTCGTGCGCTTTGGCGGCGTCATCGTATTCTGGGGTAACGGTGAGGCATTGCCGGATGTAGTCAACCGAGACATTGACGCGCTAGCTAGCTTCAAACCTGGCCTGTTCAACCCATTTCCTAGTGAGCTTCATTCACGGATATAGCAATGCTTCCTTGTATATACCGAACATCTACTCTTGGACGGAGGCGATGGACCCGCTCGGGTGCATGACGAAGTACGCCTTTAACGATGCCGGGCTGCCAGTGGAGATCACGGATCCGGAGGGCAGTAAAAGGCAGCTTGCGTGGCGACCTGATGACCAGATCGAGCGCTACACCGACTGCTCGGACAAGACCACGACGTGGACATATGACGGGCGCGGCGGGCTCACGGCGATGCGGAACGCGGCGGGTGAAGCCACGCGTTATGAATACGAGGCGGGGCAGTTGTTGACGCTCGTGCGGCCTGACAAGACCCGTGAAGCGTTCGAACGCGATGCCGAGGGACGGTTGCTGATGCACACCGACGCCCTGAGCCGGCAGACACATTACCGGTACAACGCGGCGGGCCTAGTTTTATCGCGTACTAATGCGCAGGGCGATGCGCTGTCCTATATCTGGAATCGGCTGGGCCAGATCGTGGGCCTGCGCAACGAGAACAGCAGCGAATACACGTTCGGATATGACGCGGCCGGACGGCTCACCAGCTCGAAGGCGATGTGATGCAGGCCCTTGAGTACGATGCGATGGAGCGGCTCAAATGTCGTCGGGGCTGGAAGGCGCAGTTCAATGACGGGGGCCGGGTGTTCCTGCAACCGCAGGACGGGGTGAAGGTAGAGAGCGAGTCGTTTGCATACGACGGTCTGGGCCGCCTGCTGCATACGGTCAATGGGCGTTCACGGGTGCAGCGGTTTTACGATCCGGTGGGCAACCTTGAGCGTGAGACGCTGATATATGGATCGACCAGAAAGCACACACCTTCGTCTGGCGGCATGAATACAACGGGCTGGATGTGCGGGTAGCGAGCGTATGCCCTGATGGTCATCGGCTCGACTGGCTGACTTACGGCGCAGGCCACGTGCATGGCCTGATGCACGACGGCCTGACGGTGGTGG
This sequence comes from Paraburkholderia hayleyella, assembly GCF_009455685.1. NCBI lineage: Bacteria > Pseudomonadati > Pseudomonadota > Betaproteobacteria > Burkholderiales > Burkholderiaceae > Paraburkholderia > Paraburkholderia hayleyella. Next base: position 2,837,144 of record NZ_QPES01000001.1, on the reverse strand, counting down.
ATTTCGAACGCGACCGCCAGCTGGGCAGGCCGCTGGTGGCGGTGTGGCAGCACGAGTACGACGTGCTGAACCAGCGCATCGCCACGCTGCGTCCGGACGGGCACCGGGTGAGCTGGCTGACCTATGGCAGCGGCCACCTGCTGGCGCTGCAGCTGGACGGGCACGAACTGGCCAGCTATGAGCGCGACGACCTGCACCGCGAGGTCGCGCGCCTGCAGGGCAACCGCCTGCTGCAGACGCAGCAGTGGGATGCGCTGGGGCGCCTGAGCGGGCAGGTGCTGGCGCGCGAGGCGCAACCAGGCAAACAGGGCCCGCCCGGACAGACGCCAGGCGGCGAGCGGCTGCTGGTGCGCCGCTACCGCTACGACGCCAGCGGCCAGCTCACGGACATCAACGACACGCGCCGCGGCCAGCTGGCGTACCGCTACGACCCGGTGGGCCGCCTGCTGGAAGCGCAGAGCCGGCTGGGCCACGAGACCTTCGCCTTCGATCCAGCCAGCAACCTGGTCGACCCGCAAGCGCAACGCGAGACCGACCGCGAGCACCTGCCACGGCCGAAGGCGCTGGACAACCTGCTCAAACAGTACGCGGGCACGCACTACCAGTACGACGCGCGAGGCAACCTGACCCAGCGCTGGCGCAACGGCGAGGCCTGCCGCTACACCTGGGACCTGTTCGACCGGCTCACGCACGCCGGGGACGGGCGTCTCGAAGTCAGCTACACCTACGATGCGCTGGGCCGCAGACTCTCGAAGCACAGCCAGGCGCACTACCAGGCGCGCCGCGAGGCGGGGCCGCACTGGAACCGCAGTGAGCGCGTGAAGCGCAACCGCGAACTGCAGTGCGGCTTCACGCTGTACGGCTGGGATGGCGACACGCTGGCGTGGGAGAGCCGGATTGCTGACGAAGATGGTCTGGGCGCGCGCACCACGCACTACGTGTACGAGCCGGGCCGCTTTGTGCCGGTGGCGCAGGCGGTGCGTGAGGAGGCGATCGCGCTGCTCGATGAACCGGTGTACGGCGACTACTACCGGCAGGACGAGGACCCGCTGTGGAGCCCGCCGCCAGCGCCGCCGTCCGTTGACAGCCTGGCGTGGTACCAGTGCGATCACCTGGGTACGCCGCAGGAGCTGACCGATGAACGGAGCGAGATTGCGTGGGCGGCGGAATACCGCGCGTGGGGTGTGGCGAAGGAGGCGATACGGAAAGCGTCAGAGGGACGTGCTGAACTGCGCACACCGGTCAGGTTCCAGGGGCAGTACCATGACCATGAAACCGGGCTGCATTACAACCGCTACCGGTATTACGATCCGGAGGTGGGGAGGTTTGTTGGCAAGGATCCTATCGGATATAGAGGAGGTATAAATCTATATCAATATGCGCCCAATCCGGTTAGCTGGGTTGATCCGCTTGGGTTAGCTACGGTTTCCAATGCGCCGGACTTTGATACCGCTAGACGAGAAGCTTTTGAACGTGCGGGAATGACTAATCCCGAGAACGTATCGTTCTCAAAAATGGATCCTGTTACAGGCACCGTTGTTGAATTCAAGGGGACAGGCGGAGCCAAGGTTGCTTATGACGCGCCCCACGCAGATATGAACTCAGCGCAAGGTCACGACAAACCCCATGTTGGATGGCAGTCTGCCGGAAAACGGGGGTGCGGATGCCAGCGAGGCAACATTACTTATGAGGGGATGCAACATCCTCATAGGCCAGACCAGAAACTTTGATGGGGCATCTGATAATGGAAAAACTAGATGCTGACGATTTCAAGATTGAGCTATCCGCAGCGCTGAAGAAATGCGGGTTGAGTGATCAGCAGCCAAGCAATAGAACGGTGTTGCTGGGAAAAATTCAAGAGGCGTTTGTTGTTGGAAATCCGCGTGCTTGGTGGACAAGCTTTAAGGCAAAGCCTTCTGTATTGCAATGCGAGGATGACAGCGCATATTTGCGTCTTGTTGAAGTGGCTCCTCCGTCGGCAAGAAATGTGTGGTTCGTAGTGGATGAAAGCAATGAGGAGAAATTTATCTTTGATGTTCCAATCCATGCGATTGCTGAAATTGTCAAAGAATGCCGGTACTTCGAGTATTACGTCGTCTCACCAGACTTCTCATGGTTGCTCGCGGAAAATGACCATGGAGACTTGTTGTTTGTGACTAACGCAGGACATCAATAAGAACGAAGGGCCGCAAATGCGGCCCTCGGTTCTTCTAAACGGAGTTCCGTTACGACGCGCTCGGCCAGCTTGTCGCGCAGACGAATTTCGACGGCAGCACGGCGCATTACACATGGAACGGGGCGGGCCAGCTCATCGGTTCGCGCGAGGGCGACATCGAGACGCAGTACGTGCGTGATCCGCTCGGACGCCTGACAGAACGCACGGTGCAGGGCGCAAAAGACTCGGGGGTGCGCAAGGTCGCCGAGCATTTCCATTACGATGCGCGCGGACGCCTCGTGACGGCTGAGACCGGGAAAAGCCGTGTGCGACTGCATTACGACGAGGCGGGCAACCTCGTGGCTGAAGAGCAGCGCGTCGGTGCCGATTTCGGCCTGGACTACCTGACAGTTACGCGGCACGAATACGATGCGCTCGGCAATCGCACACGCACGGTACGGTAATGCCCCCACAAATCCACCGTCTGTAGAAGTAGAATTTTCTCGTTAAGAGGGAGTTCTGCAGATGAAGAAGTCGAGATTCACGGACAGCCAGATACTGGAGGCGCTGAAGCGCGCGGAGGCTGGACTGGCTGTACCGGAGTTGTGCCGGGAACTGTGCATCAGTTCGGCAACGTTTTATAAATGGCGCTCGAAGTACGGTGGCATGGACGCGTCGATGATGTCGCGCATAAAGGAGCTGGAGGCGGAGAATGCCCGGCTTCGCAAGATGTACATCGAGGAGAAGCTCAAGGCGGAGATTGCCTCGGAAGCACTGCAAAAAAAGTTCTGAAGCCATCTCGTCGGCGCGAGATGGCAAAGCAGGTTGTGCAACAGCGCCGCGTGTCGATTCGTGTGGCGTGCGCGGTGTTCGGCATCAGCGAGTCGTGCTACCGGTACGAGGCGAAGTTGAACACGGAGAACGAAGAGATTGGCGACTGGCTGCTGCGTATCACGGGCTGCCATCGCAACTGGGGCTTTCTGCTGTGCTACTTCTACCTGCGCAACGTGAAGGGATTTGGCTGGAACCACAAGCGCATTTACCGGATTTACCGCGAGCTGGAACTGAACCTGCGTATCAAGCCGAAGAAGCGCCTGGTGCGGGAGACGCCACAGCCGCTGTCGGTGCCGCAGGCCATCAATGAAGTGTGGTCGATGGACTTCATGCATGACCAACTGGCGGACGGGCGCAGTATCCGGACGCTAAACGTAATTGATGATTTCAACCGGGAGGCGCTGGGCATCGAGGTGGATTTCTCGTTGCTATCGGAGCGGGTGATTCGCACGCTGAAGCAGCATCTGGAATGGCGAGGCAAGCCGAAGGTTATCCGGTGCGACAACGGTCCGGAATATCTGAGCGCGGCTATCGTGACGTGGACGCAAAGGCAAGGCATCCGGCTGGAATACATCCAGCCGGGCAAGCCGCAGCAGAACGCGTATATCGAGCGGTTCAACCGGAGTGCGCGATACGAATGGCTGTCGCAGTATCTGTGGGAAGACTTGGAGCAGGTGCGCGAAGCGGCGGCCGACTGGATGTGGACTTACAATCACGAGCGCCCGAATAGGGCATTGGGCGGTTTTACCCCGAAGCAGCGGCTGGCCATGGCCGCTTAGTTTCTACTTCTGCCTGCCTTGGAAAACGGGGGCATTACCGATATAAAGCGCTTGATAGATCGCTTCGTGAGAGAGGCGCATAGATTCATCATTCGGGAAATCTACCTGCAAGCGATTAGCGATTTGTTCCGGTGACCAGCCGTTGACCCACTTTCGGTCACCGCGATGTGGTTTATTTCGCCCCTTGAACGGCCCTGGCTGGGCCCGGCAATTTCTCGACCATCGGCGTCGTGTACGCTGCCCTCCAAGCGCTCCTGTACATATTGACGCAGCCGCGAATTAGTCGCCAGCTTCGCCGGCTTTGGTCTGTTAGCGAACCGTTCGGCCTTCCACTGCGCGACCGAAGCCCGATACTCGAGGCATCCACTACGTGTCGCCGCGTTGCGCGTAAGCTCTCGTGACACAGTTGATGGACTCCGTGCGATCCGCCGGGCGATCTCGCGCACGCCGAGACCCTGTGCAGAAAGCAATGCAATCTCTTCTCGCTCAGTGAACGACAAGTATCGACCTGCGATAGGTTTCGACATGAATAGTGGCATTCAGCCACGATAGCGGAACCAGCGCGAGCCCACCGCTTGAGATGCGTCGACCGCCTCCGCGGCTTTCTCGCTTGTGATGCCGGTCGCAATCTGTTGCCAAAATCGACGCTCGATCTCAGGTCCAAGTGAGGGTGCGCCCGGCGAGTATATTGCTGCTCGCCCTGTCAACCGATATACCTCCTTTGCACTTCGCACCATGCAACACCTCCTCCGTTAAAGGTGTTGCGACGACCGGTTGAATCCGCCCAGTATGTTTCTATTCGGTACACCGAGCGACTTGCCGAAGCGGGCAGAGCCATCGGCCGGCAGCCGCGGCGACAGCTATGACAATGCTCTGGCGGAAACGATCAATGGTCTATACAAAACGGAACTGATTCACCGGCGAGCGCCTTGGAAAACAAGGGAATCCGTCGAGTTCGCCTCCCTGGAATGGGTAGCCTGTAGTGGCCTAATGAAGCCGGACACCAATTTAGGCGAGAATGCTCGCCATAACGAGGTGTCTGATGAGCAAGCAACGTCGATCGTTTTCTCCTGATTTCAAGCGCAGTGCTGCGTCCCTGGTTCTTGACCAGAACTACAATCACGCGGATGCGAGTCGTTCCGTGGGCATCGCGGAATCGGTCCTGCGTCGCTGGGTCCAGCAACTGCATGACGAGCGGCGTGGCGTCACGCCACAGAGCCCGGCGATGACACTGGAGCAATAACGGATTCAAGAGCTTGAGGCGCGGGTCGAGCGACTCGAGCGGGAGAAGAGCATTTTAAAAAAAGCTACTGCGCTGCTCATGTCGGAAGGGATCGAACGTACGAAATAATCGATCAGATCGGCGGCAATGAATCCGTCGCCTTGCTGTGTGCTCTGTTCGACGTGCCGCGTTCTTGCTATTACGCGTATCGGCAGCGGCGCGAGCGTGTTGATTCGCAGCGTATGGCTTTGCGTAGTCGCGTGCACGAGCTGTTCATCGAGAGCCGCAGTTCCGCCGGTAGCCGCAGCATTATGGAAATGATGCGCGAGCGCGGTTCCACGATTGGCCGCTTTAAGGTCTGTCGGCTCATGGATGAGCTCGGACTGATTTGCAAGCAGCCCGGTGGCCATGCCTATAACCGGGCTACGATCGAGCGTGTTGATATTCCGAATGTGTTGAACAGGCAGTTCGATGTCGCGGGGCAAAACCAGGTTTGGTGTGGCGACATCACCTATGTGTGGGCGCAGGGCCAGTGGCACTATTTGGCGGTCGTATTGGACCTGTTCACGCGCCGTATTGTCGGCTGGGCATTTTCGGCGCGCCCTGATGCCGACTTGGTTGTGCGAGCGCTGGATATGGCCTTTGAGCAGCGCGGACGCCCATCGAATTTGCTCTTTCACTCCGATCAGGGTGGGCAATACGCCAGCAGGAAGTTCCGTCAGCGGCTATGGCGCTACAGGATTCAACAAAGCATGAGTCGGCGCGGAAATTGTTGGGATAACGCGCCTACGGAGCGGTTGTTTCGCAGCCTGAAAACAGAATGGGTACCCAGCACCGGTTACTCGACATCCTCGGATGCCCAGCGAGACATCAGCTTCTATTTGATGCAGCGATACAACTGGATTCGACCGCATCAGTTCAATGCCGGTGTTGCACCGGCGGTCGCGGAAGAAAAACTTAACCAGGTGTCCGGAATCAGTTGACCACTACAACCATCACCACGGCCTTGAGGTCCAGGGTGCTGAACATCGGCACGAACGGGATACAGATACGGGATACAGATCACCAGCACGGCCTTCAGGTGACCTGCTCCCCGCGTTTGGTACGGTGACAGTGTAAAGTCCGTTCCGGAGAGGAACGGCAATGAAGAAGCGATTCAACGAAGAACAAATCATTGGCGTTTTGAAGGAAGCCGAAGCTGGCCTGAAGCCGACAGAGCTGTACCGCAAGTACGGCATTTCGGAAGCCACGTACTACAACTGGAAGGCGAAGTTCGGCGGCATGACTGTTTCGGACGCACAGCGCCTGAAAGAACTGGAGCAGGAGAACAGCAAGCTGAAGCGGCTACTGGCCGAGTCGATGCTCGACAATTGCTCCCTGAAGGACCTTCAGTCGAGAAAAGTAGCAAGTCAGCAAGTCTAATGCGAGGCGGTCCGAATCCTGATGACTGAATGCGCAATGGGTGTCACCCGAGCTTGCGGGCTGGTTGGGATTTCGCGTTCGCTGTTTCGCTACGAGTCGCGTCGAACGGGCGATGACCAGGTACTGACTGGCCGGATGATGGCAATGACGGCGCATTCGATGTCTGAACGTGCTCGATGACTACACCCGGGAATGTCCGGCCATCGAAGCCGACAACGGTCCGGAGTTTGCCGGCAAGGTGCTGGATGCATGGGCTTACGAAGTGGGTGTAGCGCTGTCGTTCATCCGGCCGGGAAAGCCGGTAGAGAATGTCTGCATCGAGAGTTTCAACGGGCGCTTTCGGGATGAATGCCTTAACGAGCACGGGTTTATCTCCATGCGTCATGCGAGGAGCTTGATTGAATCTTGAATCGTGCCGAATTGGGTACAACACAGAGCGGCCCCACAGCTCGCTCGGCTATCTGACGCCCAGGCAGTTCACACGGGCGCATGAAACAACCCAGCAGTTTTTAATCTCTAACTGTGTCCGGACTAAAACCGGGAGCGGGTCAGTGGTGCTCAAGCCGTTCATTGGTGGTAAGACTCCCGCCAGGCGGTCGGCTTGGCAGCCGCGGGTCGGGGAACTCGACCTTGGGGCGGCTGGCAGTGATGAGCAGACCAGCTTCTCTGCTTCGCGCTGGTTACTCGCCGGGCACATGTCATGTCGGCCACGATCACGTCGTGGCAGGCATGACCAGCGCGCTGCGCCGGTCACCCGATGTGTCGGGGGCTCAGGATTCCTGCGGCTTGCGCCAGTCGTCGGAGGCTTCGGTGCCGGCAATGGCGTGAGTCCAGGTGATCTTGCGGTAGGCCATGGCGACCTTGATGAGCTGGGTGTACTCGGCCTTGCTCAGGTCTTGCGCGTGGGGCAGTTGGGTATTGATGTTGACGATGGTGGCATCTTCGAGCTTGGTGGTGAAGAAATGCTCCTGCTTGCCTTCGGTGGAGGTGCGGTACCACTTCACTTCCACTTCGGGGAGCATTTCACCGGAGGCCAGGGCCTGGTATAGCAACGGGGTCGCCTTGTTCAGCGAGGCGGTGAAGGTGAACGGCTTGTGTACGCGCTGGCCGGAAGGCTGGCCGCTCTGCGGATCGGTGGGCGTGGCGATGAGGTGCTCGATTTCCTGGACGAGGATCTGGTCTTCGTGGCCTTCGACGAAGACGTTGCCCACGGAGTCGGCGGTAAAGGCGCCTTGGGTGATGTTGCCTTGGGTCTTGCCCTGGATGCTGATATAGGCGGGAGTTGGCATGGCTTGCTTCCTTGTATCGTTGACGTGGAGCCCGGAGGGCTGCGTGCCATCGGTGATGACAAAGGGTCTTAAAGCAAACGTTGTGCCATATTTTCTTGAGAGCTGATTATTCTCAATAAAAACATGGACTTATCGATATTTTCTGATTGAAGGCGCTATGCCGCATACGGTTGACCCGCGCGAAAATGCTTTTCTTCAGCTGGATTCGGGCCATTAATGGCCTGAATATTTTTAAGTCATTGAAAATGAAGAATTAAAAAGCGAGTCATTTTTGACCCGGCGGGCCATTAATGGCCCGCTTTGGCATGCGAGAACCTCTGCGCAAGGCGCGTATTGAGCGTGGGCGCAGCAGGCATGGTTGCCAGCGGGTGAGATAGGCCTTTGCTTATCCGCCCATTAGTAATTAGTAGCCGAAATGCCCAGCCCTCTTTGCGGCTGACACGCAGGCACAGGCCGAGGGTGTCACGGACATCGTCAGGTTTACCAGCAGCTTTAGTACTGCGGATGGATTCAACCGGATACAGAAGTCACGGGAATACGATGGAATGGTGGGGTACTGGAGCGGGCGATGGGAATCGAACCCACGGCTCTAGCTTGGGAAGCTAGGGTATTACCATTATACGACGCCCGCGTAGCCCTCTATTTTACAGGGGTTTCGATGCGTTGGGGGAGCGGGTGGTGTGTGCAAGGAGAAAAATGTTTGAACTCTTCGAGCAAACCGGGGCCGGTGAGATCGGTGGGACACATAAAACAGCATGGGCCCGTCAATATCAATATGTAACGTAGATGCCTTCACACCCGATTTTCGAACAGTTAGCCATACCGTGAGGCCAGACATCCTGTTTTGATATCGTCGGCCTCACCCATTCGCCACTTCCCTAAATGCCAAAACTTGCTATCGACATACCCGCTCGTGCGACCACCATGAGCAGTACCTGCACGATGACAAAGAGCACAATTGGCGACAGGTCGATTCCGCCGAGTTGCGGTAGCACGCGTCGCAGCGGATTGAGCAAGGGTGCCGTCAACTGGTAAAGAATCGGCATCGCGGGCGAGCGCGGATTGAGCCACGATAGCAACGCCATCAGGATAGTCAGCCAGATGACCAGATTCAGCGCCCATCGGATCACGGTCAAAAACGCGATGATGAGTAGCATTGGCAACTGGCCAAATGGATCCATGCCGGTAACGGCGACCATCGCCAGACCATAAATGAATGCGGTCAGCAGCGCGGCGACAATCGTCGCCCAGTCGATGCCCCGGGTGCCGGGAATAGCACGCCGCAGCGGCAGCACAAGCCAGTTCGTGACTTGCAGCACGGTGCTTGTCACGGGGTTGTAGGGCGGCATGCGCACGACTTGTAGCCATGCACGCAGCAAGAGCGCCGCGCCAAACAGGGTGAAAACCGTATTAAGCAAAAAATGGGCGATTTCGCCGAACATCTCGTGTCCTTTCTTTCAGAAAAATATCCGGAACCAGTCCATTGATGAGACACGATCTCGCGCTATCCCCTCGCGCTATCCCATATCCCACTACACAGCAACTACAACTGATCGTGTCAAGGAAAAGAACTTGCGGGTTGCTGCTACGGCTAAGCCACGATCTTGAGTGGTAACGGGCTGCGTGCGGCGTCACATTATCACGGCTTACTTGTCGCTTGTACCTGCAGGGACAATATCGCGCGCTTGAGCGAGTGAGCGGTCAAGTGATGTTTCGACGATCTGCGCAATGACGTCGATGGCGACGGGCGGCACGGCTCGTTCGCGGGCGAGTTCGACGGCGCGGCGGCTCAGCAGGCCATAGAGCGCAGCGTGATCGCCGCCGCGTTGCTCCAGCAAAGCCAGCTGTGCCTGCACGACCTCGGCGTCGCCCCGCGACACCGGCCCGGCTAGCGCATGAGCCAATCCTTGATCGCGGGCGGTTTCGAGTGTGCCCGCAAGCATGGGCAAGAGCGCGCGCAAAGCATCGCTCTGGCTGAATCCGAGGGTGCGCCACAGGTGGATGCATTCCGCGAGGCCACAGAGGGCGAAACTCGCAGCGTAGTGGGCGGCGGCGTGATACAGCATGCGCTCGCCCGGTGGAATGGAGAGCGGGTAACAACCCAGTGCGGTGGTCAGGGCGATCAGCGTTTCTTTTAGCACGCCGTGCGCTTCGAGCGTAACGGAGCATCCGGCGATACGTTCGACATCGGCGCTGCTGCCGCCGAATAGATAGAGTGGATGAAAGCCGCCGGTGGCCGCACCTTGATGACGGGCGGTGTCGAGCAGGCTGACGGGCGAGGCGCCGCTGCAATGCACTAGCGCCTGGGCGCGCCGCCCATGCGGGCCCAAGCCGTAGAAACGTAGGGTGTCGGCGGTTGGGCCAATCTGGGCGTCGGGCGTGGTGAGAAAAACGAGGTCCGCGGCATCGACGACCTGCTGCGGTTGGGCATAGGCCGCGCACTGTTTGATCTGGCTGGCGAGACGGGCTGCGTTTTCATAAGTGCGGCTGGCGATGGCGGTGACTGGATAGCCTGCGCGGGCAAATGCGGGCGCGAGGCAATGTGCGACCCGGCCTGCGCCAATGAAACCGAGTCGGGGCCGCGTGAGTTCGGACATATTGATAAACGTTGATGTATCAAGGAGAGGGCGCTGCATTTCGGCTGGCACGTCGCCTATTCGTTTAAGGACGTTGTTCCGTGCCTTGCGCCGTGGGGTTGCAGCGCGCGATTATGTAATGAAAAATTACCCGGATAGCCCCAGGATACGTCTGTGTTCTGGCGATATAGGCTTGATGGCGGAGGATTACCTGGCTAGTGTTCCAAGGGGGCGATATGGTTTGCTAGCTTTTGATGTCACGGGGGAGAAAGGGTTTGAGGCATGAAGTGACACTTCCAGTGAGTCATGCGTTTGCAATTTGCAACAAATTTTCGCGTCGACATATCTATGATTTCCGATACATTTGACTATGGAAAAACACCCATTATGCAGTTCAGCCCGATGGCTGGGCTGCCAGGAGAATTGAAGTGAGAAAGCTCGTCCCGTATTTCGTTGCCTCGATGCTTGGCGCAAGCCTTGTCAGCACGGCGCAGGCCCATGTATCCCTTGATATCGGGATTGGCTTGCCATTTGCACCCGCTTACCCAGTCTATGCTCCACCGCCGCGGGTGTATTACGCCCCGCCTCCGCCGGTTGTCTATGCGCCGCCTCCCGTCGTAGTCGGTGGTTATTATGGCTATGGCCGCCCGTACTGGCGGCGCGGCTATTACGCTCATGACTATTACAGCCACGGTTATTACGGTCACGGGTATTACCGCCGCGACTATTACCGTCGCTGAAACGACGTCTTGGCAAAGAGCGGGTGGCGTCCCAGTGGTATGTTCAGGCGTAACTGAAGCTGGGAGAATGCGTGATCCCCGCTCTGGAGTCTGCCACCGATGTCCGTCCTTCCTGCTCCCACATTCGACGATATCCGCGCGGCCTCCGCACGCCTGGAGCGCGTTGCGCATCGCACTCCCATCCTGACTTCCCGCACGGCCGATGCCCGCACGGGTGCCACCGTTTTTTTTAAATGCGAGAATTTTCAGCGCATGGGCGCGTTCAAGTTTCGCGGAGCGTATAACGCGCTCGCGCAGTTCGATGCAACCCAGCGGGCGGCGGGAGTGCTGACCTATTCGTCGGGTAATCATGCGCAGGCGATCGCGCTATCGGCGCAACTAGCAGGCATTCACGCGACGATCATCATGCCGCGTGACGCGCCTGCCGCCAAAGTCGCTGCGACGCAAGAATATGGCGGCGAGGTGGTGTTCTACGACCGTTATACCGAAGACCGCGAGGCAATTGGCGAGCATCTCGCACGAACCCGTGGCATGACGCTGATTCCGCCCTATGACCATCCTCATGTCATCGCGGGGCAAGGCACGGCCGCCAGAGAATTATTTGATGAACTGGGGCCACTTGATTTGCTGTTCGTCTGTCTGGGCGGGGGTGGTTTGATTGCGGGTAGCGCGCTCGCAGCGGCCGCGCTCAGCCCCGAATGCCGGGTGATCGGTGTCGAGCCGGAAGCAGGCAACGATGGCCAGCAATCGCTGGCGCGTGGCGAGATCGTTCACATCGAGACCCCGCATACCATCGCGGATGGTGCTGCCTCAACGCATCTGGGACGGTATACGTTTGCGTTGATTCAGCGTCTGGTTGAGCAGATTGTGACGGTCAGCGACGTGCAACTGGTTGAGACGATGCGCTTTTTCGCACAGCGCATGAAAATGGTGGTCGAGCCCACGGGTTGTCTGGGTGCGGCGGCGTTATTCAATGGCCTGGTTCCGGTGCAGGGCAAGCGCGTCGGCGTGCTGGTGAGCGGCGGCAATGTTGATCTGGCGCGCTTCGGCGCATTTCTTGCGTGATTGAGTGCGATTGAGTTTGATGGAGTTTGATTGAGCATGGCCGGGCGCGAGCGCAAATCAGCTTGCGGGTTGTACGGCATTGACGATCAGATCCAGGTAGCCATGGACGATCACGCTGTACGCAAAGTACGCAAACAGCAACGCAGAGAATGCATGGCACGCCCGCAGCAAGCCGGTGCCCGCGCGTTTGCGCCCGTGGCTGGCAAGCGTGCATAAAAAGAGCGTCCAGCTGAGCCCGCCAAGAAAAAATCCCGTGAGAAAAACCGGCGCTGTGACCAGCGTGGTGGCGCCTGCTTTGGCGATCAGCGCGCCGCCAACCGCTGCAAACCACAGAATCGCCGTCGGCGATGATACGGCGAGCAACATGCCGCGCACGAAGTTGCGTGCGGGGCTCAATGGCGGAGTCTGGTTGGCTTCGCCTTCGACGGGCGGGGCGGATGCGGGGTAGAGCGCTTCGCGCGCCATTTTCCACGTCAAAAACAGCAAAATAGCCGAACCGCCCAGCCACACGACCCAGCGTACCGAGGCGAACTGCAGTAGCGCCGCCATGCCCACCAGGGCGAGCCCGGCGTAGACCAGATCACCGAAACACGAGCCTAACCCAAGCCAAAACCCGGGCCGAAAACCGTGCGAGAGCGTCAGCGAGATTAACGCGACGTTGACGATGCCAATATCCAGGCACAACGATAGCGAGAGAAAAAACCCATTCGAAAACACGGATAAAGCGTGCATCTGCGTGGCGAGTCCATTTGATGGTTTGACTGCTTGATGGAGGGACGCGGCCGTAGCGGTGGCGCTCGCGCTAAAAGCGGAGTGGCGGGCCAGACGAAGGGCCCGACGAAGGGCCCGGTTACAGTCCGCCAGATATATTTAAAATTCAGAGGCCCAGTTCACCCCAAAGCTGGTCGACGCGTGCTTTGACTGCCGCATCCATGACAATTGGGCGGCCCCATTCCCGATCGGTCTCGCCGGGCCATTTGTTGGTGGCATCGAGCCCCATCTTCGAGCCGAGGCCTGCAACAGGTGAGGCAAAGTCGAGATAGTCGATAGGCGTGCGTTCAACGAGCACGGTGTCGCGCGCGGGATCGATGCGGGTGGTGATGGCCCAGATTACTTCTTTCCAGTCGCGGATATTGACGTCTTCATCGACGACGACGATGAACTTCGTATACATGAACTGCCGCAAAAAGCTCCAGACACCGAACATCACCCGTTTGGCATGGCCCGGATAGCTTTTCTTTATCTGCACGATCGCCATGCGATAGCTGCAGCCTTCGGGTGGCAGATAGAAATCGGTGATTTCGCTGAACTGCTTTTGCAACAGCGGAACGAACACTTCGTTGAGCGCAACGCCCAGCACGGCGGGTTCGTCGGGTGGTTTGCCCGTATAGGTGGAGTGATAGATGGCATCGCGCCGCATCGTGATGCGCTCGACCGTGAAGACGGGAAACCATTCCTGCTCGTTGTAGTAGCCGGTGTGATCACCGTAGGGACCTTCAAGCGCGTGCTCATAGGCGGCGCTTGCGCCTTTCACGGGGCGAGGCGGCGCGTTCGCCGGCGCTGCCTCGGGGGTGCCGCTTTGAGGATAGATAAAACCTTCGAGCACGATCTCGGCGCGTGCCGGCACTTGCAGCGTATCGGCACCGGGTGTCAGGCAGCGTGCCAGTTCGGTGCGGCCGCCGCGTAGCAAGCCGGCGAACTGATATTCGGAGAGCGTGTCTGGCACTGGGGTGACGGCCCCAAGGATCGTGGCGGGATCGGCGCCTAGCACCACCGCGACCGGATAGGGCTTGCCGGGGTTTTGCTGCGCGAATTCGCGGAAGTCGAGCGCGCCGCCCCGGTGCGCCAGCCAGCGCATGATCAGCTTGTTGCGGCCTATGAGCTGCTGACGATAGATCCCCAGATTTTGGCGTGTCTTGTTCGGGCCACGTGTGACGGTCAGCCCCCAGGTGATGAGTGGCGCGACATCGCCAGGCCAGCAGGTCTGGATCGGAAGCCGGGTCAGATCGACGTCATGGCCTTCCCACACGATCTCCTGGCATGGCGGTGCGCTAACTGTTTTCGGAGCCATGTCCCAGACCGCTTTAGCCAACGAAAACAGCTTGCCCGCATCTTTCAGCCCTTTGGGCGGTTCAGGTTCTTTCAGCGCGGAGAGCAGACGCCCGACGTCACGCAACGATTCCAGCGCAGCGCTGTCTCCCTCGTTGGCCCCGGCGTCGATGCCCATGCCCAGCGCGACCCGCCGAGGTGTGCCGAACAGGTTGCCGAGCACGGCAAACGCATGTTCCTGACGAGCTTCGAAAAGTAGCGCGGGGCCGCCAGCGCGCAGCACGCGGTCGCACACTTCTGTCATTTCCAGAATGGGCGATACCGGCTGGGAAATACGGCGCAGCTCTCCCAAGGTTTCGAGGCGGCTGCTGAAGTCACGCAAGTCTTTGTATTTCATCGAATCGGGATATCCACGAGGGCGGAAAAGGGCATACAAAAAGTCATACAAAATGACGCGCAAGACAAGATAAAAAACATCCGCGATGGTCAACGGATGGTGGATTTTACCTGTTGGTCCGAGGTGTCTGCGCGGGTAGATATGCGATTTGGCTGAACCTTATGCGGTGCGGGGACGGGGTCCCTGCCCCCGTTTTTTTGATAACTAAAAGTAATGACTTTTAATTATTGTAGTGTTGACGATCTATAAAACCCTGCTAGAATCGCGGCACATTAAGCACACATTAAGCAGTAAGGCTGACGTTTTTGCCACTGCCTACCGGTTCTCCAGACGCTACGCGTCACTCGCCCGCCGTTCCCTGCGCGGCATCATACGGTCCGGTTTTTTCCTTGCCAGTGTTCTCTGCGCTGGTTTTTCGTGTGGGAGCTTCCGCAATCGTGCCTGAGCGCATGTGGCCGGATTCTTCAAGATGGCTCCCCCCCAAACGGTATAAATACCGTTCCCCCGACGCCGCTGCCGCTTACGACCAGAGCGCGCGACGTTTTGATCTTGCGAATAGAAGCGTTCTGTGATTTGACAGAAGATTCGCGGACCATGAGATTGGGAGATCTGAATGAGCACTTGGTTATCGTGGCGTCCTGATGAACGGCTCGCGCAAAATTTTCGTGTGATGCTGCGTCGCGGGACGCGAATGAGTCATTACCTGTTTAGCGTGGTGGGTGGTTGTGCCGTGTTGCTGGCACTGTTGTTGTGGCTGATGCCCGCCTGGCGCGGAGCGCTGGCGGTGCGGCTGATGCCCATGTTCTCGGCGGCAGTGCAGGCGGGTCCAGTCCGGCTATTGCAAGGCCACCCGCTGCCTGCGTTTGGTGCCTTTGGTCCGGCTGTGGACGATACGCTTTCGGGCGCAGCCGATGCTACGGTACCTCCAGGCGGTATTGCCAATGCCAGTTATGACGGCGCGTTTGACGGCAGCGGGGCGGCTGGCCTGGGTTCTGCGGCCATGCTGCCCAACGTTGGTACGCTGGCGCGGCTGATCCCGGCACAACGTGTGGCGGCCGATGCACGCGATGATCGTGTGCTGGTCTCTAGCCGCGAGCAGCAACTGGTGGCGTCGTATCTGTCGCGCCGTTATCGCGTGGCGCAGGCTCCGGTTGGCGAACTGGTGAAAGCCGCTTTCGAAACCGGCCGCGAAGTTGGGCTTGATCCTCTGCTGCTGCTGGCCGTGATGGCGATCGAATCGGGTTTCAATCCCTACGCGGAGAGCGGTGTGGGTGCCCAGGGGCTGATGCAAGTCATGTCGAAGGTGCATTCGGACAAGCTTCAGTATTTTGGTGGCCAGCGCGCAGCGCTTGAGCCGCTGACGAATATCCGGGTAGGCGCGCTGGTGCTGAAGGATTGCATCGCCCGTGGCGGCTCGCTGCCAGGTGGCTTGCGTCTTTATGTCGGATCGAGCTCGCAAGACGATGGTGGCTATGGTGCCAAAGTGATGGCTGAGCGTGGCCGTTTGCGCGATGTGGCACGTGGCGTCAAGGTGCCGGTCAATGCGCCACAGGCGCCCGCCACCGTGACGGCGGCTACAGCCACAATCACCACTGCCAGCGTGGCGCCGAAGCGTGTTCAGGTGACGCTCGGAGGCGCCCATCCGCTGACTGCCCCCAAAGCCGCTGCAGTTGAGGTACCCGTGAAGAACGCGGATCAGGATGATACGAATGCGAGCGCTGGCGGAACCCGATTGGGCATGGGCGCATGACGCGCGGCTGACGGGCCTGGGGCTGACAACCTGGGTTTAACGCTGGAATTTGGAAACATGCAGTACAAAGCACAAAGGGCACCCTCGGGTGCCCTTTGGCGTTTCTGGGAATGCCGCTGTTTAGGGGCAAGAGGCAAGAGATATGGCCTGGCGTTGACCAGGCCATATCTCCCCGGGCGGTCTTTACTGTTTGCGGCTCGCCTGGGTTTCAGCCGTACGCAGCCGGACGGAGAGCTTGTCCAGCACACCATTGACGTACTTGTAGCCGTCCGAGCCGCCATAAGTCTTGGTGAGTTCAACGGCTTCGTTGATGACCACGCGGTACGGAACATCGATGTGATTTTTCAGTTCGAAAGCCGCGACTAGCAATACTGCACGTTCGACGGGAGAAAGCTGGTCGATCGGCCGGTCAAGACAAGGTGTCAGATCGGCGGAGAGCGTCGCCGCATCGCGGATGACGCCTTGCAACAATGCGTCCAGATGAGCGTGATCCGCCTTGTCGAAACCCTGGGCGCCACGCAGTTGTGCGTCAATTTCCTCTTTGGCCGAACCGGACAGCAGCCACTGATAAAGCCCCTGGGTAGCCAGTTCACGAGAGCGTCGGCGTGCGCTCTTCATGCCCGGTCCTTGCTGTCTGCTTCGTCCTTGTCGTCGTCATCATCATCATCATCGTCGTTGCCATCGAGTTGCTCGAGCGCGACGGCGAGGTTGGCCATTTCGACTGCCACGCGTGCAGCATCCCGGCCTTTTTCGGTCATGCGGGCGACGGCTTGCTCATCGGTATCGGTGGTCAGCACAGCATTGGCGATGGGTACGCCGAAATCGAGCCCGATGCGCGTAATACCTGCTCCGCTTTCATTCGAAACGAGTTCGAAATGATAGGTTTCGCCGCGAATCACAGCGCCTAGCGCGATCAGTGCATCGAATTGACCGCTTTCGGCAAGTTTTTGCAATGCCAGAGGGATTTCGAGTGCGCCTGGCACGGTGACCAGCAGCACGTCTTCGCCGATGATGCCAAGGCGTTCGAGTTCTTCGATACAGGCATCAGCCAGCCCATTACAGACGGGTTCGTTAAAGCGAGACTGCACGATGCCGATGCGCAGGCCGTCGCCGTCGATATTCGGTTGATATTGTCCGATTTCCATATGAAGTCCGTAGTGTTGGGTTGAATGAGGAGAGGCCGGTGTGGGACGTATGGGGTATCCGGCCAGACGTGTGCGCGTGTGCTCTACGTCTGTGTTGCGGGCGCTGTTGCCGGGGCGCCAGGCATCGGCACGAAGCCCGTGACTTCGAGACCGTAGCCGGACATGCTGGCGAGCTTGCGCGGGCGAGAGAGCACTTGCATTT
Organism: Paraburkholderia hayleyella; assembly: GCF_009455685.1. Taxonomy (NCBI): domain Bacteria; kingdom Pseudomonadati; phylum Pseudomonadota; class Betaproteobacteria; order Burkholderiales; family Burkholderiaceae; genus Paraburkholderia; species Paraburkholderia hayleyella. Next base: position 2,819,519 of record NZ_QPES01000001.1, on the reverse strand, counting down.
TGCCGACGCCGAGCTCGCGCAGGATTTGCGCGCCGATGCCATACGTTTTGAAATCGACGGGGCGGCGTTTGAGCGTGGTAGCCCGGTCGTGTTCGTCGAACGCCTTGAAGACTTCAACAAGATGCGCTTTGGAATCGCTGCAGTTCAGCAGCACGACCACGCCCAGATCGCGTCTGGCGATTTCTTTCATGGCGGCGTCGAGCGTCCATGAATGCGTGGAGACGTTTACTTCAAGCAAATCGAGCACCGAGAGCGGCTCATGTACACGTACTGGTGTGTCCTGGTCGGGAGTGGGTGTGCCACGCACCAGCGCGATATGCGGCGAGCCATTTGGCCGGTCCAGATACAGCACCGCGTGAAACGGGCCATGAGCGGTTTGCATGGTGCGCTCGGCAACGCGCTCGATGATGGATTCGGTGCTGCTGCGGTAGTGGATCAGATCGGCGATCGTGCCGATTTTAAGGTGGTGTTCAGCGGCGAATTCGAGCAGATCAGGCAGACGGGCCATGGTGCCGTCGTCCTTGATGATTTCGCAGATCACCGCGGCGGGTGTGAGGTTGGCTAGCGCGGTGAAATCGCACCCGGCCTCGGTATGGCCCGCGCGCACCAGCACGCCGCCTTGTTGCGCCATGACTGGAAAAACATGGCCGGGTTGCACGATATGCTCGGCGCAGGCGCCTGGTGCAACAGCGGTAGCGATTGTGCGGGCGCGGTCGGCCGCGGAAATGCCGGTGGTGACGCCTTCGGCGGCTTCGATGCTGACGGTGAATGCCGTGCCGTACTGGGTGCCGTTACGGTGGGCCATCAGCGGCAAGTTGAGCTGTTTGCAGCGCTCTTGCGTGAGGGTCAGGCAGATTAGGCCGCGGCCATAACGCGCCATGAAATTGATGGCTTCAGGCGTGATGAAATCGGCTGCGATGACGAGATCTCCCTCGTTTTCGCGGTCTTCTTCGTCAACAAGAATTACCATCCGGCCTGCTTTTAGCTCGGCGATGATCTCAAGGGTGGAGGCGAGCGTCATGATGGCGTGATGGCGGCAAATTCGGGAAAGATGCATTTTACGCCACGCGAGCTTATCCGTGACCTGGCATGACGACATAGGTCTTCTGGCGCATGGCGTAGCAAGCTAGCATGCGCCATGCTTCATGGGTCAACGCAACGCAACGCAACGCAGCCTGCGTGCCTGGCGCCTCTAGCGTAATGCTGCTTGCCCTAGCGCCATTGCCACTGCCGCCTGGGTAGGATCGACCACCGGCATGCCCAGGTGGTCGGCCAGGGCGGCCCGGTGCGCTGCCATGCCCGCGCAGCCCAGCACCAGCACATCGGCGCCTTGCTCATCGCGCAATTGTTCACCTGCCGCACACAGGCGAGCAAACGTACGTGGCTGGTCGGCCAGTTCAGCCACGTTCAGGCCGATGGCGATATCGCCAGCTAACCGGGCCGTCACGCCCATTGCCGCAAAGTAGCGCCAGTGGCGGCCGATCGAGGCCGGCAAAATCGAAACCACGCCGAACTTCTGGCCCAGCGTCATGGCCGTTAGCACGCCGCACTCGGCAATGCCCAGTACCGGCTGGCGAGTGCTCTCGCGGGCCGAATACAGGCCCGGGTCGCTAAAGCAGGCGATCACGAAAACGCTCGCCGTGCCGCCGCGTTCTTCGGCATCGCGCTCGCTACGCGCGATCTGGATACACAGCGGCGCGGTGACCGCATCGACATCGCGTTGCGTTTGTATGCCAGCTGGGCCCTCGGCCAAGGTCACGCAATGAATCTGCGGGCCGCCGGGAAAGCGCATGGGTACCAGGGCCTGGTCGATGGCCGCTGTTACCACGGTTAGCGAATTGGGGTTAATCACATAGATATGTTTGGACATGGCAGGGCGAGGTGGGAAAGCAGGTAAAGAGCGCGGCAGAACGCGGCAGAACGCGGCAGAGCAAGGGCGGCACGAAGAAGGGCGCTGGCGTGCGCCGGACTCAGGGCCCGGCCCACGGCTCACGGCACGGTGCCGGTCAGGCGTTCACGAGCGTCCTGGGCCGTAGCTTGTCGAGGTGGCCCACGGCGAACAGACCAATCAGCGCGGCGCCCATCACATACCAGGCCGGAGCGAACGGACTGCTGGTCTTGTTGTAGAGCCACGTCAGGATGGCTGGAGCGAAGCCGCCGAATACAGCGGAGGCCGTGTTGTAGGCGACCGACATGCCCGTGGCCCGCACGTGTGTTGGAAACACTTCCGACAGCGCCGATGGCGCGACGCCCGAAAACAGCGAGACCAGCACACATAACAGCGATTGCACGATGATCAGCACCATCGGTGTACGCACGGCATCGAGCCACATCAGCAAGGGATACACGCTGGCTAGCAGTAATAGTGCCGCAGCGCTGAGTACGCGTGCCCGCCCGAAGCGGTCAGACAAGGCGCCCGCGAACACGCAGCCGCCCACCAGCAGACAATTGCCGATTAGCGAGGCCCGAAACGCTTGTGGTCCGGTGAAGTGCCAGGCGCGCTGCGCATGGGTTGGCAGGAAAATGATCAACACATAGACCGAAACCACCCAAAGGATCGACAGGCCGACGCCCGCTAGCAGTTGGCGCGGGTAATCACGTACCACCTGCAGCAGCGGCGTGCGCTTCGTGCCGGCCTTCTGCTGTTGCTGTTGACGCCGCTTCTCAGCCTCGAACGCCGGTGTTTCATGCAGTGTCCGGCGTAGCCACAAGCCGACGGGCAAAATTGAGAGCCCCAGCAGGAACGGGATGCGCCAGGCCCAATCGTTGATTTGCTCCGGTGTGAAGCTGACGGCGATGATCGTGGCCACCAGGGCTGCGAGGATATTGGTGATCCCCATGCTGGCTTGTAGCCAGGAAGCGTACTTGCCCTTCTTCTCGGGCGGCGCATGTTCGACGAGGAACGCCGCGGCCCCGCCTACCTCCCCGCCCGCGGAGAAGCCTTGCAACAACCGGCCGCAGACAATCAGGATGGGCGCACCAATGCCGATGGCGGCATAGGTGGGCGCCACGGCGATGATCAGTGTGCCCAGCGCCATGATGGAGATCGTCATGGTCAAGGCCGCCTTGCGGCCGACGCGGTCACCGTAGCTGCCCAGCACCAGCGCGCCCACGGGGCGAATCACGTATCCCAGGCCAAAGGCCAGAAAGGCTTCGAGCAGACGCGTGCCGTTGTCGGCGTGATTGAAGAAGTTGTTGGCGAAATAGATGGCGAAGAACGCGTAGATCGAAAAGTCATACCACTCCAGCGCATTGCCGATGGAGGCCGCCGCCACCGCACGGCGGCTCACCCGGATCCGGATGTGTTCGGGTGTGGCGTGAGGTTTCGTTTCGGGGCGCAGGCTGTCGGCTGCGTCCGCAGACGAAATGGATTGGGGCATTGACGGTCTCCGGATTCACTTTTTGGCTTCAGTCCGCGAGGCTGGCCATACAGCCCCACGACCGAGCGATGTGTGCGGATTCTAGGAGGTGCCGCTATGTCTGTCGCATTACTTTATGTTGCCACGGCATAACATGAGGTTAAGTTTCGCGTAATCCCCTACCTAAACGCTCATGCCTGGCCGGGCTCAAAAGCGCTGGCTGCGAAACGCGTGAAGCGTGTCGACAAACGCCTGTGCAGTCCGCGAAAGTGGCTCATAAAGACGGTGGAATACCTGCACCGGCGCTTTGATGGTTTGTTCGAGCGGACGCGTTATCAGCCGTTGCCAGGTGCCATGCGCCACTGTCTGCTCGTCGACCAGGGCAATCCCGAGACCGGCCTCGACCAGCGCACATGCCACATGAACCTGTTGTACTTCGACGCGCGGTTCGGGTGCATGTCCGGCCGAATTGAACAATTGCCGGCTCAGGTCACCGAAGGGGATATCGCTGCTATAGCCAATGAACGCTTCGTCCGCGAGGTCCGCCACGTGCAGTTTTGCCCGCGTGGCCAGAGGATGGTCGGCGGGCATCGCGGCCACGATGCAGTTTTCGTACAGCATCTCCGCGCCCAGATTGGGATGGCACGCGGGCATGTAGGCCACGCCTAATTCGATTTGCTGGGTAAGCAGGGCCTGCATCACCAGATTGGGCGACGTGGTATGCAGGTTCACGCGTACCTCCGGAAAGTCGCGTGCGAACGCGGCAATGACCAGCGGCAACAATGACTGGCCCAGGTTAAGGCTGCAGCCAATACGCAGGTGGCTGGCGCGATGCTGAATCAGGTCTTCGGCGACCTCATTGACGCGCTGCACGCTTTGGTACACCACGTTGACTTCTTCGAACAGCCGCCTGGCTTCCGGTGTGGGATACAACCGCCCCTTGATGCGTTCGAACAGCGTCAGGCTGAGCCGCTGTTCCGTGTACGAAATGAGCCGCGACACAGCGGGCTGGGACACATTCAGCAGCTTGGCGGCACCACTGATCGAGCCGGACACCATGATGGCGCGAAAGACTTCGATTTGCCGCAGATTGAGCCGCATTACTTAACCTGATGTTATGAATAGTAGACAAATCAGTATATGACAGTCTGATTTGCCGCTGCCTACACTGCGCCCCACAAGTGTTTATCTGAAAACGATAGGGGAGACCGCTCATGAGTGATTTCGATTTGGTGGTGCAAGGCAATCTGGTTGATGCGGAACGTGTGGTGCAAGGCGGCTGGCTGGCGGTGCGTGACGGCAAGATTGTCGAGCGCGGCAGCGGCGCTGCGCCAGCCGCGCGCGAATCGGTGGATGCACGTAGCCAATGGGTGTTGCCCGGCGTGGTGGATGGCCAAGTGCATTCGGGCAGCCAGGCGAGGCAGGAAGGGCTCGGCTGGGCCTCGCGCGCGGCGGCGGCAGGAGGCGTCACGGTGATGGTCGACATGCCCTACGACGATCCGGAACCGGTTGCTTCGCGTGAGCATCTGGATGCCAAGATTGCCGAGATCGAGCGCGACTGCCATGTCGACGTGGCGCTGTTCGGCACGCTCAACGAAACGCATGGCATGGCCGCCGCCAGCGGCTTGATTGACGGTGGCGTTTGCGCTTTCAAGTTTTCGACTTTCGAAGCGACGCCGGGCCGCTTCCCGCGTCTGGAAGAAGACGACCTGTACGAAGCTTTCCGGCTGATCGGCCCGTCGGGGCTGGCGTGCAGCGTGCATAACCAGATGCAGGAGCTGACGCGCAAGAACATCCGTCGCATGAGCGATGCGGGCGATACCGGCTGGGACGCTTTCCTGCGGGCGCACCCCCCCTTGATAGAAAACCTGGCCACGGCGCTGATTTATGAAATCGGCGCTGAGACTGGCGCGCGTGCACATGCGGTACACGTATCGACGGCGCGCGGCTTCGAAATCTGCAATATGTATCGGCGTGCAGGCCATCGCAGCAGTATCGAAACCTGCGTGCAGTACCTGATGCTCAATCACGAAGAACACACGCGCCGTTTCGGCGCCCGGACCAAGCACTATCCGCCGATCCGTCCGAAAGCAGAAACAGAATTGCTGTGGACGTATCTCGCCAGGGGCGATTGCACCTTCGTTTCATCGGACCATGTCAGTTGGGGCCTGGAGCGCAAGGGGGAGGCCAACGTGTTCAGGAATGCATCGGGCGGCCCGGGCCTGGAAACGCTGCTGCCGGCTTTCTGGAGCGGTTGTGAGGCTCACGGCATTGCCCCGACGATGGTCGCTCGCCAGTTGTGCAGCAACCCGGCGCGCCATTTCCTGCTAAACGACCGCAAAGGCTCGTTCCAGCCCGGTGCCGATGCCGATTTCGTGATCCTCAAGCCTGAGCGCTACACGTTCGATCCATCCAGCAGTCTGGCGGCGGTGCAGTGGAGCAACTTCGAGGGCATGGAATTGACGGTGCGGGTGAGTGCCACTTATTGCCGCGGAACACGGGTGTTCGACGGCAGCAGGATCACTAATCAGGCGGGCTATGGCACGTTCCTGCGGCCCCATGCCGCTGATGTGCCCCCTTCGTTCACACATTAATTCGGCCACCGGGCACAGCACCATGACACAGACCGCTTTTCCGCCTCTCAACGCCGAACGCCTGTGGCAGCGTGTCCAGACGCTAGCGGGGATGACACGTCCCGACACGCCCTGGACGCGGCGGGCATTTTCGCCGGAGTTTCTTGAGGCACGCGCCTGGCTGCGCACCGAGTTCGCCGCCGCGGGGCTCACCGTCACGCAGGATGCCGCAGGCAATCTGGCCGGCCGCCGCGAAGGACGCAGCGCCACGCTTGCGCCGTTGGTCACCGGTTCACACTGCGATACGGTCGTGGGCGGTGGCCGCTTCGACGGCATCATCGGCGTGATGGCCGGCCTCGAGATTGCTCATTCGCTGCACGAGCAGGGCATGGTCTGGGCGCACCCGTTCGAGGTGATCGATTTCCTCTCGGAAGAGCCGAGCGATTACGGCATTTCCTGCATTGGCAGCCGTGCCATGGCGGGTTTGCTTGATGCGGACATGCTGGCCTCGACCGATCCCGCCGGTGAAACCCTGGCCCAGGGCATTCTTCGTATCGGTGGAGACCCCGCCCAACTGGGGATGCCGATCCGCCAGCCGGGTAGCATCGCGGCCTTCGTTGAACTGCATATCGAACAAGGCCCGGTGCTGGAGAGGCAGCGGCTGCCGGTCGGCGTGGTCACCAGTATTGTGGGGATTCGCCGTGTGCGTATCGTGGTGACTGGCCAGCCCGATCACGCAGGCACGACACCGATGGATTTGCGCCGCGATGCGCTGGTGGGGGCTGCGCGCCTGATCGAGATGGCTTACCGGTGTGCCGCGGAGATGAGTGGCCGGCCGCACTATGTGGTGGCGACCATCGGCCGCCTCGCCATGACGCCCAATGTGCCGAATGCCGTGCCCGGCGAGGTTGAAATGACGCTGGAAGTGCGCAGTGACAGTCCTGCCGTACTCGATAGTTTTCCGGAGGCGTTGCTGGTTTCGGTTGAGCCCGATTTGCGCGCAATCCGGGTGTCGGCGCGGGCTTACCCTCTCAGCCGCGCCATGCCGACGGCCTGCTCGCCCATCGTGATGGAGGCTGTCGAGCGCGCGGCTGGGACGCTGGGCTACGCCAGCATGCGCATGCCGAGCGGCGCGGGGCACGATGCGGTTTATGCCGCTTCGCTGGGGCCGGCCGGTATGATTTTTATTCCGTGTCTGAAGGGCCGTAGCCATTGCCCTGAAGAGTGGATCGAACCTGGGCAGTTGCTGGACGGCGCGCGCGTGTTGTACCAGACGCTGCAGGATCTCGACACGACGGTGCGATAGCGGTTACGCCATCCTATATTTCGCCGCCCGAGCGCTATTCCGGGGCACACTCAATCTCCGCGCCCTTCGCATCCCCTGCGCCCCCTTGTGCCCCCTTGCGCCCCCTTGTGCCCCCTTGTGCCCCCTTGTGCCCCATCTCGCGCGACAATTCCGTTCGTCGCTTGACAATGAGTTGCTCACCAGACATATAGGCTTGTCACTTTACGGCAGGCGCAAAACGCCGCGAATTTTCCATGAAGCTGTCACCCCCAGGGCGCCTCAAAAATGACCCGATTGCAAAGCGTTGTCGACGTGAATGTGCTGTTCCTGAACGATAAGGGCGAATGTCTTTTCATCCAGAGAGCCAACACCGGATTCCGGGATGGTCAGTACGCGCTTGTCGCGGGCCATCTTGAACCTGGTGAGTCGATTGAGGCGTGTGCGATTCGAGAGTCGAAGGAAGAGGCGGGCGTGACGATTGCACCGGGGGCGCTCAACTTCAGGCTCGTCATGCGGCGCGATTCGGACCAGAACCGCATCAGTTTTTTTCTATCGTGCCTGTCATGGGAAGGTGTCATGACCAACATGGAGCCACATAAATGCTCCGGTTTTGTCTGGGCGAAACCCGACAATCCACCTACGCCTATCGTCGACTATGTAGCGGACGCCCTCGCGCGTATGCGCGAGGGCGTCATGCTGGCTGATTTCAAGGCATAGACGCTGCGTTTTCACGTTTATTGGCAGGTATTGGCGTGTCTTTGCCAGCGTTCTCCGTCAGCCGTCTTTTGCACTGCCTTGCGCATTTGGCGAGAAGTGGCATTTTGGATCGTTCTTCCCCTGCCCGGAGCAACAGGTCAGCAGATTTCTGATCGATTCCACATTCTCCACATCCCATTGCGCCCGGCTTTTGTTGTTGTTGATCGGCATCCAATGGGTCAGCGGATACTGGCTGGCGAGTTTGTTGCTGCCCTTCGGCGGTGGCAGCATGCCCGCTGCAAGTGGGACATAAATATCGCAGCTCCGCTGATTGCCGATGCGGTGACAGCCCACGCAGGTATTGCCGGGCGTGCTGATGGCGAGGGAGGTCCACGAGGCGAACGCGACACCGATATTGATGTACTTGCCCCATGGATCGGTCGGCACCTTGTCCCATACCTGGCCGATCCACGGGCTGTACATCGTCGGGCCGGCATCGTGGCACGATACGCACCGCTTTGTCGCGGTGGCGGCGGGTGGCCACCAGAATGCCTCGGCGGACACGTGTCCGGGCGGCGGCGTCTTTTCGTTGGGCGGCGGCACGCGTGATGCATTGAACCCTGTCGCACTGCCCGGGTGCTCGGCATGAAACCAGCAGGTTTTGCCGGTGTCGGTGTTGTGCAGCATGATGTCGACCTCGTCGTAATAAGGGTTTTGCTCCGGGCGAATCATCTTGCGGCGGCAGAGCGCGGAGATTGACGTTTTGCCATGCGAGAGGTTGATGATCTTCGAGTACGGCGTACAGGGCCCCGACGTGGGCGAGTCATAGGGCAACAACGCGGGCCGGTCACAGGTCATGTTCTCGAAGTAGCGCCCGGGCACAAGGTTGTTCACGGTGATGGGCACCGTGGTGCCGGCGTTGCAGTCGAAGGCGGGAATCGCTCCGATTTCGTCGACACACTGCTGGCCATATTGCAGCAGTGTCTGATCCGCCGCGCCGGCGGCCAAGGTGGAGCCTGCCGTGAATATCAGCAGTAACACCAGTACGCGCAAACAGCTTGTCATGGTCATGCTCCGTTGCGGGTATAAGGCGCCGCGATCTTGCGAACCGCTTCGATGTATTTGACGTAGCCCGTGCAGCGGCACAGGTTGCCGCCCAACCATGCTTCGATCGTTGCGTCGAGTTGCGTGGGATCGACGGGATTCGACTGGAGATGATCGAGCATCGCGGTGGCCGCCATCAGAAAACCGGGTGCACAGTAACCACACTGGAACGCGAACGATTCAAGGAAGCTTTGCTGCAGTGGGGAAAGCCTTCCGTCCAGCATGAGTCCTTCAACCGTGTAGATGTGCATGTTCTGCATTGCGCTGACCGGCGTCGAGCACGCGAGCGTTTTTTCCATGGGTGCGTCCGGCAGATTGCGGGTGCCGACGGTACATGCACGGCACACACCGATCCCGCAACACAGCTTGGTGCCGGTGAGATCGCGCCGTTCATGGAGAAAGTCGATCAGGTTCATATCGCTGTCGCTGGCTTGTGCTTCGACAGCCTGGCCGTTTATGTGCATGCGGATAATGGCGCTCATTGCAGCACTCCCCGAATCTGTTCTGGCGTTACCGGTGTCTGTCTGAAACGATGGCCTGTTGCCATTGCGAGCGCATTGAGCAGTGCTGGCGCGATAGGGCACATCACGGCTTCGGCTATGCCACGGGCGTTGCAGGGATCGTCGTTGGGCGGCGGCAAGGCGATCAGGGTTTGCGCGGGAATGTCGCTCAATCGGGCAATCTGATAGCGATCCAGGTTCCACCGGCCGCCGCCTGGCCCCTCATGGCCGAGCGGACAGGTTTCGCTCAGTACGTTGCCGATACCCATGGCAACCGCGCCTTGCGACTGCCCTTCGACCAGTTCTGGACAAATCTGGCGGCCTACACTCACCGACGACACCACGTGCTCGACCTTGACGCGGCCGTTCGCCGGATCGACGACCAGGGCAACGAGCGAGGCCGATGGCGCGTAAGTGGTTCGCTGAAATTTGCTACCGTCGATCAGCGGCTGATGCAGCTCTCGCTGCAAAGGCGTCAGGCTGTCTGGTGCCGAGCCCACGGCGACATAGTCGTATTCGATGTCCGCCGGGCCCACGGTGAAGGTATAGGTGCCCGTCCAGAATGAGCCCGCGTAACTGGCATGCACCGCGGCGACGGTGGGCAGATTCATGCTGCGCATCCGTTCGAGCAGATCGCTCCAGGGGAGCGGCCGGCTCATGCCTTGTGCGGTGAGCGCGCCGTCTACCCATTTGATGTCGGACGCCGTGACATTCGCATGCCAGAGCGCTGCGGCGGCGGGCAGCACGCTTTGTAACAGCAAGACTTGCGCTGCGCCCTTGACCGCGTGGTACTGGTGAAATGCGCCAAGGCAGGCGCTGGAGGAGCCTGAGGTGAAACGCACGTCGGTCGGCTTCTGTGGATCGCGCGTGCCGCTCAGGCCGAGCGCCTGAAATGGCTCGAAGACGCTCATGGCAATGGTTTGTGCGTTCTGCCCCAGGTACTCGGACGGGGCAAGGCCGAGCGATGTGGCTGCGCCATTGCCCATGTCGGTGTAAGTCGTGATCACGCGAAGCGCGCCATCCGGCAGGATTTGCACCATGCCGTACATACCATCTCCCGAGGTACCAAAAGCTTCGTTCGCCATGGCGAGTCCAACGCCGTATTTCAGACCCTTTGCCTCGAACTGGGCACGCGTTTTGTCCCGCGTCTGCCAGAGCGAATGTTCTTCGAGACGCTCAAGTACGCTGCTCAATTGAAGATCGAACAGAATCGGCGCGCCGGTAATCGCACGGCCTCTGCCAAGCGAGGGTGCGCTGCCAAGCAGATTGGCTCTACGGATTGCGAAAGGTGACATGCTGAGTTCGAGCGCCGCTTCATCCATCAGCGTTTCGATTGCCATGAACGCTTGCGGCCCGCCAAAGCCGCGCTGTGAGCCGCCAAATACCTCAGGCGTATAGAGCGATTCGGCGGTTGTACTCGCACGGGGGATCTCGTAACAGCTCATCGCGCTGAGCGACGCGAGCTGCGCAACGTAAGGCGACAGGTTTTTCTTGCCACCGCCGTTCATCGTGAAATTACATTTGAGCGCCTGTATCTTGCCCTGGCGGTCGAACCACAGTGATTCGGTGAACTGCGTCTCGCAGCGTTTGAGGCCAACCTGAAACTGTTCGTAACGCGATTGTTGCCAACGCAGCGCGCCTTTCGCAAATGGCGCGGCGAGCGCGAGATAAAGCGGAAAGTACGAACGGTCCCGGCCGCCGAAGCCGCCCCCCGGATAGCACGCGATGATATGCACGCCGTTGATGTGCACCTCACTGCTGGCGAACAACGACGCCGCACTGCCGGCATCCTCACTCGCGGATTGCGTGCCGAGCACGAGATGCAGCTCCCCCATGGCGGTGTTGTACCAGGCGAGTCCCGCTTCTGGCTCCATGAACATCGGGTCCATGGCCGGTGTGATGAAGCCTTGATTGTCCGAGGCGCCCGCTTTGAACCAGGTGCCCTGTTGCTCGTTGGCCTGGATCGTGGCATCGATATTCCCGCTCGCTTCGGCGAGTGTCTTCAGATATTCAGGCGTGGGGTTGCCTTTGTCATCGGTCTGGAAATCTTTGACGTAGTTGAAATTCAGATCGTCGTCGCGGACATAGGTTGTTTTGGGCGAGAACGCGACGGGTGCGGAGCGCGCGCCCGGGTTGACCGTCACGCCGTAGCGGATCGTCTGGTCATTGAATTCAAGCAGCTTGCGTGCGCGGCGGTACGTATCGAAATCGGCAAAGATCAACAGCGCGGCCGGCTGGCCGTAACAGTCCGCAGGCTGGCCTTTGCGCGCAAACCAGTAGATGTCTTGATGCGCGATAGGATCAGGCTCTGGAGCGAGCGCGATGTTACGGGCACGCAGCGCGTCGTTATCGACGATGGCGATGGGCTGCAACTCGCGCGGCAGCATGCTCAGGTTGTAGCCTTCGTAAGTGCGATCGACGTGGGCGCAGCGCAGCGCATACAGCCAGTTTTCCTGCTTTGGCCAGCCGGCGAAGTCGCGTGCCTTGAAGTCGCGCGCATAGATTTTCTGGCCCGTGACCTTGGGCATGCCGTCTATCCGCCAGCGTGCCTTGCCCGGCTCCGGCGCCCAGGCGGGCCCATTGTCCGGCTCGATCTGCATTGACGCATTCAGGATCGCCGCGGGGAGATTGCTAATAGAAATAACGACTACGGCACCGCTTCCCACGACTTTCAGAAAAGTACGGCGTGTAACAGGTATATCTAAAGCCATTAGAGACCCCCAGATTAATTGTTATTCCAGTACATATGCGAAATGCCTGAGTGCTTGTTTATGGACTGGATATTTTTGTGAAAAACAGGTTGTATTTTTGTTTTAGAATTATGCGGCGCGTATATGATTGGAGACGGCCTGCTGATATCAGCTCATTCATACGACTGGTAAGGTGGGGCGGTTACCTTATGGTGGTTTGCTTGCGGTAAACCCGAATTGCTTGTTTATCTCTCATCATGGTTTTTTTGCGTCGTCGTTATTGGATATTTAAATCGACTTTTGCTAATGCTAGGCGTAAAAAACCGGGGCTGCAAGAAAGTTATTTAAGCCATTTACATTAAATATGCGGGCCACATTAAGTCGGTCATCGATTAATTTATAACTAATTTATGATTATATTCATGACGATTTATTCAGGTCGCTCCCGGCAATGATGAATAGCGTTGGCGAACCCTTGAATCCGGGCAAAGCTCGCATGCCGGAGGAGGTTGTTCAGGCAATAGGGAAATCTGGGCGAGTCAGCCCGTCGGGAAGAGAAGGTGCCAGGAAGCGTGACGGGATACGAACCGCGGAAAACGGCCGCATCCTGTCAGCAATACCGTCACAAAATCGTAGATGCAGTGACCTTCAGTGGCGACGACGATAGCCGCGTTTTCATGAAAATTTTCATGAAAAAATAATCACTTCAACGGTTCAACGGCTTATCGCCATCCTGAGGCGCGTTGAGCATCCGCTCCACATAACGCGCAATCAGGTCGATCTCCAGATTAACCCGCATGCCTGCCTGCAGATGCTTGAGCGTGGTGACTTCAAGCGTGTGGGGGATCAGATTGATCGAAAATTCGCAGCCGTCGTCGCGGTCATGCACGGCGTTCACGGTCAGGCTGACGCCATTAACGGTGATCGAGCCTTTGTATGCCAGATAGCGGCCGATCTCGCGCGATGCCAGCACCCGCAGTTCGTGCGATTCGCCCACAGGGGCGAAGTGGGTGACCGTGCCGAGCCCATCCACGTGCCCTGAGACGATATGGCCGCCCAGGCGGTCATGGGCCCGGAGCGCTTTTTCCAGGTTGACCTCGCCGGTTTGCTCCAACCCTACTGTACGGTTCAGGCTTTCGCGCGAAACGTCGACCTCAAAGGTCTGCCCGGTTTTGCGGATGACGGTCATGCAGGCGCCCTGAATTGCAATGCTGTCGCCCAGTTGCACGTCATCCAGCCCAAGCCGGCTTGCCTCGATGGTAAGGCGTACTCCGGCGGTGGTATCCGTGGCGTGGCTTAACGAGGTGACTGATTCAATACGGCCAGACGTTGCGACGATGCCAGTAAACATGATGAGGTTTCCTTCGGAGTGGTTAAGAGGATACTGCGTGGTGAACCTGCGAGGGGGCGATGCGCGCGAGGATCCGCAGATCCTCACCGATGCGTTCTACTGCGTGAAATGACCACTGGAGGCGCGCTTCGAGCGTTGCAGGTGCGCTCAGGCTGAACATGCTTAGCGCATCGCTACCCAGCAGGCTAGGCGCCAGGTAAAGCAGAAGTTCATCGACACAGCCTTCGCGCAGCAATGAGCCGTTGAGCTTGTATCCGGCTTCCACATGCAGCTCGTTGACGCCGCGCTCGCCAAGCAGCCTGAGCATGGCGCTCAGGTCGACCTTGCCGTGGGCGTTAGGCAACTGCACGATCTGCACACCGCGCTCGCGCAGGACGGCGGTGCGTTCGACATGACGCTCATCGAGCTCGCCACAGAAAATCAGCGGCGGCGTGCCTGTCAGGATTTGCGCGGTGAGCGGTACGTCAAGCTGGCTGTCGAGCAACACGCGCAACGGCTGGCGCGGTGTTTCCACGGCGCGCACGGTCAGGCGCGGGTCGTCCGTGAGGACGGTGCCAATGCCCGTCAGCACGGCGGAAGCGCGGGCGCGCCAGGCGTGACCGTCGCGGCGCGCGGCGGCACCGGTGATCCACTGGCTGACCCCGGATGGCAAAGCCGTGCGGCCATCCAGCGAGGCCGCGACTTTCATCCGCACCCATGGACGGCCGCGTGTCATGCGTGAGACAAAGCCAATGTTCAGGTCGTGCGCTTCGTTGGCGAGCAGACCGCAGCGCACCTCGATTCCCGCATCGCGCAACATCGTGAAACCGCGTCCCGATACCAGCGGGTTAGGGTCTTCCATGGCCGCCACCACGCGCGTGACATGGGCGTCGACCAGCGCCTGGGCGCAGGGTGGGGTGCGGCCAAAGTGGCTGCAGGGTTCGAGCGTGACGTAGGCGGTGGCCCCGCGCAGGTCATAGCCGCGTGAGCGCGCGTCCTTGAGGGCGCGCACCTCGGCATGATCCTGTCCTGCAGGCTGGGTGAAGCCTTCGCCGATGACTGCGCCATCGCGCACCAGGACACAGCCCACACGCGGATTGGGGTCGGTACTGTACAAGCCGTTCGCCGCGAGCCTGAGCGCGCGTTCCATATAGACGAAATCGGTTTGTGAAAACATCCGTGTCCTGTCAGAAAAAATGCCGGGGTGCTTTAAGCCTGCTCAATCCGCTAAATCCGCGAGCCCAGCGGGTTCAACTGGCTAGCGCCGCGAACGCGTTGCGTGCGGCGGCCAGCGTGGTGTCGATGATGGCATCGTCGTGCATGATCGAGACGAAACCTGCCTCATACGCTGAAGGTGCGAAATAAACCCCCGCATCCAGCATCTTGTGAAAGAACGTATTGAAGCGCGTCACATCGCAGCGCGTCACATCGGCAAAGCGCGCCGGGATGGCATCGCTATCGCTATCGCCATGGGTGAAGTACAGGCCGAACATGCCGCCGAGCGCATCCGCCGCAAAGGGCACGCCCGCTTCACGCGCGGCCTGGACGAGCCCCTGCGCGAGACGGGTGGTCTGGGCGCCGAGCGTATCGTAAAAGCCTGGCGTCTGAATCAGTTGCAGCGTTTTCAGCCCGGCTGCGACGGCTATCGGGTTACCTGACAGGGTGCCCGCCTGATAGACGCCGCCCAGCGGCGCGAGGTGGGCCATGATGTCACGCCGTCCGCCGAATGCCGCGGCGGGCATGCCACCGCCGATGATCTTGCCAAGGCAAGTCAAGTCCGGCTGGATGCCATACAGCGCTTGCGCGCCGCCGAGCGCCACGCGAAAGCCGCACATGACTTCATCGAAAATCAGCACCGCGCCCGCTGCGCTGCACAGGCGGCGCAGCGCAGCGAGAAACTCCGGTGTGGCGCGCACCAGGTTCATGTTGCCCGCCACCGGTTCGACGATCACCGCGGCGATTTCATGGCCGAATGTGCTGAATGCTTCCTCGAGCGCCGTCACGTTGTTGTACTCAAGCACCGTGGTGTGTTTGGCGATGTCAGCGGGTACGCCTGCCGACGTGGGATTGCCCAGCGTGAGCAGCCCGGAACCCGCCTTGACCAGCAGGCTGTCGGCGTGGCCGTGGTAGCAGCCTTCGAACTTGACGATGCGGCTGCGGCCCGTAAAGCCGCGCGCGAGGCGCAGTGCGCTCATCGTCGCTTCGGTGCCGCTTGAGACCATGCGCACTTGTTCGATGGAAGGCATCAGCTTGCAGATTTCTTCGGCGATTTCGATTTCGGCCTCAGTGGGTGCGCCAAACGAAAAACCTTGGGCCAGCACACGTTGCACGGCTTCCAGCACTTCGGGATGCACGTGGCCCAGAATCATCGGCCCCCAGGAGCCGATGTAATCGATATAGCGCTGGCCATCGGCGTCCCAGAAATACGGGCCTTGCGCCCGCTCGATAAAGCGGGGCGTGCCCCCGACGGAGCGGAACGCGCGCACAGGAGAATTGACGCCACCAGGGATGGTGATCTGGGCACGCTCGAAAAGGGCTTGATTCTTTGACATGGGTAGCGGACTGACCTGAAAAGGATTAGCGCTGAAGGCGGCGCAGCCGTGTTCGAGCAGGGCGCCAACGCCTGAGCGGGACGGCGAAATTGTACCGGAGTCATCTTCGGGTTTCGTTGCTGGCGCGCTCGCCGCAGGGCTGCTGTGGGTTGTGCGGGTCTCCGTTACAATCGTCGGCTGCTTTCCCGTTGTTTTTTGCTACCTGTTCGCCGCTGCTTGCGCCTTCCTCGCCGATGACTGCGGCCTTGCGCCATACGGGTGGCGGCTTCCTTCTTGGACCTTCCTCATGTCTCATGTCGTCAGACGCCAGCCCGATGGTCGGCTGATTCTGCTACTTGGCGCGCTGGCCGCCTGCGGGCCGATCTCGATTGACATGTATTTGCCCAGTTTGCCGTCGCTGGCGCAGACATTTGGCGTGTCGCCAGGCGCGGCGCAAGCCACGCTGACCAGCTTCATGCTGGGTTTTTCCGTCGGCATGCTGCTGTATGGGCCGATTTCCGACACGTATGGACGGCGCCCCGTGCTGCTAGGCGGCATCGTCACGTACACGCTGGCGACCATCGCTTGCATGCTGGCGCTGTCGATCGATGCGCTGGTGCTGTTTCGCTTTGTCCAGGCGCTTGGCGCGGGCGCTGCGGCGGTGCTGGCGCGCACGATTGCGCGGGATGCCCACGAACCCGCCGATGCCGCGCGCGTGTTGTCGATGCTGTCGATTGTCTCCTCGATTGGACCGCTACTGGCGCCATTGCTCGGCGGCCAGTTGCTGCTGCTGGGCGGCTGGCGCGTGGTGTTTGGGGTGCTGATGCTATTTGGCGTGCTGTGCGCGCTGGCGGCTTTTTTCCGCGTGCCGGAAACCTGGCCGCGCGAAAAGCGGGCCAACGCGGCCTTGCTGCGATCGTTCACGGCCTATGGCCGCTTGCTGAGCGATCCCGTGGTGCTAGGGCACCTGCTGTGCGGTGGCATGGGGGTCGCTTCGATGTTCGCCTATATCACGGCGACGCCCTTTGTTTATATCGAGTACTTTCATGTCCCGACCCAGTACTACGGGCTGCTGTTCGGGCTGAACATCGTCGGCATCATGCTGGGCAATTTCATCAATGCGCGGCTGGTCGGACGGCTGGGGTCGCTGAAGCTGATCTCGTTTGCCGCGACGGTGAGTTGTGGGGCATCGCTGTTTGTCGCGCTCGTCAGTCTCACGGGATGGGGCGGATTGGGGGCGATTGTCGCGGGACTGTTTTTTGTCGTCGGCGTGGTGGGCCTGCTGACGGCAAATTGCACGACAGACCTGATGCATCGTTATCCGCATAACGCGGGCGCGGCGGCGGCGGTGTTCGGGGCGGTGCAGCTTGGGCTGGGCGCGCTGGCGAGTCTGGCGGTGGGGTTTTGGGGCGGTGTCGGGCCCGAAGGCATGGGCGCCACGATTGGCATCGCGGGGCTGCTGTGTTACGCGGGACGGTTTCTGGTGGTACGCCTGCATGGCCGGCCGGTGCCGTTGCGGGGAATATGAGGCGGTTTGATACCGCCCACGGTTTGCCAATAAGCCTGCCAATAAGCCTGTCAACAAGCCTGCAAACGAAACGCACTGCCCCCTGCCCAAGGGGGCAGTGCGTTTTCGTGGCTGCTCTGCAGCTCGCAAGCCTTAATCTTTCGCTGACGAAGCCGCCCCGTGGCTAAGCCAGTCGAGCACCGCCGAAGCGTTCTCATCCGCGCTGCCGCGCGCTTTGGCCACGGTCCGGCTGACATCGCTATCGCTATCGCTATTGGGCTTGGCGAGGCGAATGGCCACGCCCACCGCCAGAATGTCGATGATCACCAGATGCAGCACGCGCGAAATCATCGACAACTGCGATTCATGCATTTCGATGTGATCGGTTTCGAGTGCGATCGTCGCGCGCCGCGCCAGCGGTGTATTGCTCGAGGTAATGGCGATGACCTGCGCGCCGGCCTGCATGGCGACATCGAGTACGCGCAGTAACTCGGGCGCGCGTCCTGATTTCGACACCGCCAGGATCACATCGCCCTGGCCCAGCAGCGAGGCGGATGCCGTCTGCATATACAGGTCGCCATAGGCGATGGTCGGAATGCCAAAGCGGAAGAACTTGTAATGCGCGTCCTGCGCGACGATGTTCGAGTTGCCCAGCCCGTAGAACTCGATACGCCGGGCGTTGTTGAGTAAATCGATGGCTTTTTCGACGTTTTCGAAGTTGAGATGCTCGCGCAGCTGCAAGATCGCGGACACGGTGTTGTCCAGCACTTTCACGCCGAAATCGGTTGCGGTATCGCCCTGATGAACCTGGCTGTGGCTCACCGGGATGGTGCCGGTCAGCCCGGTGGCGAGCTTTAGCTTGAAGTCGGACAGCCCCTGGCAGCCCAGCGAGCGGCAAAAGCGGATCACCGTGGGTTGGCTGACGTCGGCCTTGCGCGCGATATCGACGATCGGGTCGTTGATGATCGAGCGCGGATGATTCAGCGCGAGGTCAGCGACGCGCCGCTCGGCGGGAGTCAGCGCATCGCGCATTTGCCGGATGCGCTCGAAGACGGCGGCGGAGCTGCCGCCGCTGCGGTTCGAGAGCTGATCGGCGAGGATCGCGGAGACGCCTAAAAACGCGGGATATTCGGCGGTGATCACGTAGGTGGGCACGTTGCGCAAATACGCTTCGAAGCGGCCTTTGGCCTCGAAGCGCGTGCGGAACGGCGATTGCGCGAAACGCTCGCCCAGCCGCGGCACGACGCCGCCGCCAATATAGATGCCGCCGAGCGCGCCGAGCGTCACCGCGATGTCGCCCGCGAAGGTGCCGAGAATGCCGCAAAAGCAGTCGAGCGTTTCGCTGGCGAGTGCTTCGCCCTCGAGCCCGCGTTTGACGATGGCGGCGGTATCGAGGCTGGCGGTGACGCGCTTGTTATCGCGTTCGGCGAGCGCCCGGTAGATCACTTCGATGCCGGGTCCTGCCGCCACACGTTCGAACGACACATGCGGCCATTGCCGGCGCGCGTAGCGCAGCACGAGATCTTCGCGTTCGTCGGAGGGGGCGAAACTGGCGTGCCCGCCTTCGCTGCCGAGGGCGATCCAGTGATCGTCGGCGGGGATCAGCCCGGAGACGCCGAGGCCCGTGCCCGGGCCCAGCAGCCCGATCACGCTATGGGCGCGCCGGATGCCGCCGCCCACCTGGGCGCGCTGGCTATCGGCGAGGCCAGGCAGCGCCATCGCCAGCGCGGTGAAATCGTTGACCATCAGCAGCGTGTCGAAGCCCAGCGTGCGACGTGTGGCTTCAATCGAAAAGCGCCAGTCGTGGTTGGTCATGCTGATCTGGTCGCCATCGACCGGGTTCGCAATCGCAATGGCGGCATGGTTGACGCGTGCGACTTTGGTGTCTTTCAGAAACTTCTGGATCACCTCGGCGATGCCAGGATATTCCGCACAGGGATACACGTGCACTTTGCCCATTTCGCCCGGTGCGGTTTCGAGGGCAAAGCGCGCGTTGGTGCCGCCGACATCCGCCAGCAACCGGGGGCCGTCAGCGTGCTGGTTGAGGCTCGCCGCCGCTTTTTTAGTGGGTACACCAGTAGACATCGAGTCTCACTCCCTTGTCATGCGCCAGTTTGGAGATGGCGTTTTCTTGTGGTGCCGCAGCAGCTTGTTGCAGCACCTCGAGCTTGCGTGGCCCGGCGATCAGCAAAAACAGCCGGCCTGTTTCTTTTAATGCCGCCAATGATTGGCTGACACGCGCATGCGGCGCGTTGCCCGGATGCACGGCGATGAAGCGCTCGGCCGTGGTGATCGCGTGGGGCCATTCGGGTGCATCGGCGAAGATCGACGCGGTGTGGCCGTCTTCCCCCATGCCGAGCACGGCGACGTCGGCCCGCGCGCGCCGCGCGTCGGCATTGAGCGTGGCGACGTAATCATCGAGTGCCTGTGAGGTATCGGCGAGCGGCCAGAAGGCCGCGTTGCGCGCGGCGTTCTGGAGCAGTGTTTCGCGCACCAGACGGGCATTGCTGGCGGCATCGGTGGCGGGTACCCAGCGCTCATCCACTAGCGTCACGTCGATGTCGGCCCAGGCAAAAGGTTGCTGCGAAAGCGTTTGCAGGAACAGGCGCGGGCTGCTGCCGCCGGATACGGCGAGCGTCGCACGGGGTGTGGCGGCCGTGGCGGGCGTGGCCATGGGCGTCGCTTGCAACGCGTGGCCGACGGCAAGCGCTAACGCCAATGCTTGCGCGTCAGGGTCTGCGAAAGTATGAAGTTCGATCATGGTTTCTCCGTGCTACTCGACGACTCGAGGCCCAGGGCCGCATCGCCAGCGCCTTGAGCCCGCCTTGGGCTCGCCTTGAGCTTGTTGGCGCGGTGAGCCGGTTGGAGCGGGCCGCTCAGTTGTCGCTCAGTTTTCTTCTTCGAGCCAGCAGGTATCGTGCTGTGCCAGCATCGCACTGGCGGCGGCGGGCCCCCAGGTGCCTGCCGCATACGGCTTGGGTGTTTTGCCCGGGCTGGCCCATTCGTTGAGGATCGGCT
Source organism: Paraburkholderia hayleyella (assembly GCF_009455685.1). Lineage (NCBI taxonomy): Bacteria > Pseudomonadati > Pseudomonadota > Betaproteobacteria > Burkholderiales > Burkholderiaceae > Paraburkholderia > Paraburkholderia hayleyella. Next base: position 2,798,926 of record NZ_QPES01000001.1, on the reverse strand, counting down.
CGACCCAGCGCCAGGCCGCTTCCTGCTCGTCGCGGCGCACGAAGAGCGCGAGGCGCCCATTGATCACATCGAGCAGCAGGCGCTGGTAGGCCTCCATCTGGCCTTCGGGGAAAAATTGATCGAACGCCAGATCCAGATGCACGCTCGAAAGGTTCATGCCTTCGCCAGGCTGTTTGGCGAGGCAATACAGGCGAATCATTTCGTTAGGCTGCAAGCGGATCACCAGGCGGTTCGCGCCTGGACGCAGCGCGCTCGGCCCCAGCGCCGAATGCGGCACGGCGCGGAAATTGACGACGATTTCCGCCACCCGGTCGGCGAGGCGCTTGCCCGTGCGCAAAAAGAACGGCACGCCGGCCCAGCGCCAGTTTTCGATTTCGACCTTGAGGGCGACGAAGGTTTCAGTGGTGCTGCCAGGCTTGACGCCGGGTTCGGTCGAATAGGCGGGTACCGGCGTGCCGCGAATCACACCCGCGTGGTACTGGCCGCGCACCGCGATCTTGCTGATATCGCGTGAATCGATCGGTTTGAGCGCCCTCAGCACGCGGAGTTTTTCGTCGCGTACCGCGTCGGAATCCATCGAATGCGGCGGCTCCATGGCGACGATCGACAGCAGTTGCAGCAGATGGTTTTGCACCATGTCGCGCAAGGCGCCGGTGTTGTCGTAAAAATCGCCGCGCGCTTCGACGCCGAGTTCTTCGGCGATGGTGATCTGGATGCTTTCAACCCATTCCCGGCGCCAGAGGGGCTCGAACAGCGCATTGCCGAAACGCAGCGCGAGCAGGTTCTGAACCGGCTCCTTGCCGAGGTAATGGTCGATGCGGTAAATCTGGCCTTCGGTAAAAATTTCGCCCACGGCATCGTTGATGGCGGTGGATGATTTGAGGTCATAGCCGAGGGGTTTTTCGAGCACGATGCGGGCCCCGGCATTGAGCCCGACGGCTGCGAGCGCCTGGCAGACCGGCACGAACAGCGAAGGCCCGGTGGCCAGATAAAACACCCGCGTGCCATTCAGCGGCTCAAGGGCCTCGCGCAGCAGCGTGAAATCGGCCGCACGGCCAAGATCGAGCCGGACATAGGCGATGCGCTGCACAAAGCTGGCCCAGGCGGCTTCGTCTATGCCGTTTTTGGAAACGTGGGGTTTGACGTGTTGCTCGACCCACTGGAGATAATCAGCGAGATCGGCCGAATGGCGCGCCACCGCGACGATCTTGCCGTTGTCCGCCAGCATGCCGGCGCGATGGGCTTCGTAGAGGGCGGGCAAAATCTTGCGCATGGCTAAATCGCCCGTGCCACCGAAGAGCACGAAGGTAAAACCGGAGTCGGTTTGCATGAGAGTTCCGTGGAGTTCCGTCTCAATTCAGGGCCACGACAGAGGGTCGTAGTCCAGTAAAATATTTTTTGACACTGAATTGTAGTTTAACTACAATCCGGCGCAAGAGGTAGCGCTAATTCAGCGCTAATTAGCCAGAAAAAGCAAAGCCGTTCGAGGAGCCTCCGTCTAGCCCTGCGCGTACCGGCGTGTCTGGATAGTGCGCGATGCAGGGATAACCGGCACCGCGCGCGCTACGGGCGTAAAAAACGGCGAGCGTTAAAAAACAAAAAGGAGACAGCCTTTTGCATCCTGAACACCGTCATCGTATTTCCTGTGCGTTTTGTGCGTCATGGGAGCCGCATTCAGCGGCCCCCATGACTAGCGCATGTGCGTTCCGTGTTTTGTCTGCTTGACCCATCGCTGCCCCTGGCTGCATGGGGGCGGTTCGTTCTGTTCAGGTGTCTGGAGGAGATTGAGCAATGAAATTCCGTGCAATCATGGCTGCGCTCGGCGCTGCAGGCCTGTTGTGCGGCATGCCTGCGGTACAGGCTGCCGAATCAGTTGAAGTGCTGCACTGGTGGACGTCAGGCGGTGAGTCAAGGGCCGTTGGCGTGCTGAAAGACGATATGCAAAAAGAAGGCTACGCGTGGAAAGATTTCGCCGTGGCCGGTGGTGCGGGCGCGGCTGCCATGACAGCACTCAAGACCCAGGTGATCTCGGGCAATGCACCGAGTGCCGCGCAAATCAAAGGCCCGCTGATCCAGGAATGGGCCGCCCAGGACCTGCTGGTGCCGATTGATCCGGTGACTGCCGACTGGAAGAAAAACCTCCCCGCCGAAATCGACAAGATCCTGCACGCCAATGGTCACTACGTGGCCGCGCCGTTTTCGGTGCATCGCGTGAACTGGCTCTATATCAACAAGGCGGCGCTGGACAAGGCCGGCGGCAAGGTGCCGGGCAACTGGACGGAATTTTTCCAGGTCGCCGACAAAATGAAAGCGGCGGGTATCGTTGCCGTCGCCGCAGGTGGCCAGCCATGGCAGGACTTGACACTGTGGGAAGACGTCGTGCTGTCGCAGGGCGCGGATTTCTATAAAAAAGCGCTGGTGGACCTCGACCCGAAAACCCTGACCTCCGAGCGGATGATCCAGGTGTTCGATACCGTGCGCAAGATTCAATCGTATTTCGATAATGGCCGTACCGGCCGCGACTGGAATCTGGCCACCGCGATGGTGATCAACGGCAAGGCCGGCATGCAGTTCATGGGCGACTGGGCCAAGGGCGAGTTCGTCGGCGCGCATAAAAAATCGGGCGCCGATTACATCTGCGCTCCAGTGCCCGGCACCGCGACGTCGTACACCTTCAACGTCGATTCGTTCGTGTTCTTCCAGCAAAAAGGTCAGAAAGCGGCTACGCCAGGGCAACTGGCGCTGGCTAAAACCATCATGTCGCCCGCGTTCCAGGAGCAGTTCAGCCTGAATAAAGGGTCGATCCCGGTGCGCCTTGGCGTGTCGATGGACAAGTTCGACGATTGCGCGAAAAAGTCCTACGCCGATGAGCAAGTCGCGCTGAAATCGGGCGGCTATGTGCCTTCACTGGCGCACGGCATGGCTCAGGCGGATGCCACCGCGGGCGCGATCACCGACGTCGTGACGAAGTTCATGAACTCGACGCAGGATTCGAAGAGCGCCGTGCAGGCGCTGGCCAAGGCAGCAAGGACGAAGTAAGCCGCATTGCCTTTGCTTTTGCTTTGACTTTTACCTGCTGTGCAGCAACCGTAGCGCCGTGCGTTTGTAGCGTTGTCTGTAGCGTTGTCTGTAGCGCTGTTGGTAGCGCTTTGTCTCACGTTGTCTGGCGTGAGACAAGGCGTGGCGCAAACGCACGTCATTCCCACTTTATCCGAGCCGCAACTGACGGCCGCTCCGCCGCCTGGAGGCCTTTTTGCCCCAGCGCGAAGCCTGGTTTTAGGAGTCGATGAGTGAGTGCTTCTCTGAGCGACAACGGGAAAACCCCTGTGCGCAGCCCTGTTCATCCTGGTCGCCGTGCCTCGCCGCTGGCGGCGCTGGCCGACCGCTGGGTGCCCAGGCTGGTGCTGGCGCCTAGCATCATGATCAGCCTGGTGTTTGTGTATGGCTTCATTCTGGTCACCGGTTTTTTGTCGCTGACCAACTCGCGCTTGATGCCACGTTATGAGTTCGCCGGGTTCGAGCGTTATGCCGAGCTGTTCGACAACGATGTCTGGTGGACCTCGGCGGCTAACCTGGGCTGGTTTGGTATTCCGTTCATCGGGATTTGCATCGGGCTCGGGCTGTTTCTGGCGATCTTGCTGGACCAGCGCATACGCAACGAAGGTGCATTGCGCGCTATTTTTCTGTATCCGATGGCGCTTTCGTTCATCGTCACTGGAACGGCGTGGCAATGGATCCTGAACCCTGGGCTGGGCCTCGAAAAGGTGCTGCACGACTGGGGCTGGACCGGTGTTTCGTTCGGCTGGCTGGGCGATCCGGACAAGGCGATTTTCTGCGTGGTGGTTGCAGCGGTATGGCAATCGACAGGCTTTGTCATGGCGCTCTTTCTGGCGGGCTTGCGCGGCGTCGATAGCGAGATTTTCAAGGCGGCCCAGGTGGATGGCGCGACGCTGCCAGCGATTTACCGCAAGATCGTGATTCCCAGCATGCGGCCGGTGTTTTTTTCCGTGCTGCTGATCCTCTGTCACATCACGATCAAGACCTTCGATCTGGTGGTCGCGCTGACGGCTGGCGGCCCCGGCACCTCGTCATCGCTGCCCGCGATGTTCATGTACACGTTCTCGTTTAACCGTGGGCAACTGGGGGTGGGCGCGGCGTCGTCGATGATGATGCTGGCGACCGTCGTCGCGGTGCTGGTGCCGCTCATGTATCTGGAGTCGAGGAGCACCCGCCATGCAGCCTAAGATGACGCTCGGCCGCGCCGTCGTGTATGCGGCGCTGTTCCTGTTCGCGCTGTATTTCCTGTTTCCGCTTTACGTGATGCTCTCGACATCGTTCAAGGATCTTGAGCAACTGCGTCACGGTAACCTGCTGACGCCGCCCACCCATTTCACCCTCGAACCCTGGCTCAAGGCCTGGAACGAGGCGTGTACCGGCGTGCGCTGCGACGGCATGCAGCCGTTTTTCATGAACTCGGTCCGCATGGTGATCCCGGCGGTGCTGCTGTCGTCGATCATTGGCGCCTTCAATGGCTATGTGCTGACGCACTGGCGCTTTCGCGGCGCGGACCTGGTTTTCACGTTGCTGCTAGTGGGATGTTTCATTCCGTTCCAGGCGATTCTGCTGCCGATGGCGCGCTTGCAGGGCGCGCTCGGCTTGTCGAACACCACGGGCGGGCTGGTGCTGGTGCATGTGGTGTATGGCATTGCTTTCACCACGATGTTCTTCCGCAATTTTTACGTGAGCATTCCCGCTGAACTGGTGAAGGCCGCACGCATCGATGGCGCAGGGTTCTTTACGATCTTCACGAAAATCCTGCTGCCTGTGTCATTGCCGATCTTCATGGTGTGCCTGATCTGGCAGTTCACGCAGATCTGGAATGACTTCCTGTTTGGCATTGTGTTTTCAGGCGTAGATTCGATGCCGATCACGGTTGCGCTGAATAACCTCGTGAATACCTCGACCGGGGTGAAGGAATACAACGTCGATATGGCTGGGGCGATTATTGCCGCCTTGCCGACCTTGCTGGTGTATGTGCTGGCGGGCCGTTACTTTGTACGTGGCCTCACCGCTGGCGCGGTAAAGGGCTGAGTCTCCAGGCCGCAGGGCAGAACCGTTCCTGCTATTTCGTTATTCACGCTACTTTCGTGTGCGTACCGTTTCCGCACGAAGCAGTCTCCGAGACAAAAGGATTCACAGCATGGCAAGCCTTTCCATCCGTGACGTGTACAAGACCTACCCCAATGGGGTGCCAGTCCTGAAGGGCGTCAACATTGACATCGAAGACGGTCAGTTCCTGATTCTGGTTGGCGGCTCGGGTTGCGGCAAGTCGACGCTGCTGAACATGATCGCTGGCCTCGAGACGGTGACCCATGGCGAGATTCAAATCGACGGCAAATGCGTCAACGACCTGTCGCCGAAAGACCGGGATATCGCTATGGTGTTCCAGTCTTATGCGCTGTATCCGTCGATGACGGTGCGCGAGAACATCTCATTCGGCCTGAAAATTCGCAAGGTGCCCAAGGCGGAGCAAAACCAGATCGTCGAGCGCGTTTCGTCCATGCTGCAGATTCAGCATCTGCTGGAGCGCAAGCCAGGCCAGCTTTCCGGTGGCCAGCGCCAGCGGGTGGCGATGGGCCGGGCGCTGGCGCGCGACCCGGTGATGTTCCTGTTCGATGAGCCGCTGTCGAATCTCGATGCCAAGCTGCGCATCGAAATGCGCTCCGAAATCAAGCTGCTGCATCAGCGCCTGGGCCGCACGACGGTGTACGTCACGCACGACCAGATCGAAGCCATGACGCTGGGCGACCGCATCGCGGTGATGAAAGATGGGGTGGTGCAGCAGTTTGGCGCACCGCAGGAAATTTACGATTCACCGGCCAATTTGTTTGTCGCGGGTTTTATCGGTGCGCCGCCGATGAATTTTATTCAGGGCAAGCTGGTGGAGCAGGGTGCGGGCGTTGGTCTGGAACTCGATACCGGTGTGAAGCGCGACGTGCTGCGCCTGCCGTTCGAGGCTGGCCGCGTGAAACCGCAGCTTGGGCGTGAGGTGATCCTGGGGCTGCGCCCAGAGCGCATTACCGATGAACGCAATGCGCACAATGTGGCGAACGGGCAATTGCAGCCGGTCAAGGTCAAGGTGGAGGTGATCGAGCCGACGGGCCCGGATACGCTGGTGTTCGCCCAGGTCAACGGTAAGCGGATTGTGAGCCGGGTGCATCCGGCCGCACAGCCGCAGCCGTTGTCAGAGATGAGCCTGCTGTTCGATGTGTCGAAGGCGGTGCTGTTCGATCCGTCGAACGAAGCGCGGGTGGCCTGAACGGAAAACCGGGCAACGAGGCCTCGTCCGATGAGTTGGGGCGGATACGTTTGCCCAATCTCCGGCCCTTGCAGGTTGTCCCTGGCGTTGCCTGGGATAACCTGCAAGGGTTTTTGCTGGAACTCAGGAACTCAGGAACTCAGACGTTGCCTGGCTTCAGGGCGCGCCTTGCAACAGCACGAGTACCGCGCCTGCACCGCCATCGTTGGCGCGTGCCTCGCAAAACGCGATCACTTCTTCTTTTTGCGCCAGCCACGTGCGCACCTTGCCCTTGAGCACGGGTTCCTTGCCGATCGAGCCCAGCCCTTTGCCGTGAATCACACGCAAACAACGCAGCCCGGATTTCACCGCTTCGCGGAGGAACGTGCTGAGCGCTTCACGAGCTTCATCGCGGCGCAGGCCGTGCAAATCGAGTTGCGCCTGCACGGTCCATTTGCCGCGCCGCATCTGGCGCACGACTTCTTCACTGATACCCGGGCGGCGAAACGACAGCGAATCGTCGATATCGAGCAGGACTTCGGGATCGAATTCGTCGGAGATGGCTTCGCTGAGCACCGCTTGCTCGTCGCGCTGCGTCTGGATGGGCACGGGGGACGGCTGCGGGCGCGGTGTGCTGGCGCGGGGTGGGACGTTCAGCGGCGTGACGCTGCCGACTTCGCGGCGAAACAGCGCGGCCTCGGCCGCGGCCTCGCGCGCCGTTGCCGCAGCGGTGAGCCGTTCACGCTCGCGGCGCTGGGCCTCGGTTTTGAGCGTGCCGCGCAGCGCGCCCAGACCCGCGAGCCCGGTACCTGGCGCTACCTTGGGCGGTGGCGCGGGTGTCGCTGAGAGGCTGGGCGCCGCGCGCGTGGTGCGCGGGCGTTTAGGTTCGGCAGGATGAGGCAGGTTTTTAGGCATGGCGCGAGGCTGCATGAAGCGCAGCAGCGATGAGGTGTCGGTTGGCCGGGCGCTTTGATGCAGGCGGTTGTGTGAGCGTTAGGGCTGGCCGTGCGGCCAGCGGTTGGAGGACAACACGAGGACAACCCGGGCGGGTCGTTTCGGGCCGCGTTGTAGCCAGGCGCCAGGCGTCTGGCTACAACGCGTCAGAGCTCAGGACGCCTGCCGGTTATCTTAGCCGTGAAGGCTTTCCAGGTAACGCTGTGCATCGAGCGCGGCCATGCAGCCGGTGCCCGCGCTGGTGATGGCCTGGCGATAGATATGGTCTTGCACATCGCCTGCCGCGAACACGCCGGGCACGCTGGTTGCGGTCGCATTTCCGTTCAGGCCGCTCTGGGTGACGATGTAGCCGTTCTTCATTTCAAGCTGGCTGGCGAAGATATCGGTGTTCGGCTTGTGGCCAATGGCGATGAAAAGACCCTGCAAGTCGATCTCGGTGGTGTCGCCGGTTTGCGTGTGCCTGATGCGCACGCCAGTGACGCCTGAATCGTCGCCTTTGACTTCATCGAGTTCGTGATTCCACTTGATTTCGACCAGGCCCTCTTTCTCTTTTTCGAGCAGGCGGTCGATCAGGATGGGTTCGGCGCGAAACTTGTCACGACGATGGATCACCGTCACTTTTTTGGCGATGCCGGTGAGATAAAGCGCTTCTTCAACAGCGGTGTTGCCGCCGCCCACCACCGCCACATGCTGCTGCTTGTAGAAAAAGCCGTCGCAGGTGGCGCAGGCGGAGACACCACGGCCCATGAAGGCTTCCTCGGAGGGCAGCCCGAGATATTGCGCCGACGCCCCCGTGGCGATAATCAGCGAGTCGCACGTGTATTCGCCCGAGTCGCCGATCAGACGGAGCGGTTTTTCGTCCAGTTTGGCGGTGTGAATGTGGTCGAAGACGATTTGCGTATTGAAACGCTCGGCATGTTCCAGGAAGCGGTTCATCAGGTCTGGGCCTTGTACGCCTTGGGCGTCGGCGGGCCAGTTTTCGACATCGGTCGTGGTCATCAGTTGACCACCCTGGGCCATGCCGGTAATCAGCAGCGGCGCCAGGTTGGCGCGGGCCGCGTAGACGGCGGCGGTGTATCCCGCAGGGCCTGAACCGAGAATCAGAACTTTCGCGTGCTGTGTGGAAGAGGCGGGCATGATCGAAATCCGTTAAAGACGTCCGGCGGTGCGAGGCAGTGCCGGCACGGGTGGGCCGAAGCTGTAGATGGGTGTGTGCCCGGCATTATAAAGGGGCCAGCCGGCCTCGCGCTCATGAAGCTTGCTGATCGGCGCGATAGCCATCGGCTGCTCATGGTTCGCCATTGGGTTTGCCATTGGTTTTGCTCATCGGGTTCGCTCATTGCCCGCAGCGCTTTGGCCCGGGGCCCGTTACAGCGGGATCATCGCTCGCATGGCATGGCACTCCGTACTCCGTTTACAATGCGCTCTCGCCCAGCCAGCGTGAGCCGCGTGAGGATTTGCCTCTGGCGTCTTCGCCGCGCCGCGCCTGGGCTGCACCGCTTACAGGATCAATGGCAAAACCTCACTATTCCGCGTCCGCGCAAGCATTGCCCCATCGCATGTCGCGTCTTGTCACCGAAATCCGGTGGATTCTCCAGGTGGCCCTCGGCGTCTTTTTACTGATGGCTCTCATCAGTTACAGCCGTCACGATCCCAGCTGGACCCATGCCGCCCAGGTTGACCGTATCGCCAACTGGGCGGGCCGCGTCGGCGCCTGGACGGCCGATATCCTGCTGCTGCTGTTCGGCCTGTCGGCTTACTGGTGGGTCATGCTGCTGTTGCGGCACATCGCGGCCAACTATCGCCGTATCACGCGCCATGAGGCCATGCCAGGGGCCGCGCAGCCTGGCCGCCAGGGCTGGCTGGCTGAAGGCATTGCCTTCGCGCTCGTGCTGTTGGCATGCGATGGCATCGAGGCGTTGCGCATGTGGTCGCTGCAAGTTCCACTGCCGCGTGCGCCAGGTGGCGTGGTGGGCGAGGCTGTGGCGCGCGGCGTGTCCCATGCCTTTGGCTTTACGGGCGGCACGTTGCTGCTGCTGCTGACGCTGGCGATCGGGTTGTCGCTGTATTTCCGCTTTTCGTGGTTATCAGTGGCGGAACGTGTGGGCGATGCGCTCGTGACCACGCTGGCCGCGTTGCGCCAGCGCCATGAAGCGGGCCGCGACCGCCGTCTGGGCGAAGCCGCTGCGGTCAAGCGCGAGGACAAGGTCGAAAAAGGCCGTGTGCGGATCGAAGAGCACGAGCCGGTGACGATTGTGCCGCCTGTCGTCACGCCGGTACGCTCCGAACGCGTCGAAAAAGAACGCCAGGTGGCGCTTTTCACCGATTTGCCTGGCGACTCCACGCTGCCGCCCGTCGCGCTGCTCGACCCGGCGCCGCCCGCCCAGGAAACCATCTCTGCCGATACGCTTGAGTTCACCTCGCGTCTGATCGAGAAAAAGCTCAAGGATTTCGGTGTCGAGGTCAGCGTGGTGGCGGCCTATCCGGGCCCGGTGGTGACGCGCTATGAGATCGAACCGGCCACGGGGGTGAAAGGCAGCCAGATCGTCAGTCTGGCCAAGGATCTGGCACGTTCGCTGTCACTGGTGTCGATCCGCGTGGTCGAAACCATTCCTGGCAAAAATTTCATGGCGCTGGAGCTGCCCAATCCTCGTCGCCAGACCGTGCGGCTTTCGGAGATTCTCGGCTCGGCTGTCTATGCCGACGCCGCCTCGCCGCTGACGATGGGGCTCGGCAAGGACATCGGCGGCAAGCCGGTATGTGCCGATCTGGCGAAGATGCCGCACTTGCTGGTGGCGGGCACCACCGGCTCGGGCAAATCGGTGGGGATCAACGCGATGATCCTGTCGTTGCTCTACAAGGCGAGCGCCGAACAGGTGCGGATGATCCTGATTGATCCGAAGATGCTCGAAATGAGCGTCTACGAGGGCATTCCGCATTTGCTGTGCCCGGTGGTCACCGATATGCGCGAGGCGGGCCATGCCCTGAACTGGGTGGTGGGCGAGATGGAGCGCCGCTACAAGCTGATGAGCAAAATGGGAGTGCGCAATCTCGCGGGCTTTAACAGCCGCATCGACGAAGCTGCCAAACGCGAGGAAAAAATCCCCAATCCTTTCAGCCTGACGCCGGAAGATCCCGAGCCGCTGTCGCGCTTGCCCAATATCGTCGTCGTGATCGACGAGCTGGCCGATCTGATGATGGTGGTGGGCAAGAAGGTTGAGGAACTGATCGCGCGGATCGCGCAAAAGGCGCGGGCAGCGGGTATTCACCTGATTCTGGCGACGCAGCGGCCTTCGGTGGATGTGATCACCGGCCTCATCAAGGCGAACGTGCCCACGCGGATGGCGTTTCAGGTGTCATCGAAAATTGATTCGCGCACGATTCTCGATCAGCAGGGGGCGGAATCGTTGCTTGGCATGGGCGACATGCTGTATCTGCCTCCGGGAAGCGGTTTGCCTGTGCGGGTTCACGGCGCGTTTGTCTCGGACGAGGAAGTGCATCGCGTGGTGCAACGTCTGAAGGAGCAAGGCGGTGAGCCGAACTATGTCGAGGGTTTGCTGGAAGGCGGCCTGGGCAGCGAAGGCGATGAGGCTGGAGCGGATGGCGCAGGAGCGGGAGCAGGCGGCGAATCCGATCCGCTTTACGACCAGGCCGTCGAGATTGTGATCAAGAACCAGCGCGCGTCGATTTCGCTGGTGCAACGTCATTTGCGTATCGGCTATAACCGTGCCGCACGGCTGCTTGAACAAATGGAACAATCGGGGGTGGTGTCGGCGATGTCGTCCAGTGGCAACCGGGAAATTCTCGTCCCGCGGCGCGATGGCGATTGATGCTGACCCGTGTGATCAAGTCCGCGCCGCGCGTTGCTTGCCCTCGGTTTGCAATGAAGCCGCATGTGTCCGCATGTGCCCGCATGTGTCCGAAAATATCCGCAAGTATCTTTGGGGCCCGGCTTTCCCGCCTGTGAACGAATACGACTGGACATGACAGCCGCGGGTGGCGGGTTTTCACCGCGGCTTTTTAAATGGAGAACACCATGCAGCAAATCACCGGGAACGTGACCCGTTCGGCCCGTCGTGGCCTTGTGTCGCGCACGTTCATGTGGCGCATGCCATGCCTCGCGCTGGCTAGTGCGTTCTTGCTGAGTGCGCCAGCATGGGCGAGTGGCACGGCGCAACTGAAGGCTTTTGTGGCGCAAGTGCATGCGGCGCGTGGCGAGTTCGTGCAGCATGAGGTTCGCGCTACGACGGCGCCTGGCGCCAGCGGCGCGTCAGCGCCGGTAACGAAGAAGGCGGGTGTCGACGCCAGCGGCACATTTTTGTTCGCGCGGCCAGGCAAGTTCATCTGGGCTTACGAGAAGCCCTACCAGCAGCTTTTGCAAGCCGATGGCGACAAGCTTTATGTCTATGACAAGGATCTGAACCAGGTCACCGTGCGCAAGCTGGGCGGAGCACTCGGTGCGAGCCCCGCAGCTATCCTGTTTGGCAGCAACGATCTGGAGAAAAATTTCACGCTGCATGATGCCGGTGTGAAAGCGGGCATCGACTGGCTCGAGCTGACGCCGAAGGCTAGGGACACCCAGTTTCAGCGCGTTGGCATTGGCTTTCGCAACGGCAATCTGGAAGCGATGGAACTGTACGATGTGTTTGGCAACGTCACGTTGCTGACGTTTTCGAAGATGCAGAAAAACCCGCCGCTTCCCGCCGGGCAGTTCAGGTTCACGACGCCCAGCGGTGCGGATGTGATCGACAGCGAAGGCGTCGGGCCGACCTGACTGAGGGCGGGCGTTTGTTAAACGTTTGCCTCCGGCGCTGGCGCTGGCGGAATGGGCGTGCCTGCAGGCCTGTCCGGCAGACGCGCGCTAGCCTCGACGCCATACGGCTGGGACACGGCGCGAAGATCGTCGATGAACGCGTCGACGATTTCGCTGCGATGCTGCCGCGTGCGCGTCACCAGGTGAAACACCACGCGGTAGCGCATCTGCCCGGGGTTGAGCGCGGCCAGCAGCCCCTGCTGGACATACGGCTCGGCAAAATGCTCCGGCAGGTAACCCAGATGACGGCCTGATAACACCAGCATCGCCACGGCTTCCATGTTGTCGGCGACAGCCGTCACGTTATCCGGCGTGGTCGAGCTTTTGGCTTCGGGCAGCGGATAGCTGCGCCAGGCCCATTCGTGCTGCGCCGCGTCGGCGGGCGTCACGTGGCCGGCTGCGGCGAACAGCGGATGGTGTTTCGCGCAATAGGCGAACTGCTCTTCAGCAAAAATTTCGGTGTATTCGAGCGAAGGCGCCCGGTGCCAGAAATAGCCAATGCCAATCTGAATCCGGCCTTTGAGCAGTAATTCTTCCAGCTCCCTTGGCGAGCGCACCAGAATCGAAAACCTGACTGACTGATCACGCGCGCGAAACTGGTTGATCGCCTCGCTGATGCGGGTGCTGGCGCCGAGCGGCGTGTGCCCGATCATGCCGATATCCAGCGAGCCGACCAGCTTGCGGCCCACGTTGCGGGCCTGCACGCCGAAGGTATCGACTGCCACCAGCAGCGCCCGCGCCGCCTCGACGAACTGTTCGCCGCGCGCCGTCAGGCTAAAGCCGCTGCGGCCGCGCTCGCATAGCCGGTAGCCGAGCCGGGTTTCGAGCGTGGCGAGCTGGGTGCTAATGGTGGGTTGGCCGATATTCAGCGTGGCCTGCGCGGATGAGACGCCCCCCGCTTCAACAATGGCGAGAAAGACACGGATCAGGCGTAAATCGAGATCAGTCAGTTGAGCGTTCATGGCCTGAATACATTGGCTGTGACCAATGTGAAATGAATTCAGAGCGCATCATATCTATTGCTTAACCGTAAAAAAATAAGAGCTGTCCTAATACTGTGGTGCCCGGTGATGCTCCGTTGTACCAAGGCAGGGGAATTGACCAGGTTGTAATGATTTTGCTCGATGTGGCGCAGACGTGGCGCAAACGCGGCGTTAGACGCGCGCCATTTTTGCGCCGGACACCAGCGCCAGATAGCACAGCGCGCTGAGCGCTAGCGCGGGCAGGGTGGCGCCCAGATCGGGTAGCCAGTGCGCGAGCGCATGATAGGTCACGATGCCCACCGCCCACGCCCCGAAAGCCTTGACATGCCAGCCGTGGAAGAAGCCGTAGCGCCCTTGCACATCGGCCAGGGCGAGGGTATCGATCTGGCGTTGTCTGACGATGAAGTGATCGGCCAGCACGATGCCAAAGAGCGGCGCGAACACCGAACCGATCAGCAGCAGGAAATTCTCATACCGCGCCATCGGCACGACGAGCGCGATGAGCGTGCACAGCGCACCGAATGCCGCCGAGAGCCAGGGCACGCTGGCGCGGGTGCAGAACGTGCCGGTTGAGACGGCTGCCGAATGGATATCCGCGAAGGCGTTATCGATTTCATCGAGCAGCACCAGCAACAGCGCGAGGCCGCCGCCCGCCTGGGCGAGGGCTGTGATCAGCAGTACATTGCCGTCGCCCGCACTCAGGCCATACACCGCACCGAGCGCATAGAACCAGATATTGGCGAGCCCATAGCCCAGCAGCGTGCCGCGAAAGGTTTCACCCGCGCGGCGGCCGAAACGCGTGTAATCCGCGATCAGCGGCAGCCATGAGAGCGGCATCGCCACGACCAGATCGACGCCCCCGCCGAACGACATCGTTCCCGTGCCCGGACGACGCATCAGCGCCCCCAGATCGTGCATGGCGAGTAGGCTCCATGACAGCCAGAGCGCGCCGGCCAGCAAGAGCCAGAGGCCCCAGGTTCGCAAAAAACGGCGCACAAACGAGAGCGGGCCGGTAATTGCCAGCAGCGTCGCCAGCAGGCCAAAGAGCAGTGTCCAGACAAGCGGCATCGAGAGCCCAAAAGCCTGCCTGACCAGCGCATCTGCTGCATCGCGCATCACGATGATTTCGAAAGCGCCCCAGCCCGCCAGTTGCAACGCGTTCAGCATGGCGGGCGCGCGGGCGCCACGGACCCCGAGCGTCGGGCGCAATGACGACATGGCGGCCAGCCCGGTATCGGTACCAATCACGCCCGCCAGTGCCAGCAGCGTCACGCCGAGGGTGCTGCCCAGCGCGATGGCGGCGAGCGCATACGGCAGCGCCAGCCCCGGCACCAGCAGCGCACCCGCCTGCGCCACCAGCAACCCGATCCCGAGCGAGAACCACAGCGCGAACACATCGCGCGTGCGAAAGAGACGCTGGGCGTCGGCGACAGGCACCAGTGGCGCGTAAGGGGTAGAGGCGCCGGGTGCAGGCGTAGGCGTCATGAATCGGTCTCGCAGAAGGGGAAAAGGAAGAAAGAAGGCCGCCGCTCACGGCAAATCGGCCAGGCGAAAGACGGGTGCCGGCCGGCCGCACGCGTGGCCAGGGTGAAGAACGGAGCATGGCCTGATAGATGCACCCAGGAGATGCACCCAGGCGCTGTCATAATGCACCACCGCCTTAGCGTGCTTTTGCGCTCTTTCGCTGTTGCACACCGAGGTGTTCGAAGCGAAAGAAGGGGGGCGAAAGCACCGAAGTGCCGAAGCGCCGTGTCTCCCCGTCCCCCGCCTGAACAGCCGAGATTATCCCCAAAACATCATGTTTGAAGAACCCCGTGCCACTGCGCAGATTTTTCGTCTTTCCCATGGTTCTGTGAGGGAACGCCATGCCTGACCTGTTCGCTCAAGAGCCTGTTGCGCCACTCGCTGAAGCGCTTCGCCCCACCACCCTGGACGAGGTGATCGGGCAGTCCCATCTATTGGGTGAAGGTAAACCGCTGCGCTTGGCCTTTCAGTCGGGCAAGCCGCACTCCATGATCTTCTGGGGGCCGCCGGGGGTGGGCAAGACCACCTTGGCGCGCCTCACGGCCAGGGCTTTCAAGTGTGAATTCATCGCGTTGTCCGCGGTCTTGTCGGGTGTCAAGGACATCAGGGAGGCCATGGAACAAGCGAGGCAATTTCTTGCACAGGGCAAGAACACTATCTTGTTCGTAGACGAAATTCACCGGTTCAACAAGTCTCAACAAGATGCCCTGCTGCCTCATGTGGAATCAGGACTGTTCACCTTCATTGGGGCTACCACCGAGAACCCTTCGTTTGAAGTCAACTCGGCTTTGTTGTCGCGTGCCCAAGTCTATGTCCTGAAATCACTGACAGACGAAGAGTTGAAGCAGCTGCTAGTTAGAGCCAGGGAAGAAAACGCCCTGGGTGATTTGGAGTTTGAAGACAAGGCTGTCGATACCATTGCCGGGTATGCGGACGGTGACGCGAGAAGGTTCCTGAATCTCCTTGAACAGTGCAAAACGGCTGCGGGTGCGGCGGGTGTCGCCAGGATTGATACCGATTTCATTCAGAATGCTCTGACCTTGAACAGCCGGCGTTTTGATAAAGGCGGGGACAACTTCTACGACCAGATTTCCGCCTTGCACAAGTCGGTGCGCGGTTCTCATCCAGACGCGGCGCTTTACTGGCTGACACGCATGCTGGATGGCGGGGCTGACCCCCGGTATCTGTCGCGGCGGATTGTGCGCATGGCCTGGGAAGACATTGGTCTGGCTGACCCACGAGCCATGCAGATCGTGAACGATGCGGCCCTGACCTATGAACGGCTGGGAAGCCCTGAAGGCGAGTTAGCTTTGGGGCAGGCCGTTATTTATCTTGCAATGGCTGCCAAGAGCAATGCGGGTTACAACGCCTACAACCAGGCAAGAGCCTTCGTGAAGCAGGACAAGAGCCGTGAGGTTCCGGTTCATCTACGCAATGCTCCAACAAAGCTCATGAAGGAACTGGGCTACGGTCATGAATACCGGTATGCCCATGACGAACCTCATGCTTATGCGGCGGGTGAAACCTATCTTCCGGATGGCATGGCAGAACCCGGTTGGTATCAGCCTGTGCCAAGAGGGCTGGAGGTCAAGATTGGTGAGAAGCTGGCTTTCTTGAGAAAGCTCGATGAAGAGCCCGGCAAATAGGATGGAATAGGGCGAAATAGGGCGAAATAGGGCAAAAGTGAAGAACGAATAGAAAATCAGGAAAGCGGCAACATTTAACATGTGGCTTATCGCCCATGAACCGATCAACGATCATGACAGACTCTGGAGTAAGCATTGGCCGGGCAACCGAAGCAGACCTGGACGGAATCGAGGCGCTTCTGACGGCCAATCTCATCGAACACGGCGGCATGCTGGAGGCAGAGCTTCCCCGTTCGCGTCTTGTTGCAATGATGCGCGGCATGCCGTTGATCGTAGCAAGGCGTGACGGCCGCATCACGGGTTTTCTCATGAGCACGACTCGCGCCATGAGCGGTGGAATGCCGATTGTTCGCGCCCTGTTCGATGCCTATGCGGGGACGGCGGACACCTATGTCTATGGCCCGGTCTGTGTTGACGCCGCCGAGCGTGGCAAGGGGCTGGCCGCGGCGATGTTTTCCGCGTTGCGACAGCTGGAACCAGGCCGCGAGGGGGTGCTGTTCATCCGCACCGACAACGAGGCATCGCTTCGGGCGCATCGGCGTATGGGCATGCAGGAAGTCGCCAGGTTTGAACTGAACGGCGCCGATTTCGCCGTTTTTTCCTACATCGGCTAGCCGAATAGCCGCAGCGGCCATGGGCCGGCGCGGATGCGCTCCTTGCACTCCTTTGGCCGCAGTGCTATCTGTCCGGCTCC
Source organism: Paraburkholderia hayleyella (assembly GCF_009455685.1). NCBI lineage: Bacteria > Pseudomonadati > Pseudomonadota > Betaproteobacteria > Burkholderiales > Burkholderiaceae > Paraburkholderia > Paraburkholderia hayleyella. Next base: position 2,782,014 of record NZ_QPES01000001.1, on the reverse strand, counting down.
CGCCGACATAGGGTGCGTTAAAATCTTGGCTCAATTAACGAAGACCGTCTCCTACTCATGCTCGACATCCAGCTGCTGCGCCGCGACCTCGATGGCATCGCTCAACGCCTCGCCGAGCGGGGCTATACCCTCGACGCCGCCACCTTCTCCACGCTTGAAGCCGAACGCCGTGCGCTCCAGTCTCGCACCGAGGATATGCAAGCTCGCCGCAATAGCCTGTCGAAGCAGATCGGCGCCATGAAAGGCCGCGGCGAAGACACTCACGCCGTGATGGCCGAAGTAGGCGGTCTGGGCGATGAAATGAAAGCCTCTGCCGCGCAACTCGAGGAGATTCAGCAGCGTTTGACCGCGCTGTTGCAAGGCGTGCCCAATCTGCCGCACGACAGCGTGCCGCCGGGCCGGGACGAAAGCGGCAACGTCGAAGTGCGCCGTTGGGGCACGCCGCGCAACTTCAATTTCGAGATCAAGGATCACGTGGATGTGGGCTTGCCGCTTGGACTCGATTTCGAGACCGGAGCGAAACTTTCAGGTGCGCGTTTTACGGTGCTGCGTGGCCCGATGGCGCGGCTGCACCGTGCGCTGGCGCAGTTCATGATCGACACCCACACGCAGCAGCATGGCTACACCGAGCTGTATACGCCTTATATCGTCAATCCCGAGGCGCTTTACGGCACAGGTCAGTTGCCAAAATTCGCCGACGACATGTTCCGCGTCGAAAAGGGCGGCGGCGAACACACGGTGACGCAATACCTGATTTCGACCGCTGAAATTTCGCTGACCAATACCGTGTGTGACAGCATTCTCGAAGCCAGCGCGCTGCCTGTCAGGCTGACTGCGCATTCCCCGTGTTTTCGTTCCGAAGCGGGCTCATATGGGCGAGATACACGCGGCATGATTCGTCAGCACCAGTTCGACAAGGTGGAAATGGTACAGATCGTCGAGCCTGCAACGTCGTATGACGCGCTGGAACAGATGGTTGGACACGCCGAGGCGATCTTGCAAAAGCTTGAGTTGCCGTACCGGGTGATGACGCTGTGCGCGGGCGACATGGGTTTTTCCGCGAGCAAGACCTATGACCTGGAAGTCTGGTTGCCCGCACAAAATACTTACCGCGAAATTTCCAGCTGTTCGAATACCGAGGCGTTTCAGGCGCGCCGGATGCACGCGCGTTACCGCAATGCGCAAGGCAAGCCGGAACTGGTACATACGCTGAATGGTTCGGGGCTAGCCGTGGGGCGCACGCTGGTTGCGGTGCTGGAAAACGGACAGAACGCCGATGGTTCAGTGACGCTGCCCGCCGCATTGCGGCCGTATCTGGGCGGAATGGAGCGGCTTGAAGTGGCTTGAAGCGGCTGCAGGTGCTTGAACAGCAGGAGTGAAATAGCCGAAGGGGGCTTGGAAAGTCGCTTCGGCTGCTCTATAATCGCCGCTTCGCCGAAGCAACGACCCGCTCGGCGAAATAGTCAAATAGTAAAAATGGCAGGTCAAACAAAACGATTGTGTGATTTTTAATGGTTTTGGTTTCTGTCGCAGTAACAGCACCCCCGGAGAGGTGGCAGAGTGGTCGAATGTACCTGACTCGAAATCAGGCGTACGGTTTTCCCGTACCGTGGGTTCGAATCCCACCCTCTCCGCCAGTTAAATGAAAAAAGCCCTTGATTTTCAAGGGCTTTTTTCATTTCTGAATACTTGATCCGCTGGAGGTTCCTCCATCGTCAATTCGACTGCGCGCCAAGCCTTCAATGCTAGACGGGGCGATTAAATCGGGAGAATAGTTCATCGTCTCGATATGGCTGCTCTGGCGTTCGATCCGTGATCGGTGCGTTTGATTGCCTTGTTTGAGTCTCACCTTCTTCATCAGGCTTAACCAGAAAACCCCGTAAGTTCAAACGCGTAAAAAGGCGTCTTGTCTCTCTAGCCGGGCAAGACGCACTCCATTGCCCCAAAGCCCCACCTCAAACAAGCTCATTCACAGACCACGCTCGGGGTACCCGATGAAAATTCCGGTCGAAGTAAATGAGGCTATCTCCGTCCGCACGCACGCGGATCACGGTGATCTCAACAAACATCACGGAATGCGAACCGACTTCTTTGGCCTCGACGATGCTGCCTTGCAAACTGGCGAGCGCACCGCGCAACACCGGCACCCCATGCTCGCCCTCATCCCATACCGGCAACCTGAAGCGTGCTTCCATCGCTAGCCCTGTCATGCCCGCGAAATGGCGCGCGATATCTTCAAGGCTGGCCGGAATCACGTTGATACATACGTTGCCGTTGCCATTGAACACCCCATGCATGGCGCTGGAGCGGTTTAGGCAGACCAGCAGCGTTGGCGGTGTATCGGTGACGGAGCAAACGGCGCTCGCGGTGATGCCGCAGCGCCCGTGTGGCCCATACGTCGTGATGACGTTGACGGCGGCGCCGAGGTGCGCCATGGCTTGCCGAAACTGCTGACGGGCATGATCAGCTGCGGCGGGTGTTTCAGTCTCGGTAGCGTAGGCGGACATGCCAATGTCTCCGGTTTGAGGTTTGAGGTTTGAGGTTCGAGGTTTGAGGTTTGAGTTCGGGGCGGGCGATGCCGTGTTCAGGTGCTACATATGTGCTTTGCGAGCCTGTTGCCGACTAGCTATCATGCGACGCCGGGCCCCCTGCGTGTCCCATGAAACCGGACCGCTGCAACGACACACTGTTTATGACCGATTCCGCTCCCATGGTCTATATCGTCGACGATGACAAGGGCGTGTGTACGTCATTGGCATGGTTACTCGAATCGGTCGGGATTCAATCGCGCAGTTTTGTTAGCGCGACGAAATTTCTTGCGGATTTCGACCCCGATGTACCGGGCTGCCTCGTGCTGGATGTGCGCATGCCTGAAGTGAGCGGTTTCGATGTGCAGGCGGTGCTTAACCGTCGTGGCGCGATCTTGCCCACTATTTTTATGAGCGGACACGGTGATATCCCGATGTCGGTGCGTGCCTTGCAGCAGGGCGCGATTGATTTTGTCGAGAAGCCGTACAACGCGCAGCAGATGCTTGAGCGCATTCAGCGTGCGATGAGGCTCGCATCGCAGCGCCATGCGCAGGGCATGCGCCAGCGGCGTCTGCGTCAGCGTATTGGCACACTCACGGCGCGCGAAAAGGAAGTGCTGTGTGGCCTGATCGAAGGCAAGGCCAGCAAGGTGATCGCGGCTGAGTTGTCGATTAGCGTGAAGACGGTGGATGTGCATCGGGCAAGCGTCAAGGAAAAGCTGAATGCAGGCTCGATTGCGACGCTGATGCGTGACGTGCTCGAGGTCTGGGAAGCTCCCGGCGAGCAGCTGCTGTGACGCATGCGCTCGCGCGGGCTTGAGCGTTGGCGCTGTCAGCGCATATACAACCCGCCGTTGACGTCCCAGCACGCGCCGTTGGCAAAGCCGGCTTCGGCGCAAGCGAGCAGCACAGCGATATCGGCGATATACGTCGCCGAGCCGAGTTTGCCGACCGGAATGCCAGCGATGATTTGCTCCAGCTTGTCGGCGGGCACGCTTTCATGAACGACAGGCAGATCGAGTGGCCCCGGCGAGATGGCATTGACCGTCACGCCGTAGGCCGCGAGGTCTCGCGCGAAGACTTTGGTCAGCGTGATGGCGCCGCCCTTTGCCGCGGCATAATGCGCGCCGGTTGCCGATCCGCCATTCTGTCCGGCAAGCGAGGCGATGTTGACGATGCGTCCTGCGCCGCGATGGGCGAAATACTGGCCAAAGACCTGGCAGCCATACAGCACGCTGCGCAGATTCACGTTGATTACCTGCTCGAATTGCTCCGCTGTGATCTCCATGACGGGCACGACCTTCGATGCGCCTGCGTTATTGACGAGCACATCAATGCTGCCCCAGCGCTCAAGCAAGGTATCGCGTGCGGCTGCAAAATCGGCCTTCGCTGTGACATCGAGTTTCAAGGCGAAGGCGCTCGAGCCGTCGGTGCTTAACTCGCGCGCAAGCGCTTGAGCTTCTTCGATAACGATATCGCCTAACGCGACCTGGTAGCCGGCGTCATGAAAGCGGCGTGCGACGACCGCACCCAGGCCGCGGGCCGCGCCTGTAACCAGCACGGTTCTAATTTGTTTCGTCATAAGGCTTGTTCCATGGTGCATGCGGTGCGCCCTGGTGGTGCGCGAGCATCGTTTCGATGTGCGCGGCCACGGCGCATACCTGTTCGTCCTGTCCCTTGCGGCCGATGATCTGCAAGCCAGCCTTCAGCGTGGAAGTTTTGAGGGGAATGGGGAGCGTGAGCGCAGGATGTCCGCTTAGATTGAATGGCCGAATCAGCGCTGACATGCCGAGCACCGAAGTGCCGGTGCGGGCGGCTTCGAGTGTGATGGGTAGCGCGGGTAGGGTCGGCATGACGAGCACATCGACTTGATCGAGTGCGTGATCGACTTCGTCGCTGAAGCTGCGGCGCACCCGCTCTGCGGCCTGGAGATCGGCCAGGGCTGTATTCGATGCAGCACGCAAGCGCGCTTCGATATCGGCACCGAGTTTGCCGTTCCCAATGAGATGACCGAACGCGCGCCACGTCTCCGCGTTGATGATCGTGAGCCCCGCAGTGAAAGCAGGCTTCATCGAATGCAGTGTGATGCGGTGCGTGGCGAGATCGGCGCATGTCATGGCCTCGGCCAGGGCTTCGGTGATGTCTTGTTCCGCTTCAGCGTCGACGATGCCAATGCGTGTTTTTGCTATGGCGCACGATGCCTTGTCTGCCTGGAAAGACGGATCAATGGCTCTCATCACGTCGATGAGCGTCTTCATGTCACGGGCGAACGGGCCGACGCAATCGAGTGTCGTCATGCCCGGCATGATGCCTTGGCGTGAGACGCGTCCAAACGTCGGCTTCAGGCCGATTACGCCACAGCATGCGGCAGGACCGCGCACCGAGCCGCCGGTATCCGTGCCAAGCGCCGCATCGACGAGTTTCTGGCCCACGGCCGAAGCCGAACCGCTCGACGAGCCTCCAGGAATTCGCGTCACGTCCTGCGGATTCGGTGGCGTGCCGTAGAAGTCGTTGATGCCGGTCATGCCGAATGCGAGTTCATGCATGTTCGTTTTGCCAGTGATACGCCAGCCTGCATCGAGTAGACGCTGCACGACTTCGGCATGTTGCGTGGCGACCGGCGCAGCAGCGAGTGCGAGGCTGCCTGCGGTGGTGGGATAGCCCGCGATGTCGATGCTGTCCTTGATGGCAACTGTCGGCGCCTCTGCACGTGGATGAGTGCTGAGATCGAACGCCTGTAAAAATGCGTTCATCAAGCGGCTCCTTGCGCGGGACTGACGGGCCATGGCGCAGCGAACAGACGCTCCGTGCGGAAATGCCGGATCAACCAGGTTCGATGGCCATGCGGTGAGGGCACGAAATCGACTTCGAGGCGTGCGGCAATGAGTTCGGTTTTGGCATCGGCATAGCGGGAAGCCTGCAGCATGATCCAGCGTCCCTTCGCCGTATCGCCGTCCACTTCAATGTGTTCGGTGCTCAAAAAATGCACGTTGCTGGCGAAATGCGGCTTGGGCGGCAAGTAGCGCTGAAGCATCGGGATGATGCTGTCGTGTCCTTGCAGGTAACCGAACTTGCTGCTGTAAAGTGGGCCGATGCCTTCCCACACGGCATCGTGGGTGAACAGCGCGGTGAACGATTCGCCTTCGAGCGCGCCAGCAGGTACATCGCATAACGCCATATAACGCGCGATTGTCTTGCGTACTGCGTTCTGTGCTTCGAGCGCGCTGATGCGTGCCTGCAGGGCTTCGATGAGAGATTCGGTCATCGCATCACACATTGTTTGTGCCCGGCGGGACGCTCAGTGCACGGCCCACGCGCGCTTCGATCTTGCCGTAGCGCCACAAACTGAACTGACCCACTGACGTTGTGCGATACAGATTGCAGACGGCCACGGCCGTATCGAAGCTTGCGACGTCGGCCATGATGTAAAAGGTCCACGGCGCGCCATCGGCGTGGCCGACAACGAGATGGTCATCGTCCATCATGCCGAGCACGCGCACGTCCTCCATCGCCTGGATGGCGTGGAGCATCTTGCCGTAGGCTTGCCACACTTCACCGGTCTGCTCACGCGGCAAGTCGAAGAAATTCTGCGAGACGCCGCAGCAAAACAGCACGCGCAGGGGAAGGTGGCGGTTATCAGTCATGGTCACGGGGACTCCCTGGTTCGATTGAATGAGAGGCTTAGAGATAGCCTGGAATCGGCGGGACGCCGACGAACACCGCGCCCGCGCCGTCGTAGTTTCCTTCGCCGAGGAAGGCATGCTGCGTGACCACCATCGCGTCACGCACCAGGCGTTGCAGTGGGTGATTGCGATAGATCGCTAATGTGCCGCCGAGCCGATAGGCGCGATTCACGACGTCTGCACCGTCGCGTGCGATCTGCGTGGCCGACAGGCGTAACAGGCTCACTTGCTCTGGTGTGACGTCGTCGCCCGCGAGAATCGTTTGCCACACGCTGTCGGTCGTTTCGTAGAAGAACGCGCGGGCTGAGCGCAACTGGGCTTCGGCTTTGGCGAGTTCGATGCGGTAGTACGCGCGGTCTGCGAGTGGCGGGGCACCGGTCGTCGTTTTGCGGCCGCCCGCCATGTTGTTTGCGACTTCGAGCGCGGCGCGCGCCAAGCCAAGGTTCACGACGGCAAGCACTTGCGCCGCATAGGCGAGGGCTGGATAACGATAGAGTGGTTCGTCGAGGCTCGGCAGGCCGCCGCGCACGAAGGTCCAGTCTTGTGCGACGAACTGGTTCGTCACGCGCAGATCGTGGCTGCCCGTGCCTTGCATGCCAACTACGTTCCAGTTCTCGACGATCTCGACCTGATCGGGCCTCAACACCGCGGTATGCGGTTTGCCCGGTGCCTGTGCTCCATTGCCGGTGCCATTGCCCGTGCCGATGCCCACGCCGAGCCAGTCCGCACCCTTGCAGCCGCTGGCGAACTTCCACGTACCGTTTACCCGATAGCCGCCTTTTTCCGCTGTGGCGTTCTGCAGCGGAAAAAGGCCACCGGCGAAAACCTGATCGGGGCCATCGGCGTAGATCGCACTTTGGGTGTCGAGTGGCAAGGCGGCGAGATACTGGTTCGCGGAACCGAAACTGGCGACCCATGCCGTGGAGCCATCGACCGCGGCGATGCGTTCGATCAGCGCAAGAAATTCGCCGGGTGCGCGCGCATCGCCGCCGAACCGCTTTGGCGTTGCCGCGCGATAGATGCCGGCGCGCTTGAGTTGAGCGATGACATCGCGGGGAACATGCGAGAGGCGCTCGAACTCTTCGCGTCGCCGCGCGATGTCGGCAATTACGTCATCGAGTGTGAGTTCATCGCCCTGGACGATGCCGTCTTCTTTCGTGAATGCAGCAGTGAGGGACATAGAATGTCTTCGTACCGTTTATTGTTGAAGGTGGGGCGTGGCGGAGGTGTGGAAGAGACACCATGCAAGCAGTCTGGAAGTGCAAAAAATTCAAAGCAATTGGGAGAAACGGTGTGGTGTATGAGGGAAATCCCACATCGGCTAAAGAAAGCTTTAGCGCAGTGAAGCGTCAAAGCAAAAAGCCGATGGCATTGAGCGCTTCCGTCGAATTGATCAGGCGCACGACCTTTTCGGCCAGCCTCGGTTCGCCGCTTGTCATGCTGATCTTGTGTGTCAGATCGGCAGCGAAGAGGGTCGATACGCCGCGCTTGTACGCGATGATGAGCTGCGCTGACTTCACTTCGATCTGATCCGGAAGCTCGTGCGAGAGCGTGAAGCGCGAGACAGTGCGCACCGTGCGCGCTGCATCCGCGGCGGATACCGAATAGCCCGATGTCATGCGCTCCACGCGCAGTTCACGCATGTGCGGGTCGTCGTAGGCGTAGTTCAGCGTGGAGGCGAAGTCGCTTGTCTCCGGGTTGATCGGCACCACGTAAAAACCTTTCGGCTCCCATAGTTCGAGCCACGCATGATAGTCACGACGATCGAGCAGTTCGGCTTCATGCCAGATGAATTCGATCGCACGCGCGAAAGTGGAGTGGGAAAAGAATGCGTTGCGCTCATTCATCACGTTTGCTCCATCATGGCGTGCCATTGCCGGTAGGCTTCGCGCATGCCGGTTTCGTCGGTCGCGTGCGCGGTTTTCTCTCCGTTTGGCGCGGTGGTTTCCCGCTTGAGTCCGCGATTCACGAGAATCGGAACATCAGGGCCGGCATGCGCGCCACGCTGTACGCGCTCCCATGCTTCGGCGTCGTCAGGGCTGCCAAAGCCGAATGGGCCCTGGAAGTGTTCGTGAATGCGCAAACGCACGCGGTTTGCTTCCTCCGGGCCGCCGTCCATGGCGAGCGCGATGTGGCGAATCTCGGTTTCATCGACAGAGAGCGGCCGCAGCACGCGGAAGAACGACATCGACAGCGCCAGGTTGGGGAACAGATTCAGGTTGAAGCCGACACCCATCAGCGAGCGCACGATGCGGCGCACTTCTTGCGGCGCGTGTTTTTCCGCGAGTTGTGCCGCGAGCTCGTTGAAACGTTCGGGCAGGGGGGCGCCATCGTCCAGTTCCAGATCGACGCTCTCGGGCATCAGCACTGCAAGGCTGTGACCGTTTCCCAGTGAACGGCAGAACGCCTGATCGCTCGTCATGAAACGGGTTATTGCAGCAGCGGTTTCAGCGTCGATGGACTTCATCCATGACTTGTGCACCACGGGAAAGTGATAAAGGTCCGTGGTGTTCTCAAGCTGAATTTTCCAGTTGCCCTTGAACTTGAACTTGTGTTCGCCGTTGACTTTGAGCGGATAGCCCGCGCCTTGCTTCATGAACAGGTCGATCCACGGTTTTGCCCCGCCGAGAAAGTCTTCGAGGGCTTCGATCCCGTCATTAAAGCTGGCGAAGATCAGGCCTTGATAGAGGCCGACGCGTAGCGTGTTAAGCGGCAGATCGCCTTTCTCGCATACGCCCTCATAACCGTCGCCGTAGGGCAACGCGCGCAGCGTGCCATCGAGTGCATAAGACCAGTTGTGATACGGGCAGGTGAAGCCTTTCGCGTTGCCCTTGTGCGCTTCGCATACGGTCGCGCCGCGATGACGGCAGCGGTTGTGCAGCACGCGCACCGTGCCGCTCTTGTCGCGCACGACGATGACCGGCTGGCGGCCGATGATCGTCGTGATGAAATCGCCAGGATTGGGCAATTCGCTTTCGTGGGCGACCCACACCCATGTTTTGTAGAAGATGCGTTCGAGTTCTTCTTCGAACAGTTGCGGATCGTAGTAAAGGGACGGGGCGATGCGAGCGGCCCCGGCACGCGTGGCGAACGTGCGGGCATCAATGGATTGATAGATCGGCATACTCATCGTGTTCGTGGGGAATTGGAGTGAGTAACACAAGGAAGGCTAAACAACATCAAACATGAACATTCACGCTTCCTCTCGTTGACATCAGTCTCGCTTTGCGCAGAACATGCGTCAAATTGATTAAAAACAGGTCGCCAGATAAGCGTGGCCGATATCTCAAGAACCTCACGAACCTCACGAGTGCCCCATGACATCCATTGATCACGTTGATCTCAATCTCTTGCGCGTGTTTCAGGCCATCGTGGAGGAGCGCGGCCTGACCAGGGCGGGCGAGCGGCTTGCGCTGTCGCAGCCTGCTGTGAGTTACTCGCTCGGGCGCTTGCGCTCGTTGTTCGATGACCCGCTATTTATTCGTACGCGCTCCGGCATGCAGCCGACGCCTGTCGCGCTTGAGCTCACGGAGATCGTTGGGCGGGCGCTCGACACGGTGCGTGAGGCGCTGCGCTACGCGGAGCATTTCGATCCGGCGACGAGCACACGCACGTTTCGTCTTTCGCTTTCAGACGCGGGAGAGGTGGCGTATTTGCCCGTGCTTTGCGCTGCACTGCAGAAAGCCGCTCCGCGCGTAAAGCTCGTCATCGAGCCGTTGCCGGTGGAGGAGATCGAAGAAGCGCTGCGTTCCAGCCGGCTCGACTTCGCCATCGGCAACCTGCCTGCATTGCTGTCGCGCACACGGCATGGCTTGCTGTTCGAGGAGCCGTATGTGTGCATGACGCGTGAGCGCCGGGGCTTGCCGGCTGGCAACTCGCTGAAGCTCGAACAGTTTCTCGCGGCGTCGCACGTTCAGGTGCGCTCGCTCGAACATAGTCACTACACGCTTGACGACGCGCTGCGTGCGCAGGGCGTGGGGCGCAATATCGCGCTGGCATTGCCGCACTTCGTCGCGGTGCCTGGCGTGCTGGCCGCGACGGACCTGTTCGCCACGCTGCCGCACCGGCTCGCGCATATTCTCAATCGCGGCAATGCATTCCGCGTTTACGCATTGCCCGTGCATTTGCCGAAAGCAGCCGTGACGATGCACTGGCACGAACACTTTCACGAAGACGAAGGTAACGTCTGGATGCGCAATCTGATGATCGACATTCTGGCCAGCTTTACGAAAATGTAGATGCGATAGAGGCAGAGGCAGGGCTTAGAGGTTGAGCACCAGCACGGGAGAGCGCGAGCGCGACACGCAACAGCAGATCACGCTGTTGCTCGCGCGTTCCGCCTGGCTCAGGCAATGATCTCGATGTTCTGGCTCGCCGCTCATCACATCGACCATGCATGTACCGCACACGCCCTCGCCGCATGAGGTGTCCACTTCGATGCCGATGGATGCGAGGGCTTCCACGATGGACGTATCCGCCTCGACGTGTACGGTTTGACCTGTACTTGCAAGCTGCACGTCGAAACTGCCGGGCGAGGTTTCCGCCGCGGCTGCGGGATCGGCCTTGAAGCGTTCCAGATGAATCGCCGTGGCGGGCAGGTGCGCTTGCGCATGCTCGACGACGAGGTCCATGAAAGGCGCGGGGCCACAGGTGTAGACATGCGCGCCGGGGCCTGCCTGGCACAGGCAGGCATCCAGTGTTGCGGCAAGCGCGTCGCGCGCGACAGCGAAATGCAGCGTGACATGTGTCTCGAACGGTTCACCGCTGAGACGTGTCATGAAGGCCGCATGCGCTTCGCTGCGCGCGAAATAGTGCAGCATGAAGCGTGCATTCTGCGCGGCGAGGCGATACGCCATCGACAGCAATGGCGTAATGCCGATTCCCGCGCCGATCAGAACATGCTCGCTAGCGCTTTCTTCCAGCCGAAACAGGTTACGCGGTGCGCTAACCGAGAGCTCGGTGCCGACGCTGACTTCTTCATGCAGCGAACGCGATCCCCCACGCGATGGCTCTTCCTTTTTCACGGCGAAGATTTGTGAATCGAGGCATTCGGGATCGCCGCATAACGAGTATTGACGCATGATCCCTGACGGGCTCATGACATCGATATGTGCACCGGGTGTGTAGCGCTCGAAGGGCCGGCCATCGAGACGTGAGATGCGAAACGAGCGCACGCCGTGCGCTTCTTCGCACAGGGCATCGACCCGGACTTTAAGAATTTGATGAGCTTGCATGACGCTTTTCGATGACCTTGCATGGGGTCGTGCATTGAGAGGTATTGAGATTAGCGCCGCGTTCATGAGAACCCAAATCAGTTAAAAAGCCCCAGGCTCATCGAAGAGACTGATTTCTCAGGCTGACGGACATGCCGTTTTGACCGGCTCCGGTGTCGCTTCCATGGTGTGCGCATGATGCGTTTCGCGTTCGAGACTCGCGCTGAAATGCCTGCATCCGTTGAGCAGCAGCACGGCCGCGAGCACGGTTGCGATCGCGTTGATGATTGTCATCGAAGCACCGACGGCGAGCGGCGAGCCGAACACCTGATCGGTGATGAGTGCGACGAGCGTCGTGCCGAGGCCCAGGCCGATGAGGTTCGAGACGAGCAGAAAGAGTGCCGAAATTTGCGCGCGTATCTGGTTGGGTGCCAGCATTTGCACTGCGATGGCGGAGGTTGCGAGCGGGAACGAGGCAAAGAACATGGCACCGGCGAGCCAGACAAGCGAAGCGTTAAGGCTGGCTGGCTGCGCGAACATGATGGCTGGCACCAACATACATACAGCTCCGATACAGGCGGCGCGCATCGGAGCATCTACGTGGCCGCGGCTGAGCAGCCAGTCGGAGAGCCAGCCGCCGCAGAACACGCCTGCCGTGTTGGCGACGAGCATCACTGTGCCAAGCGTGTAGCCTGCTGCGACAGGAGAGAGGCCAAAATGGCGCATGTAGAACGCAGGGCTCCAGCTCATCAGGCAGTAAAGCGTCATGGCGTAGAACGAGAAGCCCAGGTAATGACAGAAAAACGTCTTGCGGTGCAACGCGACAAAGCGCAGCGAAGCGGCCAGCGACACCTGCCTTACCCGTCCTGTGCTGTCACGCGTCAAACCCTTGCGAGTGGGATCGCGTACCGTCAAGAGAAACAGCAACGCAATGAGCAGGCCCGGCAAGCCGACGATGAAGAACGTAATCTGCCATGCCTGCATCTCGCCGATGAGCGGCAGCGTGAGCGCACTCGTATGCTTGAGCCGGGCGATTACATAGCCGCCAAGCAAAAACGCGATGCCTCCGCCAATGAATGAGCCGAGCGAATAGATTCCCACCGCACGTCCGAGTTTCGAGCGGGGGAACAGGTCCGCAAGCATCGAATAGGTTCCGGGCGAGAGCGCCGCTTCGCCGATGCCCACGCCCATGCGTGACATGAACATCTGCATGAAGCTCTGGCTCAGTCCGCACGTGGCCGTGGCCAGGCTCCACAGTGCGATGCCGCTGGCGATGATACGTGGCCGCGCGAAGCGGTCAGCGAGATACGCGATCGGCATGCCCATCACCGCATAGAAGAGCGAGAACGCGAAGCCATGCAGCAGGCTGAACTGCGTCTCCGTGAGATGCAAGTCGTGCTTGATCGGCTCGATCATTAGCGCTAGCACCTGGCGATCGATGAAAGAAAATACATACGCCAGCATGCAAACAACAACGACGTACCACTCATAGGTATAGCGCCTGGAAGACGACTTCATACTTTTTTTCCGGTAGGGAGGGGCGAGCACATCGGCGCGCCGATGCTGAATGAAGAACTTGAGAAGGACTTGGGAGGAATGCGGCGGGTTACGACTGACGTGTTTCGTGCGTGAACCCGAGTGTGACGACGGTGACGAATCCGAAGACGATGAGCAACACGGCAACTGGCCAGTACGTCTGATAGCGCAATAGCAGGGCCGTGGCGATCAGCGGGGATAGGCCGCCAGCGAAGATCGACGCTATTTCGTGCCCGAGCGCGACGCCCGAATAGCGCACTTCAGTGCTGAACAGTTCGCTGACGAGTGCGGGCAGTGTGCCGATCATCGCCCCGTGGCAGAGGGCCGTGCCGAGCACCAGTGCGAGCCAGATGAGCGGTGTGGAATGCGTGTCCAGCAGCCAGAAAAAAGGGAATGCCAACAGCGTGAGCGACGCCGCGCCGATCAGGTATACCGGCTTGCGGCCGATGCGGTCGGAGAGTTTGCCCCATAAAAGCATGGCGATCATTTCGAGCATCATTGCCAGCATGACACCGGTGAGCATCGTTGAGTTAGCGATACCAACGAATTTTCCGTAGACCAGCGAGAACGCAAGAAAGAGGTACGCGCTGCCGTTTTCTGCGGTGCGCAGGCCCATCGTCAACAAGATTTCTTTCGGATGCCGCTTGATCGCTTCGATCACGGGCATGTGTGAAATCTGACCGGCCTTGTCCGCGTTCTGGAACTCGCGGCTTTCTGGAAGGTGGCAGCGGATGTATAGGCCGAGCGCGAAGATCAGGAGGCTTGCGAGAAACGGTAGACGCCAGCCCCAGGTAACGAACTGGTCGTGCGGCAGGGCCTGCACCGCGAGGAACGCGGCCGAGGACAGCATAAAGCCGCCCCCCACGCCCAACTGACTCCACGCTGCGTAATAGCCGCGTTTTTCAGGCGGAGCGTTTTCGCTAATCATGAGCACGCCACCTCCCCATTCGCCGCCCGCTGCGATGCCTTGCAACAGCCGCAGCACGACGAGCGCGGCGGGAGCCCACAGGCCGACGTGCTCGTAGGTCGGCAACAGCCCAATGCCGAAGGTCGCGGAGCCCATGATGAAGAGGGTCCATACGAGTGAGGTGCGGCGTCCGTAGCGGTCGCCGATGTGTCCAAACAGGATGCCGCCTAGCGGACGCGCCACGAAGCCCAGCGCGAAAGCCGCAAAGGCGCCGAGCGTGCCGCTCAGCGGGTCGGCACTGGCCGGGAAGAAAAGTTGTCCGAACACGAGCGCGGCGGCGGTGCCATACAGGAAGAAGTCGTACCACTCCATTGCGCTGCCCGCGACCGACGCTACGACGATACGTCTGAGTGCCTGATCCGGCACCGCCATGCTGCGCCCGGATGCGGACGAGGGTTGAGCGGTGAACATGTGGGCTCGCCTGGAGGAATGTGGGGCGCGTGCCTTGTACAAGGCTTCGCATGCCGCACAGTGTTGAGGCGCCAGATATCTGCGTCAAATTGGCTGAAAAAAGCGGGGGGTATCAGTGGGACAAATAACCGGGCGCCTCGCTGCCCTGGATTTCGGGCATCCAGATGATTCGCTGCGCTAGCAGCAGATAGGATGCCGGCAGATCAGACATCATTTTGTTAGCGTAACGAACAAGGTTGAAAGCGATGAAGAAGTTTCATCAACGACATGGATGAATCTGGATAAATTTTATTTACTTGACGAAGGTTGATGGCTTTATTACCGTGTAGTCCAAAATGAATTCCGTCCAATCAACCGTAAGTCGAAAGGAGCATGCATCAAACGTGTTTGTAAAAAAGTACGCGAAACGTGCATCAGGCGTGTCCCAGATAGCGCTGCTCTTCATCATCCTTGTCACCCTTGTTACTCTTTCAATCGACCCCTCATGACCCCAGCGACGATCGAACGCATCGAAACCTGTCTCGTTGATTTGCCGACGATTCGTCCTCACAAACTCTCAGTCGCCACGATGAACGGGCAGACCCTGATGCTCGTCAAGGTGTATTGCAGTGATGGCGTCGTCGGGATCGGTGAAGGCGCGACGATTGCCGGCATGGCATATGGGCCCGAAAGCCCGGAGTCGATGAAGCTGGCGCTCGATGCTTATCTGGCGCCCGCGGCCATCGGCCGTGATGCCGTTCGTGTGCAGTCTTTGATGGCGTATCTCAGCCAGCTCGTGAAAGGCAATCACTTCGCCAAAAGTGCACTGGAAACGGCGCTGCTCGATGCTCACGGAAAGCGTCTGGGTATACCGGTGAGTGAGTTGCTCGGCGGCCGCCGCCGCGATCGCCTGCCGGTGGCATGGACGCTGGCATCGGGCGATACCGCGAGAGACATCGCCGAAGCGCAAAAGATGCTCGAGCTACGCCGCCACAATATTTTCAAGCTGAAAATTGGCGCGCAAGCCCCCCAAGCCGATATCAAACACGTTGCCGGGATTAAGCGTGAGCTGGGCGATCGTGCCGCCGTGCGTGTCGATGTCAATATGGCGTGGAGCGAAACCCAGGCAATGTGGGCCATTCCCGCGCTAGCCGATGCGGGTTGCGAGCTGGTCGAGCAGCCCGTTGCCTCTGCTGCAGCCCTGGCGCGTCTGATGCGCCGTTTTCCGGTGGCGTTGATGGCCGACGAAATTCTGCAGGGGCCAGAGAGCGCGTTTGAGATTGCGCAGAACCATGGCGCGGATGTGTTTGCTATCAAGATTGAGCAAAGCGGGGGGCTCTTCGCTGCACAGCGTGTCGCTGCCATTGCTGATGCCGCGGGTATCGGGCTTTATGGCGGCACGATGCTTGAAGGCGCTTTTAGCACGGTGGCTTCGGCGCATTTGTTCGCCAGCCTGGGGAATCTTCAATGGGGTACCGAATTATTCGGTCCGTTGCTGATTACCGAAGAAATCCTGACGCAGCCCCTTGATTACAGCGATTTTGAGTTGACCGTGCCCCATGGTCCTGGCCTGGGCATCGAGCTGAACGAAGCCGCAATCAAGCGCTTTACCCGCGATGGACTGACGAAAATCATTCTTTAATTTAATTTCGACGTAACCCGAAAGGACATCAACGATGCTGTTTCAAGTACGAATGGATGTGCATCTTCCAGTCGATATGCCTGCCCATATCGCCAATGACATCAAGGCGCGCGAGAAGGCTTATTCACAGGAACTGCAACGCAGTGGCAAGTGGCGCCATATCTGGCGTGTGGTAGGCGAGTATGCGAACTACAGCATCTTCGATGTTGCAAGCCATGCCGAGCTGCACGACATTCTGACGGGCTTGCCTTTGTTTCCGTACATGACGATTTCGGTAACGGCGATGTGCCGCCATCCGTCGTCCATCCGCGACGACGACTTCTAAGCCCGCGCGGTGCGTGCTGTTTTTGAACGAGTGTTTTTTGCCATTTGCCCCAATACAAGCGGAGACAAAATTATGAGCGTCAAGGTGTTTCAAACCGAGGAAGTACAGAACCTGTTAAAGGTTGCCGCCAATCTTGAAGGTGAAAAAGGTCATGCCCGGGCCAGGGCGATTACGCATCGTCTTTTGAGCGATCTGTTTAAGGCAATCGACGATCTCGACATGACGCCCGACGAAGTCTGGGCCGGTGTGAACTATCTCAACCGGCTTGGCCAGGACGGTGAAGCGGCGCTGCTTGCGGCGGGGCTAGGTTTGGAGAAGTTCCTCGACATTCGTATGGATGCGGCGGATCGTGCTGCGCATATCGATGGTGGCACGCCGCGTACCATCGAAGGTCCGCTGTATGTCGCGGGGGCGGTGGTACGCGATGGCATTTCCAGGATCGACCTCAATGAAGATGACGATGCAGGTCCGCTCGTCATTCGTGGCACGGTCACGGGGCAAGACGGCAAGCCGGTCGCGGATGCGATGATCGAATGCTGGCATGCGAACTCCAAAGGTTTTTATTCGCACTTCGATCCAACGGGTGCGCAAAGTGAATTTAATCTGCGCGGTGCAGTGAAAACCGGAGCGGACGGAAAGTATGAATTTCACACGCTAATGCCAGTGGGTTATGGCTGCCCGCCACAGGGTTCAACACAACAGTTACTGAATGTGCTGGGTCGCCATGGCGATCGTCCGGCGCATGTACATTTTTTCGTGACCAGCGACAAACACCGCAAGCTGACAACGCAAATCAATATCGAAGGCGATCCGTTGATCTGGGACGACTTCGCTTATGCAACCCGTGAAGACCTGATTCCGCCCGTCGTGGCCAGGACCGGGGGTAAAGCGTTGGAGCTAAAGACGGATGCCTATAAAGAGATCGAGTTCGATTTCAGGTTGACGCCGCTTGTTCAGGGCAAGGACAACCAGATTGTTCATCGCCTGCGGGCGGTTGTTGAGGCATAGCTGTAGCGATTGTGTTGCAAACGATCGAGATCCACGGAAAGCGATAAGCCAATAACGCTTTGGATCTCGATCTGGCCGATTGCACCGCGACGGGTATTGATCCCGCATTTATATCGACGTAACCCACGACCACGATTGAAATGCCAGCGCGCGCCATATAGCGCGCTGGTTTTAAATTGCTGTCGAGGCCGATGATCCAGCCGTTATTCCATGGCGATACCAAGCGCTTTCATTTTTGTTTTAGTCACGATAGTAAAATTGGCAATTTTCTCGAATTTTTCAAAAAACACATCGTTCAATTCAAGCCAGAGATTTTCGATATGGTTAGCGTGATTGCTATCGCTCTAGGCTGGGTTGTTTATCCCTCCCCCGCCACCCAATCCCCCGATTTCCCCCCGTGCTTTTCCAGCACCTTCACCTCTGTGATAGTCATCCCCCGATCCACGGCCTTGCACATGTCATACACGGTGAGCAGCGCGACCTGAACCGCAGTTAGCGCTTCCATCTCAACGCCCGTGCGTCCGAGCGTTTCGGCTTGTACGGTGCAATGCACACCTGGCAAGCCCTCATCGAGTTCGAAACTGGCCGTGACCCGTGTCAGCGCAAGCGGATGACACAGTGGAATCAGTTCGGCGGTGCGTTTTGCGCCCTGGATCGCCGCGATGCGCGCGATGCCGATCACATCGCCTTTTTTCGCATCGCCGCGGCGGATCAAGGCCAGCGTTTGCGGCAGCATGCGGATCGAGCCGCGCGCCAGCGCGATGCGTTTCGTTTCTGCCTTGCCGCCGACGTCCACCATATGCGCCTGGCCCGTGGCATCGAAATGGGTGAGTTCAGACATGTTCGCGCTCCGTAAGAGGGGGCTTATCATAGCAGCGCCCTTGCTTGATTCATGGTCTGGCGCGCCAGACGCCAGGCTTCCTTTGGTGCCGCAACCCTTTGCCGCGATGTGTTCAAAACGTCTTCTTGCCGTATGCCTGGTCACAACGCTCGCGGTCCCGCCTCATGCCCTGGCCCAGCGCGCCGCTTACGCGGCTGGCGCTGCACCAGCCAGCATGCCTGCAGCGGCACCGGATGCGTCTTTAGCCGCCGATCCCACGCCCCACGTACCACGGCCGATCGCGCAAGGCGTATTCGGCACGTATGGTGGCGCGCAAAGTCGCCTGAATGGCGATGCAGAAGGGTGGCGCGCCTCAGCGCCGATGCCACAACTGCCTGATCTCGGCGATGGCTCAGGTGGAACGCTCACGCCGCAGGCTGAGCGCAAGCTCGGCCTGCGGATGATGCGCGACGTGTGGCGCGATCCCGATTATCTCGATGACTGGCTGATACGCGACTATCTAAATTCCGTCGCGGCGAAGCTCGCTGCTGCGGCGAGTACGCAATACATTGGCGCTTATCGTCCGGATTTCTCTCTCTTTGCCCTGCGCGATGCACAAATCAACGCGTTCTCGCTGCCTGGAGGCTTTATTGGCGTGAATACGGGCTTGATCGTGGCGACACGGACAGAGTCCGAACTGGCCTCGGTGATCGGGCATGAGATGGGGCATGTGTTGCAGCGTCATATCGCACGCATGATGGCGCTCGGCGAGCGCAACAGTTATGCCGCGCTGGCGGGCGTCTTGCTGGGGGTGCTGGCCGGGGTCGTGGCGCGTAGTGGCGATTTGGGCAGCGCGATTGCGCTGGGTAGCCAGGCGTATGCGGTGGATAACCAGTTGCGCTTCTCCCGTGCCGCGGAGCATGAGGCGGACCGGATCGGGTTCCAGATGCTGGCGGGCGCTGGCTACGATCCCTATGGCATGGTGATGTTTTTTCGCCAGCTCGATCATTCCGCGATGGGAGAGGCGGCGGTGCCGTCCTATGTCCGCACGCATCCGCTGACGGGCGAGCGCATCGCCGACATCGATGATCGCGCGCGTCGGGCGCCGTACCGGCAGCCGCGTCAGGCGACGGAGTACGGTTTCGTGCGGGCTCGCGTGCGGGTGTTGCAGGAGCGTTCGCGCGGGGCGTATATGGAGGTCGCATCGCGCTTGCGCAGCGAAATCAGTGAGCGTACTGCGCTGAACGTCGCGGCGAATGAATACGGCATCGCGCTCGCGCAGATGCTGCTGGAACGCTATGACGAGGCCGCCGTGTCGCTGGCGGCGGCGCAGCATGCTTTTACGCTCCAGCAGGCCACGCCGGATCATGCCGCGCCGGGGTCTCCCAGCCTGGATGTGCTGGCCGCCGATATCGCGCGGCGTGCGGGGCGTAATGACGATGCAAGGCGGCTTGCCGCGCTGGCGCAAACGCGCTGGCCGGGGTCTCATGCGGCGCTGGAGATTCACTTGCAAACGCTGTTGGGCGCGCGTCGTTTCGCCGAGGCCGAGGCGCTCGCGGAGCAGGCAACCCGGGCCGATCCGCAGCAACCGATGTGGTGGCGTTATCTGGCGCAGGCCTCGGCGAGTACCGGGGACATGCTCACGCAGCATCGTGCGCTGGCGGAGAAATTCGTGCTGGAAGGCGCGTGGCCTTCGGCGATTCGCCAGTTGCGGCAGGCGCAGGATAGCGGGCAGACCGACTTCTACAAGTTGTCGACAATCAATGCCCGCTTGCATGATTTAGAAGCGCGTTACCAGGAAGAACGCGATGACGAAAAAGCCGGACGTTAGCCGCGCACGGTTGGTGCTAGTGGCTGTTGGTGGTTGTTGGCAGCCGTTGGCGGACGATGTCAAAGGCCGGACGGCGGCGCGGCCAGGGCGGCAGGGCTGGCGACGAAACCGAACCGGCGCGCGACCTGGGCGCGCGCGATATTTTCAAGCGTGAGCGTGTGCGTGCTCCGCCAGTGAAACGCGCCGCTTTGTCCGTCGTCGGCCAGCGTTGCGTGGCTGGCGAATAGCCCGAGATCGTGATCGTGCAGCAAGGCGATACGGGGTGAATGAGGCGTGGCGGCGTGAGTGGCAAAGAGCACGCTGCCTTCTTCGTCGATCAGCCCGAGAGCGGGCTCGAAGGTCTGGCCCGCCTGATCGGTTAGCGTGAGCGCGCCGCTCTCTGCTTCGGCGCCAAGGCGCACGATCCACGGCGTATAGGCCAGCTCGACATAGACGCGTTGCGGTCCATTCTGAAAAAACCATTGCCCCTGCGTATCGCAATCGTAATTACGGTTGATGAAGCCAAGCAGTGCGGCATGGCGAATCACCTCGCCTGCCGTGCCATTGGCCTGGGCCGCTGCATCGCGCATGCGCCACTGGCCGCGCCGGTCCAGCAGCAGCCAGCCGGTACAAGCGGGCACATTGGGCCATTTGACGAGCGCCTCGCGGACGATTTCATCCATGGTGCGCGAACGGTGCCAGATAGCCCAGCACGCGTTGTGCGAGCCAGTCGATACGTCCTGGAAACGGCCCCGTCATGAACCCGACGTGGCCGCCGTGCATGGGCTGATCGAGTTCGACGGCTGTGGCGACTTCGGCGGACGTTGGCAGCGCCGTGCTGGGCAGGAACGGGTCGTTACGCGCGTTGAGTACCAGCGTAGGGACGGTGATTTGCGACAGCAGGGGGCGGGTAGTGGCGCGGCTCCAGTAATCATCGGTATTGCGAAAACCATGCAGCGGCGCGGTGACGACATTGTCGAATTCGTACATCGTGCGGCTGGCGAGCATCGCTTCACGGTCGAAAAGGCCAGGGTATTGCGTGAGCTTTTGCTGTGCTTTGCGTTTGAGTGTTTTCAAAAAATTGCGGGTGTAGATCATGCCGAGCCCCTGGGCTAGCACACGGCCACCGGCATGAACGTCGAGCGGCGCGGAAATGGCGGCGGCCGCGGCGATGAATGTGGCGTCGTCGCGGCGTTCGCCGAGCCAGCGCAGCAGCACGTTGCCGCCGAGCGAGACGCCTGCCACCACGATGGGCCCGCGATGGCGCTCGCGCAGCCGCTGCAAAATCCATTCGACTTCATTGCTGTCGGCAAGGTGATAAAACCGCGGCAACAGGTTAAGCGGCCCGCTGCAACTGCGAAAGTGCGGCACGACGCCATGCCAGCCCCGCGCACGGGCCGCGGCCATCAGCACATGCGCATAGTGCGAAGCCGAGCCGCCTTCCAGCCCATGAAACAGCACAAATAGCGGTGTTGGTGGCGTGTTTGCTCCCTGTGCGTGGGGCTTGCCTGCATGGGGGGCAAGCCAGTCGAGTTCGATGAAATCGCCATCGGGGGTATCCCAGCGCTCGCGTTCGTAGGCGACTTCGGGCCGGTGCGCGAGCAGTGCGGGAATGATGGTCTGGAGATGGCTGCTGGGTAGCCACAAGGGCGCGCGATACGGCGTCACCTGCGGCTCAGCGTGTCCGGACGTCATGCTTGCATTTGCAGAAGCGGCAGATGTCACGGTGCGAGATGAAGTGCGCATGGTCGCTAACGGGGAGGAAAAGCGTGCCGGCGCGTTGCTGAGCCAACGGCGGGCGCTCAGTGCAAGACGCCCTGGCCACGGCGCAATTGCAGTGCGAACTGGCTGGCTGTGGCGGCGGGCATGAGGCTCGAATGAACATGCGCGATGCGCCATTCGCCGCGCTCCTGGACCATGACATAGGTGCTGAAAACCATCGTGGGAGTGCTGTTTTGGCCGGGCGTGCTTTGCGCTTCCACAATCGCGTACACCACGGTGCCGAGGCTGTCGTACACGCGAATATCGAGGGGCTCGATGTTGATGGGCATGGTTTCGAGATGAACTTGCAGCCCGGCACGAATATGGTCGAGTCCGTGCAGGTGTTCGCCATTGGCACAAATAAAACTGGCGAATTCTTCGTCGATCCACAGTTCCATCAAGCGTTCGATATTGGCTTCAGCGATGGCCTGATACCAGGCGTGGAGGGTATCTGCGGCAGCTTCGAAAATATGGGCGAAACGTGGCATGTCAGGTTTGTCTCGTGTGCGCAGTGCGCGGGGTTGCAAGGCGGTAGCCCGTGCGCCGGTGCAAGGGAGGGGCACAGGCTCCGCTCGTTCTGGCTGCTATCGTGTGATGGAACGAATGGAGCGTGGGAACAACCAGGGCGGCTAGCGGTGCAGCAGCATGCCGCGCAGATCGCCGAAGACCTGTTCGGCACTGAGTTGCCGCAGGCAGTTCAAATGGCCGAGCGGGCATTCGCGGGCAAAACAGGGACTGCATTCAAGGTGGAGCCATTGTACCTTTGCCCATTCGGAGAGGGGCGGGGTGTGACGTGGATCGGTCGAGCCATAGATTGCCACAAGGGGCCGCCGGAGTGCGGCGGCGACGTGCATCAGGCCGGAATCATTGGTGACCACCGCATTGGCCCGGGCGATCAGCGCACAGGCCTCGCCTAGTGCGGTTTGGCCGCACAGGTTGCGCACGTTCGGCGCGCGTTCGGCAATGGTTTGTGCCAGCGCGCTGTCTTTCGCCGAACCGAGCGCGATGATCTGCATATACGGAAACGAATGGCTCACCATCTGCGCCAGCGCGGCGAAATGCTCGGGCGGCCAGCGTTTGGCGGAGCCGTATTCTGCACCGGGGCAAAATACCAGCAGTGGTACCCGCGTATCAAGATTGAAACGGGTGCAGACGCGCGCCGCTTCGTTCAGGTCGGTTTCGAGATGCGGTTGCGCCAGCTCGGCCGGTGCCTTGGCGCCAGGCGCGTAGGCGAGCGCGGCATAGTGTTCGACCATCGGCGTGCGCACGTCACGGCGCGGATTGGCGTGCCGCACGTTGAGCAGGCCGTAGCGGTGTTCGCCGGTATAGCCGATACGTAGCGGGATGGCCGCGAGCCACGGGATCAACGCGGATTTCAAAGAATTCGGCAGCACATAGGCGGCATCGTAGCCGACGTCGCGTAAATCGCTGGCCAACTGCCAGCGCCGCAGCATTTGCAATTTGCCGTGCGCGAGGTTAGTGGCGTAGACGTCGTGGATCTCTGGCATGCGTTCCAGCACGGGCGCGACCCAGGTAGGCGCGACCGCGTCGATGACGAGGCGTGGATGCAGCTTGACGAGGCGCGAGAGCAACGGCTGCGCCATCAATGCGTCACCAATCCAGTTTGGTGCGATAACCAGCGCGCGACGCATCAGATAGGGTTCCGGTGTCGAAAGATCGCCCGGCGCGCAACGCGCGTGGCGATTGTGGGTTATCAGGGAAGAAGGGCGGCGCCATGCCGGGGCCGCCTGTGTAACCTGGACGTTTGATGCCGGATGCCCGGCGTCAAACGCGCGGCACTTAGTGGTTCTGGGAGGCCGGGGTGCTGAACTTTGGCTTCGCGGGCTCTGGGCTCTGGTTAATGGCCTTTGACCACTTCGCCATCACGCAGCTTGTAGCGTGTGCTGCAATAAGGGCAGCGCGCTTCGCCGTGCGCGATATCGAGGAAGACCCGTGGATGGGCGCTCCAGCGCGGCATGGAAGGGTTCGGGCAATACGCGGGCAGATCATGCGCCGCGAGTTCGACCAGCGGCATGTCCTTGATTTCGCTCATGAGACGGTTCTCTTTTCTAGCTGGGTTTGTGAGTGGCCTGAGTAGCGGCTGTAACCCGGGCTGTGACCCGGGCTGTGACCCGGGCTGTAACCCGGGGAAGCTGGCGTGGCAGGGCCTAGACTTTGGCTAGCCAGTGCGCGTACTGCGGGTTCTTGCCCTGCACGATATCGAAGAACTCTGCCTGCAGTTTTTCGGTGACCGGGCCGCGCGAGCCTGTGCCGATCGTGCGGTTATCGAGTTCGCGGATCGGCGTGACTTCCGCTGCGGTACCCGTGAAGAAGGCTTCGTCGGCGGTATAGACCTCGTCGCGGGTGATGCGCTTTTCGATCACTTCGATGCCTGCGGCGCGCGCCAGCGTGATGACGGTGTCGCGCGTAATGCCGTCGAGGCACGAAGCGAGATCGGGCGTATACAGCTTGCCGTTGTTGACGAGGAAGAAGTTTTCGCCAGAGCCTTCGGAGACATAGCCATCGACATCGAGCAGCAGGGCTTCGTCGTAGCCATCGGCGGTGGCTTCCTGGTTGGCGAGGATCGAGTTCACGTACCAGCCCGAGGCCTTCGCCCGGACCATCGACACGTTGACATGGTGGCGCGTGAACGACGAGGTTTTCACGCGGATGCCTTTTTTCAGGCCTTCGTCGCCGAGATAGGCGCCCCATGGCCAGGCGGCGATGGCGACGTGGATCGTATTGCCTTTGGCGGAAACGCCGAGCTTTTCGGAGCCGACCCAGATGATGGGACGCAGATAGCAGGATTTGAGCTGGTTGACGCGCACGACTTCAAGTTGTGCGGCGGCGAGGGTTTCGTGATCGAACGGCACATCCATCTGGAAGATCTTCGCCGAGTTGAGCAGGCGTTTGGTGTGTTCGTTCAGACGGAAGATGGCGGTGCTGCCATCGGCGCCCTGATAGGCGCGCACGCCTTCGAAAACGCCCATGCCGTAATGCAGCGTGTGGGTGAGCACGTGGATGTTGGCATCGCGCCAGTCGATGAGCTTGCCATCCATCCAGATTTTGCCGTCGCGGTCGGCCATTGACATGTGATTCTCCAGGCAGGGTGCAGTTTTTGCAGTTTTGTGAGGCTCGGACAATGGGGTGGACCTTGCCGACCGCCCTTGCGGACCCTTGTGATTCGGGGGGGCTGTGTGCCGACCAAGCGGCAAAAGCGCCATTTTAACGTCTTTTTGCCTCTTGAACGGGGCCCGCTGAGCGGGGATTGCCGGGGATGATCCTGGCCTGGCCAGTCTTGCCCGCCCTCCACCAGCGGGCTGCGAAACCTCGACACGGCCTTGGCCACCCCGCCCGCCATGCCTACACGGCAGAAGCCTCTGGACGCTATAATCGGCGCCGCCGCCTGCTATATCAAAAATCCATTTGCGCCAGGGGATCTGCGGAAAAACTGGTGTGTCTTCTCGCCGTATGCTGGCTGCGGCGCTCGTGCTGGGGCGGTCTGCTTCATGTTGTTCCACCTGTCTGATATTGATCGCCGTGCTTTCCGTGAGGGCGTGCGCGCTTATTCCCCGACGCTGATGGCGATTTTCTCCTGGGGTCTCGTCACCGGCATGGCGATGAGCAAATCGGTGCTGACGGTGCCCCAGTCGCTGGGGATGTCGTTGCTGGTCTACGCCGGCTCGTCGCAACTGGCCGTGCTGCCCCTGCTGGCAGCGAAGCTGCCGCTCTGGACCATTCTGCTGACCGCAACCATGGTGAACCTGCGTTTCGTGATTTTCAGCGCGGGGCTGGCGCCACATTTTTCCACCTTGCCACTCTGGCGGCGCTTGCTGATCGGCTATTTCAATGGCGATGTGATTTATTTGCTGTTTCAGAAGAAAAACTTCGCCACCGGCCCGGTGCCAGGCAAGGAAGCGTATTTCTGGGGCATGGCGGCGGCGAGCTGGCTGTCATGGCAGGTTTCGTCGGTCGCGGGCATTTTTCTGGCCAGTCTTTTTCCCGATAGCTGGGGCCTGGCGCTGGCTGGCACGCTGGCGCTGATCCCGATCATGGTGTCCGCGATTGCAACGCGCTCGACGCTGGTTGCGGTGGCCGTCGCCTGCGTCGTGGCGCTGCTGGCGTTCGAGCTGCCGTACCGGCTGGCGTTGCCGCTGGCGGTGGTGGCGGCGCTGGTCGCGGGCAGTCTCACCGACCTGATGCTGGAGCGCGCCGATTTGCGCCGCATTCGTCAATCTCGCTAATTTCACTTCGCTAATCTCGCCAGCACACGCCCGACGCCCCATGAGCACGCTCCAGATCTGGCTAGCCATACTTGGCATGACGTTTGTCACCGCGCTCACGCGCGCACTGTTCTTGCTAGGCGGCGAGCGCACGGTGCTGCCGCCGCGTGTGCAGCGCATGCTGCGCTATGCGCCCGCCGCCGCGCTGGCGGCCGTGGTGTTGCCTGACGTGCTGGCCACACCCGGCGGCTTGTCGTTCGCCCCTTCCAATCATGAGTTTTATGCCACGCTCGCGGGCCTGGGCTGGTATGTGTGGCGGCGCAGCATGCTGGGAACCATTGTCTTTGGCATGGTGGTTTTCACGGTGCTGCGGCTCGCGCTGTAACACCGCTCTCAAGCGAGAGCAGCCCCGATTGGCGCGGCGTCCATGCGGCTCTCGAATACCTGGCATTCGCTATGGCAGGGGCCGAAACAGGAACGGGATCGGCTAAAATGCCCGTCTTTCCCCCTTTCCCTTTTCCTTGAAACACTGCAAACGCAGCAAGCGCCAGATGCCGCATAGCGCGCACTTATTGTTTCCCCTGTGTTTTCCCTGCGCGGCCTGCGTGCCTGCGTGTTTTTCCTACGGTTTCCTTTTCTCTTTTCTCTTTTCTCCTTTCTCTTTGCCCCCGCCATGACCCAGGTACCCCACGTATTGCGTCTTTCTGATCTGATTGCTGCAGGCAAGCTTGCTGGCAAGCGTGTTTTTATCCGCGCGGACCTGAACGTGCCGCAAGACGAGCACGGCAACATCACCGAAGACACCCGGATTCGCGCTTCCGTGCCCGCGATTCGCGCGGCGCTCGATGCGGGCGCGGCCGTGATGGTGACGTCCCATCTGGGCCGTCCTACCGAAGGCGTATTCAAGCCGGAAGATTCGCTCGCGCCGGTCGCGCAGCGTCTGGCTGCATTGCTGGGGTGTGAGGTGCCGTTGCTGTCGCATTGGGTCGAAGATGGCGTCAAGGTCGCGCCAGGTCAGGTCGTGCTGCTCGAAAACTGCCGTCTGAACAAGGGCGAAAAGAAAGACGATGACGCGCTTTCACAGAAAATGGCGCGTCTGTGCGATATCTACGTCAACGATGCCTTCGGCACCGCTCATCGCGCCGAAGCCACGACCCACGGCATGGCCCGCTATGCCCCGGTTGCCTGCGCGGGCCCGTTGCTGGCAGCCGAGCTCGATGCGCTGAGCAGCGCGCTTGGCGCGCCCAAACGTCCGCTGGTGGCGATTGTCGCGGGCTCGAAGGTATCCACCAAGCTCACCATTCTGAAATCGCTGGCCGACAAGGTTGACCAACTGATTGTGGGCGGCGGCATTGCGAACACCTTCATGCTCGCGGCGGGGCTCAGGATCGGCAAATCGCTGGCCGAGGCCGACCTGGTGGCCGAGGCGAAAATCATCATCGAGCAGGCGCGTGCGCGCGGCGCGTCGGTGCCGATCCCTACTGATGTCGTCACCGCCAAAACGTTTTCGTCTACGGCTGTCGCCGAAATCAAGGCCGCCACCGAGGTCGCCGACGACGACCTGATCCTCGACATCGGCCCGGACACGGCCAGGGCGCTAGCCGCGCAGCTAGGCCAGGCGGGCACGATTGTATGGAACGGCCCGGTCGGCGTGTTCGAGTTCGACCAGTTCGGCAATGGCACGAAAATCCTGGCCCAGGCGATTGCCCAATCCCCCGCGTTTTCGCTTGCCGGGGGCGGCGATACGCTCGCGGCCATCGCCAAGTACGGCATTCACGATCAGATCAGCTATATCTCGACGGGCGGCGGCGCTTTCCTCGAATTCCTCGAAGGCAAGACGCTGCCCGCTGTCGCGGTGCTCGAAGCACGGGCTCGCGGCTAACGTGGCCGCGCGCGCCACGCTCGCCCGCCGCGCGCTGCGGCAACGGCAGCAAGCCGCTGCCCGTGTGCGTCGCGCGCGTGTCTCGCGTCTGGCCGCCGCGCCCGCGCCGGGGTTTGAACCCGAGCCCATGGCTCAAGCAGCTCAAGCAGCTCAAGCAGCCCGCTTCCCCCCTCTCACGCTTGTCACAACAACAGCGCCAGATTCCACTGACGCAGCACAACGTGTAACGCCTGCCCCGCGCGGCGTTCATTCCGGTGAATCCATCCAGACGAGGAGATACATGCATCGCGCCACCAAGATTGTCGCCACCATTGGCCCCGCTTCCAGCACGCCAGAAATTCTCTTGCAGATGATGCAGGCGGGTCTCGACGTGGTGCGGCTCAACTTCTCGCATGGCACCGCGGACGATCATCGCCAGCGCGCTGAATTCGTCCGCGAGGCCGCGCGCCGCGTGGGCCGCGAAGTCGCGCTCATGGCGGACCTGCAAGGCCCGAAAATCCGCGTCGGCAAATTCGCGGAGGGCAAAACGACGCTGGTGCCCGGCAACGCGTTCGTCCTTGACGCCACGTGCGAGCTGGGCAACGACGAGCGCGTCGGGCTCGATTACAAGGATTTGCCGCGCGATTTAAAGCCCGGCGACGTGCTATTGCTCAACGATGGCCTGATCGAACTGGACGTGACACGGGTGATCGGCAGCGAGATTCATACCGTCGTCAAGGTCGGCGGCGAGCTGTCGAACAACAAGGGCATCAACCGTCAGGGTGGCGGGCTCTCCGCTCCGGCGTTGACGGCCAAGGACATGGAAGACATCCGCACCGCGATGTCGCTGGGTGTGGATTTTGTCGCGGTGTCGTTTCCGAAAAACGCGACCGATATGGAAATGGCGCGCCAGTTGGCCAACATCGCGGGCGCACCGTACGGCATCAAGCCGAAGATGATCGCCAAGATCGAGCGCGCCGAGGCGATTCCAGCGTTGCAAGGCATTCTCGACGCCTCCGACGGCATCATGGTGGCGCGCGGCGATCTCGCGGTCGAAGTGGGTAACGCAGCGGTGCCCGCGCTGCAAAAGCGCATGATCCGCATGGCGCGCGAATCCAACAAACTGGTGATCACGGCCACGCAAATGATGGAGTCGATGATCCACGCGCCGGTGCCCACGCGCGCCGAGGTGTCGGACGTGGCGAACGCGGTGCTCGATGGCACGGATGCGGTGATGCTGTCGGCTGAAACGGCGGCGGGCAAGTATCCGGTGCAAACCATCGAAACCATGGCGGCGATCTGCGTCGAAGCCGAGAAATCCGAACATGTCGAACTCGACCGGGATTT
Source organism: Paraburkholderia hayleyella (assembly GCF_009455685.1). Classification (NCBI taxonomy): domain Bacteria; kingdom Pseudomonadati; phylum Pseudomonadota; class Betaproteobacteria; order Burkholderiales; family Burkholderiaceae; genus Paraburkholderia; species Paraburkholderia hayleyella. Next base: position 2,752,900 of record NZ_QPES01000001.1, on the reverse strand, counting down.
TCTCGACCGGACTTTTACCCGGATCGACCAGTCGATTGCGATGGGCGCGCTGTTTACCGCGTATCACCTGGGCGCGAAGGCCATCGTCGCGCTGACCGAATCGGGCGCCACCGCGCTCTGGATGTCGCGTCACTGGACTCACGTGCCGATCTTCGCGCTCACACCGCGTCTTGGCAGTGAGCGCACGATGGCGCTGTACCGCAACGTCACCTCGCTGCACCTCGAAACCAGCACCGACCGCGATATCGCCTTGCACCAGGCCCTTGAGATCGTCGTGAGCAAGGGCTATGCATCGCGCGGCGACATGGTGGTGCTGACCGTTGGCGAACCGATGGGGCAGGCCGGTGGCACCAACACGCTGAAAATCGTGCGGGTAGGCGAGCCTTACTGATTTTACTGATTGTATGGATGTGGATTCAGAGCCTTGGGCGGCCGCGTGGACAGCATTCGCCACGCCGCCACTCAAGGCTTGTCGCAAACAGGTTAAAGCCAGCCAGGGCCTGGGCCGGGCCTGGTTCTCGTGCCCCACACACAACCGGCGCAGACCGGCGCTGCCGTCCCGGCGAGACAGACATCTATCGCGTAATAGCGGATATGCGCTTTGCTTCAAGATAAAATCGCGGAATTGATGCCGACGGCACAGAAATTCGTTTCAATCTCAGGAGTCTCACCATGCCTCTCGTATCAATGCGTCAGTTGCTGGACCACGCCGCCGAAAACGGCTATGGGCTGCCAGCATTCAATGTGAACAATCTCGAACAGGTGCAGGCGATCATGGCCGCCGCCGATCAGGCGGGCGCTCCGGTCATCATGCAGGCCTCGGCGGGGGCGCGGAAGTATTCGGGCGAGCCGTTCCTGCGCCATCTGATCGAAGCCGCCATCGAGTCTTATCCCCACCTTCCCGTGGTGATGCACCAGGATCACGGCCAGTCGCCCGCCGTATGCATGGCGGCGATCCGCAGCGGGTTTAGCAGCGTGATGATGGATGGCTCGCTCGAAGCCGATGGCAAGACGGTCGCTTCGTATGAATACAACGTCGACGTGTCGCGCAAGGTGGTGGAGCTGGCGCATTCCATCGGCGTGACGGTCGAAGCCGAGCTCGGCGTGCTGGGCTCGCTCGAAACCATGAAGGGCGACAAGGAAGACGGCCACGGCGCGGAAGGCACGATGACGCGCGAGCAGCTTTTGACCAATCCCGAGCAGGCCGCCGATTTCGTCAAGCTCACGCAGTGCGATGCGCTCGCCATTGCTATCGGCACGTCGCATGGGGCGTACAAGTTCAGCAAGAAGCCGACGGGCGATATTTTGTCGATCGAGCGCATCAAGGAAATTCACCAGCGCATTCCGAACACGCACCTCGTGATGCACGGTTCATCGTCGGTGCCGCAAGAACTGCTGGCCGAGATCCGCGAATTCGGCGGCGACATGAAAGAAACCTACGGTGTGCCGGTCCAGGAAATTCAGGAAGGCATTCGCCACGGCGTGCGCAAGATCAACATCGATACCGATTTGCGTCTGGCGATCACCGGTGCGATTCGCCGCTATCTGGTCGAAAATCCGTCGAAGTTCGATCCGCGCGATTATCTGAAACCCGCGCGCGAAGCCATGAAACAGGTTTGCCTCGACCGCTATCTGGCGTTTGGTTGCGAAGGCCAGGCGAGCAAGATCAAGCCCGTGGCACTCGAAAAAATGGCCGAACGGTACCGCTCGGGCGATCTGGCGCAGATCGTGCGCTAGTGGCTGGCCCGGTTTATTAATTACGCGTTGTTCGTTGTTAGCTGTTAGCTGTTAGCTGTTAGCTGTCGCTGCCCGGACGGCCAGGTTGATGCCTGGGTGCCGTCCGGCGCATGATTCATGATTCGGGGGGCGGTGCTCCTCTTTTTTGCAGCTTCGGTGCTGCTTATTTCTGTTCAATCCTGCTCATTCACGACGATGCCTACCCTTTACGAATCCACGCTCCGTTCGCTGCCGCTGCTGGGCCGCGGCAAGGTCCGCGACAACTATGCGGTGGGTAAAGATCAGTTGCTGATCGTCACCACTGACCGCCTCTCGGCATTCGACGTCATCATGGGCGAACCGATCCCGGCCAAGGGCCAGGTGCTGAACCAGATGGCCAATTTCTGGTTCGGGCATCTCTCGGACATCGTGCCGAACCATCTGACGGGCATCGCACCCGAAACCGTGGTCGCCGCCGATGAAGCCGATCAGGTCAAGGGCCGCGCGGTGGTGGTCAAACGGCTGGAGCCCATTCTGGTTGAAGCCGTGGTGCGGGGTTATCTGGCCGGTAGCGGCTGGAAAGATTACCAGGCGAGCGGTGCGGTATGTGGCGTGCAGTTGCCGCCGGGCCTGCAAAACGCGCAAAAGCTGCCCGAACCGATTTTCACGCCGGCCGCGAAGGCCGAAATGGGCCATCACGACGAAAACATCAGCTACGACGACATGGAGCGCCGCATCGGCACCGAGCTTTCCGCCACGATCCGCGACATCTCGCTCAAGCTCTACCGGCAAGCCTCGGCCTATGCGGCAACGCGCGGCATCATCATCGCCGACACCAAGTTCGAGTTTGGCCTCGATAACCAGGGCAAGCTGTATCTGATGGACGAAGTGCTGACCGCCGACTCCTCCCGTTTTTGGCCCGCTGACCAGTATCAGGTGGGCACCAATCCGCCTTCGTTCGACAAGCAGTTCGTGCGCGACTGGCTCGAAACCCAGAACTGGAACAAAGAGCCGCCTGCGCCGAAGCTGCCCGACGAAGTCGTCGCCAAAACCGCCGAAAAATACCGTGAAGCGCTCGAACGCCTCACGGGCCAGACGCTTGCGTAAGCCTGGTTTAGTACGTTGCCCCACAAGGAAAGCCCGCCGATGAGCGAAATCCAGACCCGTCATACTCACAGCGCGCCGCTTGTTGGCGTGCTGATGGGCTCCAGCTCGGACTGGGACACCATGAAACACGCCGTTGCGATCCTGCAGGAGTTTGGCGTGCCGTATGAGGCGCAGGTGGTGTCCGCGCACCGCATGCCCGATGAGATGTTTGCCTATGCGGCAAGCGCCCGTGAGCGCGGCTTGCAGGCGCTCATCGCGGGCGCGGGCGGCGCGGCGCACCTGCCAGGCATGCTGGCGGCCAAAACCACGCTACCGGTGCTGGGTGTGCCGGTGGCCAGCCGCTACCTGAAAGGCATCGATTCGCTGCATTCGATTGTGCAGATGCCCAAAGGCGTGCCGGTTGCGACGTTTGCCATCGGTGAAGCCGGGGCGGCCAATGCGGCACTGTTCGCCGTCTCGGTATTAAGCGTGACGCACCCGCAGTACGCTGACTCGCTGGCTGCGTTTCGCACGCGGCAAAACGCAGCGGCTCATGCGATGACCTTGCCCGCGCTGTAACCGCGTCTGATGCTGTTTTTCCGGCGGCTACAAACCCGCGCTTGCGCGCGGGCTTGTAGCCGCTAGCCGCTAGCTGCTAGCCGCGATTGACCAACCACCCAGATGAATCCAGACACTCTTCCTTTTTCCCCTATCCTGCCCGGCGCCTGGCTTGGCATGGTGGGGGGCGGCCAGCTTGGCCGCATGTTCTGTTTTGCCGCCCAGGCGATGGGCTACCGCGTCGCGGTGCTCGACCCCGATGTCAATAGCCCAGCCGGAGCGGTGGCGGACCGGCATATCTGTGCCGCCTATGAAGATGAAACCGCGCTCGTTGAACTGGCCCGGCTGTGCGCGGCGGTATCGACCGAATTCGAAAACGTGCCTGCCGCGAGCCTCGATTTTCTGGCGCGCACGACGTTCGTGAGCCCGGCTGGACGCTGCGTGGGCATCGCTCAGGAGCGGATTGCCGAAAAGCGTTTTATCGCCTCGGCGGGCGTGCCGGTCGCGCCATATGTCGCCATTGAGTCGTCCGAGGCGCTTGCCGCGCTCGACGATGCCACGCTCGATGCCGTGTTGCCGGGCATTCTCAAGACGGCACGGCTGGGGTATGACGGCAAGGGCCAGGTTCGGGTGAACCATGCCCACGAAGTGCGTGAGGCCCACGCAGCGCTGGGCGGCATCGCTTGCGTGCTGGAAAAGCGTTTGCCGCTGAAGTTCGAGGTTTCGGTATTGATCGCGCGCGGCGTGAATGGCACCACAGCGGTGTATCCGCTGGCGCAGAACATCCATCGTGATGGCGTACTGGCGCTAACTACGGTGCCCGCGCCCGACGCCAGCGAGCATTTAAGCGCCGGGGCGCAGCAGGCTGCGTTGCAGATTGCCGAAAAACTCGGCTATGTGGGCGTGCTGTGCGTGGAATTTTTCATTCTTGAAGACGGTTCGATGGTGGCCAACGAGATGGCGCCGCGCCCGCACAATTCAGGCCATTACACCGTCGATGCCTGCGCGACGAGCCAGTTCGAGCAGCAAGTCCGGGCGATGACCGGCATGCCGCTGGGCGATACGCGTCAGCATTCGCCCGCCGTGATGCTGAATCTCCTGGGGGATGTCTGGTTTCGTGAACAGAATGCGAGCCATCCCGCGAGCACGGCGCTCACGCCGCCTTGGGCCGAAGTCGCGGCGCTACCGGCCGCGCGCTTGCATCTGTATGGCAAGGAAGAGGCCCGGCGTGGCCGCAAGATGGGCCATGTCAATTTCACCGCCGCCACGCTCGATGAAGCCTGTGCCGCCGCGAACGAGTGCGCGCGGCTTTTGCATATTGTGACGGCCTGATGTTGCAGCCGTCTGACGTCGCCAGGCGGTTTAGCCGCCGGTTGCCCAGCCACTTAACCCTCAGCCGGACTCCTGCTTCCGTCCTCACCGATGACCGACTCTTCGAACCCTGCTGCTGACTCTGGCGCCTCTCGTTCTCGTGGATCTGTGGCTGGCCCCAGCGCCGTGCAGATCGACGCTGCAGCGGCTTTGCTCGATGCGGGTGAGCTGGTCGCGTTTCCCACTGAAACGGTCTATGGCCTCGGCGGCGATGCGGTGAGCCCCACGGCCGTCGCCCGTATTTATGCGGCGAAAGGCCGTCCGGCCAATCATCCGGTGATCGTTCATCTGGCTGCGGGGGCTGATCCGCTGTACTGGGTGGAGGCTTGGCCGTCTGCTGCGCAACAGTTGCTCGAACATTTTTGGCCCGGGCCGTTGACGCTCATTTTGAAGCGTGCATCGCGGATTCCCGCCGCCGTGAGTGGCGGGCAGGATTCGATCGGTTTGCGCTGCCCGTCGCATCCGGTAGCGCAGGCGCTGCTGGCGGCATTCAGCGCGCGCCGCGCTGGCCATGGCGGGGTCGCGGCGCCATCGGCCAACCGTTTTGGCCATGTCAGCCCGACCACCGCGCAACATGTGCGTGAGGAGTTTGGCAGCGCGATCCATGTGCTGGATGGCGGCGCCTCCGGGGTGGGGATCGAATCGACCATTCTGGATTTGTCGCGCGGGTTTCCCGTGCTGCTGCGCCCCGGACACGTGACGCCTGACGACATCGCCGCCGTGCTGGGCGAAGCGCCACGGCTTGCGGATGGCTCGGAGGCGGGTACGCCGCGCGCCTCGGGTACGCTCAGAGCGCATTACGCACCGCGCACACCGCTTGTGCTGCAACCCTTCGAGGGCCTGGAGCCGTTGCTGTTGCAGGCGAGCGCGGCTCAAGCCCGTGTCGCGCTAGTGGCGCGGGCCTCGCGCGCGCGGCGTTGGGTGGGCGTGGAGGGCGTGCATTTCGTTGCGGCCCCTGAAGACCCGCTTGCGTATGCGCGCGAACTCTACAGTTTGCTGCGGGCGCTGGATCGAGCCCAGGTCACGCGCATCCTGATCGAGAAACTGCCCGACACGCCTGAATGGATCGCGGTCAATGACCGGCTGGGCCGCGCGGCAGCGGCGTTCGATGCGCAAACTTAAAGTTCGGGGCCTGGGCTGCGGGCCCGAATGACACAACGCGAGGCAGCTTGAATGCCTGAATGGCCAGGCGTTTTGCCTGTGCGCTTGCAATCAGGGTGGGTTTCGAGGGTGGGTTGCGTGGTTTTGCCCGCGGTTGTGCCCAACCGGGGTCCGCCGTGATCGATGGCGTTGTCGCCATCGATCACTTCTCTTTGACAGCCGTTACTTCACTTGCCCAATCCGGTCGCGGCGATCTGGCTCTGAACATACTGCGCGAACATCGCGTGCACCCGGGTCGTCGGATGCACGGAATCGGCGAAGATGTACGTCTGGTCAGCATTCGCTACGGTATAGGTTTGCGGCGAGCAAAAGAGCGACGTGCCGAACGCGGCCGGCGATGGCGCACCGAACGCCGTTGCGGCTTGCACCATCGCCTTCAGGTTACAGGCGGTGTCGGTGTTCGAGACCGTGAAGCCATTCGCCTGATAGTTGTTCAGCAAGTCATCCTGCCACGCATAGGTATTGATCTGGATCAGCTTGGCCGGATCGGCTTTCAGCGCTTGCAGGGTGCCCGCCAGCGTCTGGTTAAAAAGCATGGTCAAGCGGGTCAGCGTGGTTTGTGAGCCGGTTGAAACAGCCTGCGGGGTGCTGCCGAGGTTCGGCAGATTCATTAGCACCACATGTGTCGCACCCGCCTGGATGATCTGCGCGATCACCTGGGCTAGCTGTTGCGCGGCCAGACTCACTTGCTGCACGGTATTGTTCTGCGTGGCAATAGGGTCCGCACCGGCTGCAATCGCCGCGCCGGCTGCGGTGGCCTGATAAAAGATATCGTTGGCGCCGCCATTCACCAGCACAAGCTGGTTCGCATTGAAGCTGCCTTTGGCCGCGAGGTATTGCTGAACCTGCGTTTGAATAGGCACCGTGGTGGCTTGTGCAAAGTCCGCATTCGGTATCGAGGCGGGGGCGTGGCCGATGCCGTTCGGATCCGTCACGCGCGAGCCGCCCTGGGCATAGCTTAGGCCCGTCGAGGCCACTAGTGGCTTGCCGAAGCCGCCCAGATACGCGGGTGTCAGCGAGCCGCCGTAGTATTCAGCGACCTTTTGTGTCCAGACTTCGCCGGGGTTGGTGGTGAAGCGTCCGCCACCAAAACTGGCCTGAATCACGGGCGAATACGTGCCGGTATCCGACAGGCTGTCGCCGAACGAGACCACCTGCAGTTTGACCCCACCAGCCGGCAGGCTGCCTGAATTGTTGTTATCGCCGCCGCCGCCGCATGCGGCAAGCAGGACGAGCGCCGCGCTGGCGAGAGCAACCTGCGCCATGCGCCGCAGGTTCCAGTGTGGTGAGCCGTAGTGTTTCATTTAACTTCATCTCCTCTTAGGGGTGGCGTTTTTGCCATGTGATGCAGGCAGCGTCCGCTGCGTGAGCGCAGCGTGACGGCCGCTTGCAAACTCTTGTGCGGGCCGCGCAGGGTGGCAAACGGGGCCGTGGAGGTGTCGCTTCGGTGGGACAAGTGCGGTGCCGATGCCATGGCCTGCCACCGATGCCGGCAGGAAAGACCGGCGCCATCATGACAGGCAGGCGCCATTCGGCGCTGAATTGCAGGAATGTCTTCCTCCAGGGCCGCCCCTCCTGGCCGCAAGGCGTAGGGTGGGGCGTTGTCGTTATGGTGTTGGCAACGGGTGAATCAATAACGTGGGTTGCTCCGGTTGCCGGCATTCAGGGCCCGGGACGCGGGACCCGGGCCTGGCCTGCTGCGCGCGGCGCGCCCTGCGTTTTAAACGCTGCCCGACAGCCTACACGTTCCACTGCGGGCCACGCGCGGCTTTTTGAGTGTTTTTGCTAGAGGAATTACTCAATGCCTGGCTTGGCGCTGCGGGTTTTTCCTGGGCTTGGCATAGGGCTTGGCGGGTGCGGCTGGAAACGGTTGCGTTGGCCCGGCATAGACCCATTCGAGCAGGGCATCGTGAGCGGCCTGGCCTGCTTCGGCGTGGTCGTTGTTGATGAGACTCACGATGACGTAACTTGTGCCATCCATCGATGCGACATAACCCGCGATGGCACGAACATCGCGCAGCGTGCCGGTCTTGATGTGGGCGTTGCCGCTGATGGGGCGAGTCGTCAGGCGGCGGCGCATGGTGCCGTCCACGCCCACCACCGGCAATGAATCGACGAAAGCCTGGGCCACGGGGCTGGCATTGGCGTTTTGCAGCAGGTCTGCCAACGACAGTGCCGAGACCTGTTCGTGACGCGAGAGCCCCGCGCCGTTGTCGAGCACGAGATGCTCCATCGGCAGCCCGTTGCGATGCAGGAATGTTTCGATCACGCGCGCGGACTGCTCCGGTGTCGCGGGCGGCTTGCCCGACACCGCGCCAATCGTCAGAAACAGGTTGCGCGCCATGGTGTTGTTGCTGAACTTGTTGATGTCGCGCACCACATCGGCTAGCGCCGGGCTGCGATGGGTGGCGATGAGCCGCGCGCCAGGCGGCACGGCCCCTTCACGTGTCGTGCCGTTAAACGTGCCACCGGTTTGTTGCCACTGCGCAAGAAAACCGCCTGCGAGGAAGTCCATGTGGTTCAGCACGGCGTAGTTGATCGTGCGCGGGCCGCAGCGTAGCGGATAGTTGCCGCTAAAACGCGCGATGATGCCGCCATCCGGGCTGACAGTCACGGCGGGCGTGAGCGTGGTGGCGTCGGGACGGCAGGGCCCGCTGTCGGCGTGAAGCTGATTGTCGAGCCGAAGCTGGGACAGGGCGGGGAGCACGTCGATGGCGACTGTGCCGTCCGGCGCGGGCGTGAGCGTGAACAGTAACGACTTGAAGGCATACAGCAGCGGGTCGGGGCCGACGTTGTAGGGCTCATGGATATCGCTGTCGAAGGGCGGCAGATCGCGCGTTGCAGAAGCAAAAAACCGCTTGTCGAACACCAGTGCGCCGTCAATGCCGTTAATGCCCGACTGACGGATTTTTTGCACCAGGTCAATCAGCTCTTCCGGTACCAGCTTGGGGTCGCCCGTTCCCTGAAGATATAAATTGCCGTGCAGCACGCCCTGGCTGTCGAGTTCGCCATCGGCATAGGCGGTGGTGCGCCAGCGATAGTCCGGGCCGAGCAGCGACAGGCCAGCATAAGTGGTGACGAGTTTCATGGTGGAGGCGGGCATCATCGGCTGCCCGGCGTTGAGCGCGACGATGGGCGTAGGTTCGCCGATTTTCTCGATGACGACGCTGACCGCCGGCAACGGAATGCGTGCGCGTTGCAAGCCGGCCATGACGGCCGGCGGCAAGATGGTGCTGGCGTTGACCGAAGGGTGCGGGGCTTTTTTGCGGGCCTCGGCGGGGGCGGTGCCAAGCAGTGCGGAGCTGGCCAGCAGCAGCGCGGCAGCACGGACGAGCAGGTGGCGCCGTGTGTTGGCGAAGTGGTTGCGCTGGCTGAGCGCAGCGAGATTGGGCGCGGGCGGTGCCGCAGGATGCGGTACGGTGCGCTGGCTGAGCAGCGAAACAAGAAAGGCGTGCGTCATAGGCGAATCATGGACGGGGCGAGTCAATGAAAAAGGCTGCGGTTTTCTGGCAGGCCGTCGAAGGAAGATGAGGCCGGACATTCCGATCAAGATCGGGATCGGGATCGGGTAAAGGCGCTCATTGTAGAGATACCGCATGCGCGCGATAAAAAATCGCCGGGCGGAGCCTTGAGCGACGCGGGCTAGAATGCCCGCTTATTGACTTACGAGATCAAGAGAGCCTGATGCGGATATTGCTAGTCGAAGACGACCGGATGATCGCCGAGGGCGTGCGCCGGGCGCTACGTGGCGAGGGTTTCGCCGTCGACTGGGTTGACGATGGCGCCGCGGCGCTGGATGCGGTGACGCATGAACCCTACGATTTGCTGCTGCTCGACTTGGGGCTGCCTGGGCGCGACGGGCTCGATGTGCTGCGCACCTTGCGCGCGCGCGGTCATGCCTTGCCGGTGCTGATCGTGACGGCGCGCGACGCCATCGCCGAGCGGGTCACCGGCCTCGATGCGGGCGCGGACGATTATCTGGTCAAGCCATTCGATCTGGATGAGCTAGGCGCCCGCATGCGTGCGCTGATCCGGCGTCATGCGGGACGCAGCGATTCGACGATCCGGCATGGCCCGCTGACACTCGATCCCGCTGCGCGCCAGGTCACGCTGAATGGTGCTCCGGTGGTGCTGTCGGCCCGCGAATTCGCGTTGCTCGAAGCGCTGCTGGCACGCCCCGGCGCGGTGCTCTCCAAAAGCCAGCTGGAAGAAAAAATGTACGGTTGGGGCGAGGAGATCGGCAGCAACACGGTCGAGGTCTACATTCACGCGTTGCGCAAGAAGCTGGGCGCTGAACTGATCCGCAACGTCCGCGGGCTGGGCTACATGATGGCAAAGGACATTTGACGCGATGCGCTCCATTCGCCGTCAATTGCTGTTCTGGCTGCTGGCCATTGTGTTGCTCGGGGTTGGGCTGGCCGGCTGGCTCATCTACCGTCAGGCACTGGCCGAAGCCAACGAGCTGTTCGACTACCAGTTACAGGAAATCGCCGCGGCGCTGCCGGCCCAGCCGTTTTCGCAGGTCCTTGGCTCGCGCGATACCGGTGACGAAGGCATCGTGCTGCAGATCTGGAATCGCAACGGGGTCCTGATGTATTACTCGCATCCCCGCGCGCCGCTGGCGCCGCGCGCCGAAATCGGTTTTTCGACCGAGCACACCGAGCGCGGCGACTGGCGCGTGTACGGCGCTATCGTGGGCGATAACGTCGTGCAACTGGCACAACCGGTTTCGCTGCGTAACCGGCTGGCGGCGAATGTCGCGTGGCGTACGATCTGGCCACTGCTGGTGCTGCTGCCCCTGCTGGGGATCGCGGTGTGGGTCGTGGTCGGACGGGGGCTCGCGCCGCTGCGGCGCGTCACGCGTGCGCTCGAAGCTCGCCATCCGGAAGCGCTGGACCCCTTGCCTGTCACGGGCTTGCCGCTCGAAGTCCAGCCACTGGTGCAAGCGCTGAATGGGCTGCTCGAGCGTCTTGCTAGCGTGCTCGAGACGCAAAAAGCCTTCGTCGCGGATGCTGCGCACGAATTGCGCACGCCATTGGCCGCCGTGCAAATCCAGGCGCAACTGGTGGCCCGGGCTCACGATGACGTCACTCGCAGCGAGGCGCTGACCGACCTGCAAGCGGGCGTGGCTCGTGCGACTCGGCTGGTCGGGCAATTGCTGGCGCTCGCCCGCTCCGAACCGGATCAGCACGGCGTGCCGCAGCGCGTTGAATTGCAACCGTTGCTGGGCGAATGTGTGGCCGCGTGCGCCTCGCTGGCTGAGGCGCGCGGTGTCGATCTCGGTATTGAGGCGAGCGAAGCCGCGAGTGTGACGGGCGATGCCGAAGCCCTGCGAGTGATGTTCAATAACCTGCTGGATAACGCGACGAAATACACCCCGGCAGGTGGCCGGGTGGATGTGAGCTTGCAGGTGGAAGCGGGCCATCCGGTAGTGCGGATCGACGATAGCGGGCCGGGTATTGCACCGGCTGAACGTGGGCGTGTGTTCGACCGTTTTTATCGCGTGGGCGCGGGGGCGAACCGTGAGCGCACGGATATCGCGGGCAGCGGGCTGGGGCTGGCGATTGTGCGGCGTATCGCGGGGCAGCAAGGTGCGCAGGTGACGCTGGACGACGCGCCTGCAGGGGGATTGAGAGTGACCGTGCGTTTTTGATTCGGTGCATGACGCTTCCTGGTCCGGGGGCCTTTTCCGGCTTTAAGACTCTTTTAAGCGGTGCTGGGTACGCTTGCGGCTATTCCATTCGTCGGTTTTGCATCCAGGAGCCCGCCCATGAAAGCAAAAATCTTGTCCCGCAGTGCGATTGCGCTGGCCGTTGTGGCTGCGTTGTCCGTCGGCTATTTCGCCGGCCATCGTCAGGAGGCCCCGGTGCCGCAGGTTACAGCGCCGGCTCCAGCGGCGCTGATGCCCGCTGAAGCGGCCGCCCGAACGGGGGTTCCCGATTTTTCCGGGCTGGTCGAAACCTATGGCCCGGCGGTCGTCAATATCAGTGCCCGGCATGTGACGAAGCAGACCGCGCTGCGCGGCAATAACGGTGCGTTGCAGTTGCCGATTGATCCAGACGACCCGTTCTATCAGTTTTATCGGCGCTTCTTTGGCAACCTCCCTGGCATGCCGGGAAGCGGCGAGGGCGGTGGCGGTGGCGGCGGGGCGGGACCATCGGATCGTTCAGGCACGAGTCTTGGCTCGGGCTTCATCGTCAGCAACGATGGCTATATTTTGACGAACGCCCACGTGGTCGACGGCGCGGACATCGTGACCGTGCGCCTCACCGACAAGCGCGAATTTCGCGCCAAAGTGATCGGCGCGGATCGTCAATCCGATGTCGCTGTGCTGAAAATCGATGCGAACAACCTGCCCGTGGTGAAAATCGGCGATCCACGTCAAAGCAAGGTCGGCCAGTGGGTGGTGGCGATTGGCTCGCCTTATGGTTTCGATAACACCGTGACCTCCGGCATCATCAGCGCGAAGTCCCGCGCGTTGCCGAACGAAAACTACACGCCTTTTATTCAAACCGATGTTCCGGTCAATCCCGGCAACTCCGGTGGGCCGCTTTTTAACCTGCAAGGCGAAGTGATCGGTATCAATTCGATGATCTATTCGCAGACGGGGGGGTTCCAGGGTTTGTCGTTCGCCATTCCGATCAACGAAGCGGTGAAGGTCAAGGACGATCTCATGAAAACCGGACATGTGAATCGTGGCCGCCTGGGGGTGGCGGTGCAGGACATGGACCAGACGCTCGCCAATTCGTTTGGTCTGAAAACACCGCATGGCGCGCTAGTGAGTTCGGTTGACCCTGATGGCCCAGCCGCTAAAAGTGACTTGCAGCCCGGCGACGTGATCCTGTCGCTGAATGGCACGCCCGTGACGGATTCCGTCGCTTTGCCCTCCCAGGTGGCCGGTCTGGCGCCGGGTAGCACGGCGGAGCTGCAAGTCTGGCGCGGCAAGGCGACGAAAAACATCAAAGTGACGATTGGCGCGCTTTCCGACACCAAAGTGGCGGCAGCCGATGCGCCTGCGCAATTGCAAGGCCGGTTGGGCGTGGCGGTCAGAGCGCTGACAGCTCAGGAACAGAGCGGTGGCGCCTCGCATGGCTTGCTGGTTTTGCAGGTGAGCGGGCCGGCGGCGAATGCGGGCATTCAGCCCGGGGACGTGATTCTGGCCGTGAATGGCCAGTCGGTTAGCCGCGTCGAGCAACTTCGGCAAGGGGTGGCCCAGGCCGGTAATAGTCTGGCGCTACTGATTCAGCGCGATAACACGCAGATTTTCATCCCGGTTGATCTCGGCTGAGGCAGGCGTAGGCGTATTGAGCGAGGCCGGCTGGGGCAGCCACGTGCTTACGCGCGGCGCGACTGGGGGAACCTGGCTAGCAACGGCTGGGTCCGTCATATAGGCGCGCTGCACGGCAAAACGGCGGGGGTTCAATATGTGTGCGGCATGTTGCATGGCCATGGCATTTGAAACCGGTGAAAAGGGAGCAAGAGCAATGAAAAGTTCAGATCAGCAGTACGGCAGCGTTTATCGAAGTGTCTACAGAAGAAGTGCCGCTTGTGCGGTTGTTGCCGCACTGGCGTTAGGGGCAGGCCTGATGAGTCCGGCTTATGCGAAGGATAGGGCGCCTGCGATCAGCGGCGGCACGACGACGGATAACACCAGCGCAGGTAATGAAAATGGCGGAGGCTTGCCCCAGGTGGAGCAGCAAGGGAATGTCTCATTCGTTTCGGGCGGTGTTGGCCAGGATGAATCGAAAGCCATGCGGCAGGCGCAAAATCATTGGCCGTTATCGTTGAGCTTTACCGGACCGGGTGCGAGTTTCCTGGCGGATGTTCAGGTTCGAATTGCCGATTCACATGGAACGGCCGTATTGAATGCCACCTCAAGAGGCCCGTATATGCTGGTTAAGCTGCGTCCGGGACGTTATGCCTTGCAGGTGGCCTATCAAGGCCACGAGCAAAGCCGGGTGATTACGATTCCTGCTAAAGGCAGCGCTAAAGCGGCATTTCGCTGGGAGATTGAATAAAGCGTTTTTAGCTTTGGGGTGTTAAATGCTTGTGGCGTATTTGTCTGATTAGACATTGGCGCGCATCGGGTGAATCTATCGCCGATAATAAAAACCACGGGTGAAGTTTTCCCCGTGGTTTTTTGTGGCTAAATGGCGTTTCGCCGCTGGCGGCTTTGATGAGGCTGATGACATGACTTTTTCTTGTGCGCCTGATCCTGCGAGGCCTTTGCCTGAGGCGGCCGCGCTGCAGCGGTTTGACATGATGCTGAAGCCGCACCGGGTGCGGGTAATTCAGCATGGCGTGACAGTGGCGGATTCTATAGCGGCGCTGACGCTGGCTGAAGCAGGCTTGCCGGAGGTGATTTATTTTTCGCGCACCGGCGTCAATCTGGCCCGGCTGGAACGTTCTTCTTATACGTCGCATTGCCCTTATAAAGGCGATGCGGCGTATTTTCATTTGCCTACTGAAGAAGGCCGCATTGAAAACGCCATCTGGTGTTATGACCGACCTTTGGCTGGCGTCAATGCAATCAAGGAATATCGGGCTTTTTATGCCGCGCGAGTCGACCGTATTGATCAGACATCTTAATTTTCCAGGTTTGCTGCATATTAATCAGTAGCGAAGTCGGGGAGGTTGCCATGGAACTGAATGACGCATTACGGATTCCGCTTGCGCTATCTGATGTGAGCGCCGCGTTACAGGACATCGCACTGTTGCGCGCGAGCCTTGACCACTGCGAGACCTTCGAGCGCCTGCCGAACGGCGGATATAGGTTGATGCTCGTTGTGCCGCTCGGACCGCTGCGCGCGTGCTACGAGATTCGCGCGCATGTGGCCAGCCAGCGGGCTAACGATGCCATGGCGGCACAGGCAGCGGTGCCCGCACAACGCACGCTGAATTTCAAGGCGCGTGCGGACGGCATTGGTTCGCTACGCGGCCAGATCAGCATCGAGCTTGGCGCCGATGATGGGGCTGGCCAGCCAGACACGGAGCCCGGTACACGGATCGATTATTCAGTGTGGGCGATGTCGGCGGGGGCGCTGGCCGAACTGCCTGCACGTCAGATCGAAAACGCGTTGCATGAACTCGCGGATGATTTTTTCACGGAATTTTGTGCCGTCATCCAGGCCAAGCACGGCGTGGGGCCTAATCATGCGCGCCGGGACAATGCGGTAGGCAGACAGCATGTTTTTTTGCGTCCGATACATCTTGGCGTTGCGGTAACACGACACGCCCGCGGCCGCGACGACATGCTGACGGGCCGCACCGCTGGGTCTTTGCGTAGCGCACACGGCATGGTGCGTGAGGAGCCGGTGCCGCATGCCATGCCTTACTGGGTGTGGGCAGCGATGATTTTTTTTGCAGCGTTGCTGCTGTATCTGGTGCGCTGGCTCAATGTGTCTTAACGCGGCTGGGCATCGGGTCTTGGCCGACCGCTGGAACGAGAGGGATTGGGATGCGCAGCCTGCGGCTTAGACGCAGCGTGTCGAACATGGCTTCGACCGTCGCTTCGGCATAGGCGCCATCGCCCATCGTGCCTGGCAAAAACAGCATGTCGCGCAGTGTGCCGCTGACGAAAGCATGCAACATAGCGGCGGCGCGAGGGGTGTCCAGATCGACGGGCAGTTGCCCTTTTGAAATCGCGTTGCGCAGACCCCCTTCAATATTGCTCAATGCTTCGAGCATATTGGTTTGGTAGCGCAGCATGACGGGCCCCATTTCTTCAACGAATTCACACTTCAAAAATAAAATGTTGAATACCCGGCGCCGTTGTGGGTTATTGAACGTGTCGCGCACGCAAAGCTTGCAGATTTCGATGAGCCGGCCGAGCGGATCGACCTCGTGGGGGTTCAGCGTGGCGGCCTTGAGTTCATCGAGCGGCAAGAGCACACGGTCGAACATTTCCGTAAAAAGATCGCCTTTGTTAGCAAAATGCCAATAGATTGCGCCGCGCGTGACGCCCGCTGCGTGAGCGATATCAGCCAGCGAAGTGCGCGATACACCTTTTTCAAAAAAAATTTGTTCGGCGGCATCCAGAATGCTGTTGCGTGTCTCCTGCGCTTCTTCCTTGGTTCTTCGGACCATATAAATGTGCCTGCTGAAAGGACGGATTATTCTGGCGCCTCGTGCATCTGCGGAATGTTAATGATTTCATCCCGTGTCTCATCGGATCAAACAGGCGACAAATAACCTGCTGGATGAAGACCGGGTCAAAGTTGTGTAGGGTGCCGGGGTTGGACGATTGTCTCATTTTTACATGCGTGTGTGAATGTATGTATGATGGCAACCCGTCGCGTAGATAGCATGCCAATAGCCCAAGCTGCGACGACCGGTTAAAATCCGAGACTGTTGTTTTGCCTGATACTTTTTCGCCCGGCTTGAGTTTTTCCACCGTTTTGCAACACATGTAAAACGTGAAAAAGTGCGACAGATGCGAGACGACAGGCTTTCGGTGTTTGTAAATCTTGGGTTTACCCGGTTTGGCGCGTTGTTTCGGCGTTGCTGCACGCGCTGTGGTTTCAACGGGCTTTCTATCACGCGTTGCGAGACCCATGTTGTGCGCCATCACGCCATCCACGCCATCACTTCCCAGGCAGGCCAGGCAGGTATGGACGCACTTTTTCATTTTCAGATCATTGACAGAGGTCGCTCCATGCGCATCGAACGGATCCCACTCCGCGTAATCAGTGCCGCGACGACTGCCATCTTGCTGGCAGCGTGCGGGCCCAAACAATCAGCGCCACCGGCAAAAATTTTCGAAGTCGGCGTGGTTGCTGTGCAGCAAACGGCAGTTCCGGTTGTCCTCGAGTTGCCGGGCCGCACCAGTGCTTACCTCGTTGCCGAAGTGCGGGCACGGGTGGACGGTATCGTGTTGCGGCGCGAGTTTGTCGAAGGCAGCGAGGTCAAGGCAGGACAGCGTCTTTACAAGATCGATCCAGCGCCTTATGTGGCCGCGCTCAATACGGCGAAAGCAACACTGGCGCGTGCCGAGGCCAATCTGGCAAGCACGACCGCCCAGGCGGAGCGCTACAAAGTCCTCGTGGCCGCCAATGCGGTGAGCAAGCAGGATTACGACAACGCCGTCGCCGCGCGCGGTCAGGCTGCGGCGGATGTCGCAGGCGGCAAGGCGGCTGTCGATACAGCGCGAATCAACCTCGGTTATACCGACGTCACATCCCCCATCACAGGCCGTATCGGCAGGTCTTCTGTCACGCCAGGCGCTTATGTGCAGGCTAGCCAGGCCACCTTGCTGTCAACGGTGCAGCAGCTCGATCCGGTCTATGTCGACTTGACGCAATCTAGTCTCGATGGTTTGCGCTTGCGCCGGGATGTGCAGGAGGGACGTCTCAAGACAGCCGGTCTGCATGCAGCCAAGGTCACGCTGATTCTCGAAGATGGCCGGCCTTATTCTGAGACAGGAAGGCTCGAGTTTTCCGATGTGACGGTGGACCAGACCACGGGTTCGGTCACGGTGCGCGGTCTTTTCAAGAACAAGGACCGGGTCTTGCTGCCAGGCATGTTCGTGCGGGCACGGATCGAAGAAGGCATGAACGAGCGTGCGTTCCTCGTGCCGCAGGTCGGCATCACGCATGACCAGAAAGGCCAGCCGGTGGCGCTGATCGTCGGTGCGGATAACAAGGTGGTATCGCGGCCGCTCGTCACGACGGGTACATCGGGTTCGAACTGGATTGTTGAAAGCGGTCTGAATCCCGGTGATCGCGTGATTGTTCAGGGTACCGACAAGGTCCGTCCCGGCATGCAGGTCAAGGCCGTTGCCGCCCAATTGCCACAACCTGCCACACCAGGCTCTGATGCCCAGGCCGCCGCAGCCGCGTCAGGTGTCAGCAGCGCGCCAGCCCACGCCGCCTCCGCTGCGTCCGGCGCGTAATCACAGGGAGCCTGCTTCATGGCAAAGTTTTTTATCGATCGCCCAATTTTTGCCTGGGTGATCGCCATCATCCTGATACTCGCAGGGGTGGCTTCGATTTTCACGTTACCGATTGCGCAATATCCCACTATTGCGCCGCCGTCCGTGCAGATCACCGCCACCTATCCAGGCGCTTCGGCCACGACAGTAGAAAATACTGTCACCCAGGTGATCGAGCAGCAAATGAGCGGCCTCGATCACTTGCTGTATCTGTCATCTACTTCGGACGATTCAGGCATCGCCACCATCACGCTGACCTTTGCCGCGGGAACCAACCCCGACATCGCCCAGGTTCAGGTGCAAAACAAGCTGCAACTCGCTACCCCACTGTTGCCTGAGGCCGTGCAGCGGCTGGGCACGAAGGTCACGAAGTCGAGCAGCAGCTTCTTGCTGGTGATGGCTTTCGTGTCCGAAGACGGCACCATGAACAAGTACGACCTGGCGAACTACGTCGCGTCGAACATTCAGGATCCGGTCAGCCGTCTGGATGGGGTGGGAACGGTTACGCTGTTTGGTTCGCAGTATGCGATGCGGATCTGGCTTGACGCCAGCAAGCTCACCAACTTCGGCTTGACGCCGATCGACGTGCAAAATGCGTTGCAGGCACAGAACGTCCAGGTGGCGGGCGGTTCGCTCGGCGGCACGCCTTCGGTACCAGGCCAGATGCTGCAGGCCACCATCAGCGAAGCGACACTGCTGACCACGCCGACTCAGTTTGAGAATGTGCTGCTGAAGGTCAATACCGATGGCTCGCAAGTGCGCATCAAGGACGTTGCACGCGTCGAGCTGGGTGGCGAAAACTACAACTTCGACACCAAGTACAACGGCCAGCCGACGGCAGGGTTCGGTATTCAGTTGGCAACTGGCGCGAATGCGCTGCAAACGGCCAATAACGTGCGGGCCAAGATCGACGAGTTGTCGAAGAACTTCCCGCACGGTTTCGCCGTGAAGTACCCGTATGACACGACCCCGTTCGTGCGCCTGTCGATCGAGGAAGTGGTCAAGACGCTGATTGAAGGCATCGTGCTGGTGTTCCTCGTGATGTACCTGTTCCTGCAAAACCTGCGTGCCACGCTGATCCCGACGATCGCCGTGCCGGTGGTGCTGATGGGCACGTTTGCGGTCATGGGCGTGGTGGGTTTCTCGATCAATACGTTATCGATGTTCGGGCTGGTGCTGGCGATTGGGTTGCTGGTCGACGATGCGATCGTGGTGGTCG
This sequence comes from Paraburkholderia hayleyella, assembly GCF_009455685.1. NCBI lineage: Bacteria > Pseudomonadati > Pseudomonadota > Betaproteobacteria > Burkholderiales > Burkholderiaceae > Paraburkholderia > Paraburkholderia hayleyella. The sequence continues at coordinate 2,733,860 of NZ_QPES01000001.1, read as the reverse complement.
AAAACGTCGAGCGGGTGATGAGCGAGGAAGGTCTCTCGCCACGCGATGCAACACGCAAGGCGATGGAGCAGATCACCGGGGCATTGGTGGGTGTGGCGCTCGTGCTTTCAGCCGTGTTTGTGCCGGTGGCGCTTTCGGGCGGTTCGGTGGGGGCGATTTATCGCCAGTTCTCGCTGACCATCGTTGCCGCGATGGTGCTGTCGGTGCTGGTGGCCATGATTCTTACCCCGGCGCTGTGCGCGACCATTCTCAAGCCAATTCCACCGGGTCATCACGAAGAGAAAAAAGGCTTCTTCGGCTGGTTTAACCGCAACTTCGAGCGCAGCCGCGACAAGTATCACGTGGGCGTGCATCACGTGATCAAACGTTCGGGCCGCTGGCTGATCATTTATCTCGTGGTGATCGTCGCCGTGGGGCTGCTGTTCGTGCGCCTGCCGAAGTCGTTCCTGCCCGATGAAGACCAGGGCCTGATGTTCGTGCTGGTGCAGACGCCTCCCGGCTCGACCCAGGAGCGCACCGAGCGGGTGCTGGACGATGTGTCCAACTATATGCTGAAGTCCGAAGGCAATATCGTTGACTCTACTTTTACCGTGAATGGCTTCAGCTTCGCGGGTCGTGGCCAGAACGCGGGCCTCGTGTTCGTGCGGATGAAGGATTATGCCCAGCGGCAAAAGGCCGACGAGAAGGTGCAAGCGCTAGTAGGCCGGGTGTTCAAGCATTTCGGCAGCTACAAGGATGCGATGGTGTATCCGGTCAATCCGCCTTCCATTCCTGAGCTGGGCACCGCATCGGGCTTTGACTTCGAGTTGGAGGACCGCGCCGGCTTGGGGCACGTGGCGCTGATGGCCGCGCGTAACCAGTTGCTGGGTATGGCGGCGAAAGATCCGATGCTCGCCCAGGTGCGGCCAAACGGCCTGAGCGATACGCCGCAGTTCAAGGTGTCGATCGACCACGAAAAAGCCTCGGCGCTGGGTGTGTCGCTGGCCGCGATCGACCAGACGTTCTCGATTGCATGGGCCTCGCAATATGTGAACAACTTCCTCGATACCGATCACCGGATCAAGAAGGTCTATCTCCAGGGCGATGCACCATTCCGCATGAATCCAGAGAATCTGGACGACTGGTATGTGCGCAACGCGACGGGGAGCATGGTGCCATTCACTTCGTTTGCGAAGGGCGCATGGACCTACGGTTCACCCAAGCTTGAGCGCTACAACGGTATTTCAGCGGTCGAAATCCAGGGTGCCGCAGCGCCGGGCAAGTCGACCGGGCAGGCGATGGCGGCGATGGAAGCGCTGGCGGCGAAACTGCCCGCCGGGATTGGCTATGAATGGACCGGGTTGTCGTTGCAGGAGCGCCAGTCGGGTTCGCAGGCGCCGTTTTTGTACGGCATCTCGATTCTCGTCGTGTTCCTGTGTCTGGCTGCGCTGTATGAAAGCTGGTCGATTCCGTTCTCGGTGATCATGGTGGTGCCGCTTGGGATCTTGGGCGCGCTGCTTGCAGCCACGCTGCGCGGTTTGGAAAACGATGTGTTCTTCCAGGTGGGGTTGTTGACCACCGTGGGGCTTTCGGCGAAAAACGCGATTCTGATCGTGGAGTTCGCCCGGGATCTGCAAGAAGGTCAGGGCATGGGGCCTGTCGAGGCTGCGCTTGAGTCAGCGCGGCAGCGGCTGCGTCCTATTCTGATGACTTCGCTGGCGTTCATTCTTGGCGTGTTGCCACTTGCGATCAGTAACGGCGCCGGTTCGGCCAGCCAGCATTCGATTGGCACCGGCGTGGTCGGCGGGATGCTGACCGCGACGTTCCTCGCCATTTTCATGATTCCGATGTTCTTCGTCGTGGTCCGCGCGCGGTTTAGCGGTGAGCGGGAAGATCCGGACGTGGCGCTCGCCCACTATGAGCAGCACCATCCCGAGGACGGTAATGGCTCGGGCAAGGAAGGACATTGAGATGCAAAAACACTCTTTGATAGCAGTGGCCGTCGCGTTCATGGCGGCAGGCTGCACGATGGCGCCGAAGTACGAGCGTCCGGAGGCGCCGGTGTCGGACGCTTTTCCGCAAGGCGGCGTGTATGCCACGCAGCCGGTTGCTTCGGCTGAGCGCACGGCGAATGGCCAGGCGGCGACGGATATCGGCTGGCGTGACTTTTTTGTCGACCCACGCCTGCAACGGTTGATCGAGATCGCGCAGAAAAACAACCGCGATTTGCGGGTCTCGGTGCTGAATATGCAGGCTGCGCGGGCGCAATATCAGATCACCCGCGCCGGGCTGATGCCGTCGCTGAATGCAGCGGGTTCGGAAAACAAAACGCGGACGCCGAGCAATCTGTCGTTGCCCGGGCAGGAGGTCTCCAATCAGTATTCGGTGGGGGTCAACGCGTCATGGGAGATCGACTTTTTTGGCCGCATTCAGAGCCTGAAAGACCAGGCGCTGGCGCAATATCTGGCCACGGCGCAGGCACGCAAGGCGGCGGAGATCGCGCTGGTGTCGTCGGTGGCGGACCAGTATCTGACAGTGCTGGCCTACGACGATTTGCTGAAGGTCACGCAAGACACTCAGAAGGCGGCGCAAGATTCGTACAACATTACGAAATTGCAGTTTGATACCGGCAGCGGCTCCGAGCTGGATTTGCGTCAGGCGGAGACGGTTGTTGCGCAGGCCAGCGCCAATCTGCAATCGCAAGCGCGCTTGCGAGCCCAGGCGGAAAACGCACTGGTGTTGCTGGTTGGCGAGCCGCTGCCCGCGGATTTGCCCGCAGGTTTGCCGCTCAGCAGCCAGAATCTGTTAACCGATATTCCGGCTGGCTTGCCTTCCGATCTGTTGACGCGTCGCCCTGACATCATGGAAGCCGAGCAGCAACTGCGCGCGGCCAACGCGAATATCGGTGCGGCGCGAGCAGCGTTCTTCCCGAAGATCTCGCTGACCGGCAATTTCGGCACGCTGAGCCCGTCGTTGGGCGGGTTGTTCAAGGCGGGGTCGGCAGCGTGGGGGTTCGCGCCGCAGATCACGCTGCCGATCTTTAACGGTGGGGTGAACATCGCTAATCTCGATCTGGCTAACGTGCAGAAGAACATCCAGATTGCGCAGTACGAGAAAGCGATTCAAACGGCGTTTCGTGAAGTGGCGGACGGTCTGGCGGCGCGCGGCACGTATGACCAGCAGATTACTTCGCTGGACCGCAACCGCTTCGCGCAACAGCGCCGCCTGGATCTGTCGAACCTGCGTTACACGAACGGCGTGGACAGTTATCTGTCGGTGCTGACCGCGCAGACCGATCTGTATTCCGCGCAGCAAACGCTGATCACCGCGCGGCTGCAACGCCTGACGAACCTGGTTGATCTGTACCAGTACCTCGGTGGTGGCTGGATTGAGCGGGCCGGAGATGAACCGCGCCCGGCGGATGCACCGGTCGATTACAGCACGACGAGTGTTCCGGTGGCTGCGTCTGCGGTGGTGACGGCCAGTCAAGGCAGCGGGGCTACGGCAGGTGGACTGGCTCCTTAAACGGGATGCGGGACGGTCAAATTTGTTTAGCTGACTGAAACGGGCTGGGTTCTGTATGGCACAGGATCCAGCCCGTTTCGTTTGAGGCGGCTGCGTTTGTGACTATCGTAGTGAAGCTAATGGTTGATAGATAACCTGCTGCCCAGAACCTTGCAGTACATCTTTGGATTCAGTTTTTCAAATGGACGGGACCCTGCAAAAGAAAAATATTTGTAATAAATTTTTTTATTGCAGGCAATCTCGTGCCAGCCATATCTTCTAATGAGAAATTGTTGGCTTAATGGGTTGGTAGCTTCTGTAAACATCATCTCGAATTTGTGCTGTTGTGCGATACGTATTTGGGCATCGAACAGTTTTTGTGATTCGGATGAATTTCCCGGTTCCATGGCAGCCGTAAATATATGCAATATTTTGTCGGCTCCAAGTGCCGGCTGCTCAATAGAATGGCTAATCTGATCCAGCAATTCAACTATCGGAGCCATGCTATCCGGTATTTTGTCGGGCATAGCCAATGGGATCGAGTAGTCGTGGGCGATAACAATACCGACAAATTCATTTTTGGGTGATATCGCAATCGTCGACAGTTTGGCCTCTATTGCCTGGTCCACAATGGGCGAAACAAATTTTTTAAAATCATTTTTCGGTACGTTCAGGCAGGCCGTTAATGGTTCTGCTTCGCAAAACTGGCGTGTCAGACAGTCAATGGCCGGGTCTCGCCAGTCATTATTCAGGGTCGTAATCATGGGTATTTCTCCGCTTTGGTAAACGGTTACGCGTCTAAAGTCGCATCGTGTATGTGTTGTAGTGGCGTTGCCCTGGCCGCGGACAATGCGTCTGTTGTTACCGCATCGAGTGAATGCCAGATGTGGTCTACCCAGTCCAGATGTTCCGGTTTCATCAGGGCGGAGCGCAGACAAACTACGTAATCCTGATCCCAATTGATGATCTCGCCTTCTGTTGCTGCAAATAGCTTTCTGGGCATACTCGCAAGCGCCAGATGAAGATTTTGTTCATTAGACCGTTTAAATATTTCTCTAGCCAGTCGTGACGATTCGCTTGCGCTACCGGATTTAACCGCCCAAAAAACAATGTCTAACTGCGGACGAAAAGCAACGATAAAACGGCGGTCACTTTTCAGTTTGTCAAATAAAGCAAGCGCTGCTTCCCGCGACTTGCTGAGAGAAGAGGCAAAGGTTCCACCCCGAATTAAAGGCAGTAGCTTTTGGGTTGCCCATAAGGCAACGGCTGAGGCGCCGGCTCTGGAACATTCCAGGCTGATCTCGCCCAAATGGAGTTCATCGGAACTAAAGTACGTATAGGGCGAATCATGCTTGTAAAACCTGCCCACGGAGGGGTCCTTGAAGAGGATGCAGCCACAACCGTAAGGCTGGAGTCCGTGTTTATGCGGATCAATCACAAGGGAATCGACTTTGTTCAGGCAATCAAACGCAGCCCTGGTTTCAGGATCAAGATTGTCCGTGAGGGAGAAATACCCGCCATATGCCGCATCGGCATGAATACGGAAACCATATTGCGCTTGCAGTTCAAGGATTTGCGGTAAAGGATCAACGGAACCCGTTGCTGTCGTTCCCATGCTCACAACCACGGTACCAATCTCTTCTTCCTGCAAGAGCCGTTGCAATACATTGATATCCATCCGGGCACGGCTATCACATTCTATTGATAGAAACGGAATGCGAAGCACTCCACTTATCCTGGCGTGAGCGTAATGCGCTTGCGCGGAAGCAACGATTTTTTTCGTCGGATGCAAATTCCTGGCGATCCACAAACCCTCGAGGTTGGCCATGGTTCCACCGCTGCACAGATGCCCCAAATGAGTTGTCCAGCCGAATATTCCGGCAAGCTCCGCCACGGCTTCCTTCTCCATTGCTGAACTTGCTTTGCCACCGTCCAGATCATGATTGTTGGGGTTGAGCCAGAGCGAGAGCATGTAAGCAAGACGGGCGATTTCCGTTGGAGGCTTAAGCATCTGGCCGGCATACATCGGATGATGGTACGGATAGTTGTTTTCCATCCGTTTGGCGACTTCCAGCATCACGGGGCGAATGGCCGTTAAATCAACCGATTGATCGAGCTTTGGCAGGTAGTTAAAGCTGGCGTTTAGTTGAGTTAGTGCTTCTTGAAATACTTGAAGGCTTTTGGTTTCAAATGTCATTTTTCTCTCTGGTGAGTTGAATGAAAACGGATGAAGTCAGGTAATGCAGCGACGATCAGGCAAGCGTCGTCGCAATCATTGAACTGCCGATATCCGATCGGCCGTGAACAATTCGTTTGCCGGCATTAGCCGTTTATGCGAGGGAGGGGGTGGCAAATGAGCGGTTTGCCAGGGTGATTAGAACGAGGACGTGAAGAAGCCACAGCCTTACGGAAATTATCCGCAGGCTTGTGGCCGGTAGCGCGTGGATTACATTGCCCACGCGTCCTTCATCTTTCAGTCAGCTTCTATCGGGTTTGCCATTGGCCTTTATTGGCCCGTGGCTGGCTCGATGGTGATTTCTGGCACACTCAAGATCGCTGCTTAGGCTCCCGCGTCGGCCAGCGTGTGGCCGCCGTACGGATTGCCTGGCAGAGCGCGCCTCACCACACGCTCTGCCCTGTGTGCCGCCATTGACACCTTGACGCCCAATTTGTATGGCGTAAGGCGTTTTGCCCTTGGCCGGATATCAATTTCCGGCGCGTAGAGCCTGTTCTTTCTGCTGCGGGAAAATTTGTTTCGTGTGTTCCGTCAAATCCTGCAACGCGCCGCCTCTCCGGCACTTGGGCGATGATTCAGGGTGGTTAGTTAGGGCGAACTTTGGCCGTATGAAGCTGTTCGTCGGGCGCTGCCGTAATGAGTTCGATTTCCGCTTTTTCACCGTGTTGGCTGCCGCGCCGGCCGCCACGACTGCCTACATCCCGTCCGGCATCACCGATGGCTTTCTTGGCCGCGCGCTCGTCCTTGGTGCCGTTAAAAATCAGGTTTAGCAAGACAGCGGAAGCCGAGGCCAGCAAGATTCCGCTGTGCAGCAGGGGTGACAGCGCATTCGGCAAACGCGAGAAGAAATGCGGCGAAACCACGGGTACTAGCCCCAGGCCGACGCTGACTGCAACGATGAACAGGTTATGGTGATTGCCGACGAAATCGACTTTCGACAGTACCTTGATACCGTTTGCCGCCACCATGCCGAACATCACAATGCCTGCGCCACCCAGCACGAACGGGGGCACCGATGCGACCACTTGAGCCATCTTGGGAAAAAGTCCGAGCAACACGAGAATCACACCGCCAGTCGCGCAGACGAAACGGCTTTTGACACCCGTCACCCCAATCAGGCCGACATTCTGTGAAAACGAGGTGTGGGGGAACGAATTGAAGATGCCGCCGATTAGCGTGCCTAGCCCATCGACACGCAAGCCACGTACCAGCGCTTTTTGATCGACCGGACGATCGACCATGTCGCCCACGGCGAGGAACATGCCGGTCGATTCAATGAAGGTGACAAACATGACGGTGAGCATCGTGGCAATGGCGAGTGGATCGAAATGCGGCCAGCCGAAATGAAAGGGCATCACGATGCCGAGCCATGGCGCGCTGGTTACACCGTCAAAGCTGACGTGGCCCAGCAGGGCGGCCAGCACGAAGCCCGCGACGATACCGAGCAGCACCGAAATATTGGCCACGAAGCCTCTGCCAAACTTGTTGATCAGCAGGATCAGCATCAGGACGATAAACGACAAGCCCAGATAGAGCGGGTTGCCGTAATCGGGATTGCCCGAGCCGCCTGCCGCCCAGTTGATGCCGACTTCCATCAGCGATAGCCCGATCACGGCAATCACCGTACCCACGACGACGGGCGGGAAAAAGCGCAGCAGCTTGCCAATGGCCGGGGCGAGGAAAATACCGATCAGCCCGGCGGCCATGGTCGCGCCGAAGACATCCAGAATGCCGAGCTGCGGATTCACGCCAATAGCCACCATTGGCCCTACCGCAGCGAATGTACAGCCCATGATGACTGGCAGGCGAATGCCGAAGATCCACAGGCCAAGCGTCTGGATCAGGGTGGCGATACCGCAGCAAAAGAGATCGGCACTAATAAGAAAAGCGATTTGGTCTTTCGGCAAACTGAGCGCACTGCCAATGATCAGTGGCACGGCGACAGCGCCGGCATACATGACCAGTACGTGCTGAATACCGAGTGTCAGCAACTGCCCGGTGGGCAGCCGCTCATCACACGGATGAACGGTGTTGGAGTGCATCTTGTCTCTCCACATCTAATGTCGGGGGAATCATTCAAGGTATGCGGAACGAAAATCTGCAACAAGCCCACAGGACACTATTTCGTCCTTTCCAGGGCTGATATGTGAGAAGTGGCTTTGCCTGATTCATCGGGCATCGGGTTTCCGAATGCGCTGGCGTGGGCCTTGCAAACCCTTGTGGCAGATGGGCGATTGACAAATGACGTGGGCTTTGGGGTCATTCGGCTAACGCAGCCAACTTATCGTTTGTCTGATGGGATGTATTTGCTTTTACATATAGTGGGGTTTTAGTCCGTGCTCCCGAGCGGATGGGTTAACCCTCTGTCTGGCAAATGGCATACCCATTGCCCACCTCATTGCCCACCTGTTACGAGGGTGAATTCGCGCGTCGGTGAAGCTGCATGATGAACGTTGCGTGATTAATATCCCTGCCGGGTTGATCCGCAATTGCAGCGTTGTCATGCCTACAATGTCGCCTGCCGTCAAAGAGATGACGATCCGGGTCATCAGGCCGAAGGGCTTTTCGGCGACGATGTGGGTTTATTGTGCTGGCCAGTGCAGGTAGTGCGATCGCGCGATGAGGCAGCGCTGGGCGCTTAACGATAACGGATCACCGGATCACCGGATCACGACTTACAGGGAAGATTCACGATGAAAACCAGAGCAGCCATTGCATGGAAAGCGGGCGCGCCCCTGACGATCGAAGAAGTCGATCTGGAAGGCCCGCGAGCGGGAGAAGTGCTGATCGAAGTGAAGGCCACGGGGATCTGCCATACGGATTACTACACGCTGTCGGGAGCGGATCCGGAAGGACTGTTCCCGGCGATACTCGGCCATGAAGGGGCGGGCATCGTGGTGGATACGGGGCCAGGCGTTGGCACGTTGAGCAAGGGCGATCACGTGATCCCGCTCTATACGCCGGAATGCCGCCAGTGCAAGTTTTGCCTGTCGCGCAAGACGAACCTGTGCCAGGCGATTCGTTCGACGCAAGGCCGTGGGCTGATGCCGGATGCGAGCACGCGTTTTTCGTTTGAGGGCAAGCCGTTGTTCCATTACATGGGCACGTCGACGTTTTCGAATTACATCGTGGTGCCCGAGATCGCCGTGGCGAAGGTGCGTGAGGACGCGCCGTTCGACAAGATCTGCTACATCGGCTGCGGGGTGACCACGGGTGTTGGCGCGGTGGTGTATTCGGCCCGGGTCGAGGCGGGTGCGAACGTCGTGGTGTTTGGTCTGGGGGGCATAGGCCTGAATGTGATCCAGGGCGCGAAGATGGTCGGCGCGGACAAGATCATCGGGGTCGATCTGAACCCGGGGCGTATCGAACTCGCGCGGCAATTTGGCATGACGCACTTTATCAATCCGCGTGAAGTGGACAACGTGGTGGATCACATCGTGCAACTCACGGATGGTGGCGCGGATTATTCATTCGAATGCATTGGCAACACGAAGGTGATGCGTCAGGCGCTGGAGTGCACGCACAAGGGCTGGGGGCAGTCGTTCATCATCGGGGTGGCGGCCGCGGGAGAGGAAATCAGCACGCGGCCGTTTCAGCTGGTGACGGGCCGCGAGTGGAAAGGCTCGGCTTTTGGCGGCGCGCGCGGGCGCACGGATGTGCCGAAGATTGTCGACTGGTATATGGAAGGCAAGCTCAATATCGACGATCTGATCACACACCGTCTGCCGCTTGAGCGGATCAACGAGGGTTTCGAGCTGATGAAAAAGGGCGAGTCGATTCGCTCGGTCGTTCTTTACTGAGGGGGGCGATGCTCGAACTTATCGCGGAGCATGTATGCCATGGTGGCGTGCAGCGCTTTTATCAGCATCTGTCCACGGTGACGGGCCTGCCGATGCGTTTTGCGGCGTATCTGCCGCCGCAGGCATTGCAGGCGAATGGCGCACGGGTGCCGGCGCTGTTCTATCTGGCGGGGCTGACTTGTACTGAAGAAACCTTTGCGATCAAGGCGAATGCCCAACGTTTTGCGGCGCGCTATGGCATCGCGCTGATCGCGCCCGATACCAGCCCGCGTGGCGCTAATCTGCCGAACGAAAGCGAAGCGTGGGATTTCGGTGTCGGCGCGGGGTTTTATGTCGATGCGACTGAAGCGCCGTGGTCAAAGCACTATCGGATGTATTCCTACGTGCTTGATGAGCTGCGTGCAACGGTCCTGTCAAACCTGCCTGTTGACGGTATGCGGCTCGGTATCTTTGGCCATTCGATGGGCGGTCATGGCGCGCTGGTGCTGGCGCTGCGCAATCCGGAGGTGTTTCGCTCGGTTTCAGCGTTCGCGCCGATCGCTGCGCCGATGCGCTGTCCGTGGGGCGAAAAGGCTTTCGGTGGGTATCTCGGTGCCGCGCGTGACGCCTGGCGTCAGTACGATGCCAGCGAACTGGTTGCACAGAGGCCCGTGCGGTTCGCGGCGGGTATTTTGCTAGACCAGGGGTTGGCGGATGCGTTTCTCGCCACGCAGCTCAATCCCGATGTGTTCGAAGCGGCTTGCCGTATCGCGGGGCAGCCGCTGACTCTTCGCCGTCATCCCGGCTATGACCACGGCTATTACTTCATTTCGACGTTTATCGAAGATCACATCGCGCATCACGCACGGGCGCTAGGCTGTACGTGATGCGGCTCAAGGAAACAGAACGCTGGCGAGACGAATCACGCCTGGCGCCGCCGTAGCAGGCTGGCGCCATACACCAGCGCGGCGAGTACGGTGATCCAGAAACTGGTTGGCCAGTCGGTGTAGAACGCCAGCGTCACGCCTAGCCAGGCTTGCGCCAGTGCTAGCACTGCAGCTAGCGTTAGCCCGGTCGAAAGCCGGGTTGTCAGGTTTTGTGCCGCGGCGGCAGGCCCGACCATCAGCGTAAACACCAGCAGCACGCCGACGATCTGCGTGCAGGCGGCTACAGCCAGCGCGGCGATAGCCAGAAAGAGCATCGATATAAAGCGTAACGAGATGCCTTTGGCTTCGGCCAGTTCAGGCTGGAGTGAGGCGAACAGCAGTGGCCGCATGATGATTGCCAGCGCGGCCAGGCTGACAACGCCGAGACCTGCCAGCACGCCGAGCATGGCCGTGTTCACGCCGAGGATATTGCCGAATAGCAGCGCGGTCACTTGCGTCGCATAGGCCGTGAAAAAGTGCAAAAACAGTAAGCCAAAACCGAGCGCGAGCGATAGCACCATGCCAATGCCGACGTCGCGCCCCGCGAGTTTTTCGCCGAGCGCGCCCATGCCGATACCTGCGGCAAGCGTGAAGCCGATCATGCCCCAGATGGGCGACAAGCCGATCAGCACCGCTCCTGTCGCGCCGGTAAAGCCCACGTGCGAGAGCGCGTGGCCCGCAAAGGTTTGTCCGCGCAGCACAAGGAAGTAGCCCACGATACCGGACAGCACGGCCACAATGCCCGACGCCGCGAACGCATTCACCATGAAATCGTATTCAAGCATCGTGTGGGTTTCCGTGGCCGTCGCCAGAGGCTTGCGTAGGGTGCGCATGTGCATGGGTGTGCGAATGCGCATGTGAATGATCGTGATCTTCGTGACCGTGATCGTGCTTTTCGATTTCGATATCTCCGGACATGACGAAGATGCGGCCGTTGACGCGCATCACGTCGATGGTCGAGCCGTACAGCTGCGATAGCACAGGTTGGGTGATGACTTCATCGACCGTGCCGAGGGCGGCAACGCCATTTCCCAGGTATAGGACGCGGTCTAGCGCTTGCAGCAGCGGGTTGAGTTCGTGGGCTGAAAACAGCACGGCGATCCCCAGTTCCTGCTGTACGCGGCGCACGAGGCCGACGACACTCTTTTGGTGGTGAGGGTCGAGGCTGATCAGCGGTTCATCGAGCAGCAGCAAGCGCGGGTTGCCTAATAAGCATTGCGCGAGCAGTAGCCGCTGGCGCTCGCCTCCCGAGAGCTCCGCCAATGGGCGCTCAGCGAGCGCGCAGCCATCGACCAGTTCCAGCACGCGCTCCACCTCGGCGCGTGTTTGCGCATTGGCATGCGGCCAGCCCCAGCGATGCCCGTCAGCCGCCATGGCGATGAAGTCGCGGCCACGCACGCGGCGGCCGGCTAGCGCGCTTCGTGTTTGCGGCATATAGCCAATCGCCGGATTGCCCCGCATCACGGGTTTGCCAAGAACGCGGATCGTCCCTTGCGCCACCGGTACGAGGCCAAGCAGTGCGCGCATGAGCGTGGTTTTACCCGCGCCATTCGGTCCGAGTACGCCGATGAATTCGCCCTGGTTGACGCTCAGGCTGGCATCGCGCAGCAGTGCGCGGCCGCCGAGCGTCAGCAGCACGTGCTCCAGTTCCAGCACCGGAGAAGCGGTAGCGGCGTTCATGGGGTGGATTGCGTGGGCGCGGCGTTTGCAGCGCCTGCCGCGAGCGCCTGGCCGAGCGCATCGAGCTGCGTCAGCATCCATTGCTGGAATGTTTTACCTGCTGGCTGGGTTTCGGTGACCTTCAGCGTGGGCACATGCGAGCGCTCGGCCAGCTTGAGCAGGCGCTGGGTCAATGGTTCCGTGGCTTGGCTGTTATAGATCAGCACGTGTACGCGTTTTTCCCGCAAATCGCGCTCGAACGCAGCGATATCGGCGGCGCTGGCTTCCGTGTCATTCATCGCCGCGAGCTGAAAGCGCTGGTTGCGCATCGTCAGGCCGATGGCGTCCGAGAGGTAGCCGAATACGGGCTCGGTGGCGGTAACGGGCACGCCAGCGTAACGGGCGCGCAGCGCGGCGATTTTGTCGTCGAATGGTTTGAGGGAAGCGATGAACTGCGCGAGACGGGCTTCATAAGCCGCCCGGTTCGCGGGGTCGGCGGCAATCAGCGCAGCGCTCACGGCCCGCGCCACGGCGGGCATCGTCGCGGGGTCGTACCACAGGTGAGGGTTATCGCCGCTTTTTTTTCCGGTGAGCTGGGCCGCGACGATCACGGTGCGCTGCGGGTTGCGCGAGGCATCGAGCAGCTTTTTCATCCATGGGTCGTAATCGGCGCCGTTATAGACCACAAGCTGCGCGCGATGCAGCGCGCGGGCGGTTTTGGGGCTGGCTTCGAACAGATGCGGGTCCTGGTCTGGATTATTCAGGATGCTGCTGACTTCCACCCGGTCGCCGCCCAGTTGTTGCACGACATCGCCATAGAAATTCTCGGCGGCGACCACGGGAATCTTCGCGCCAGCGGCGTAGGCCGTTTGTGTACCGACGAGCGCTACAGTGGAAAGGGCACACAGGGCACAAAGTTTCGCTATAAGGAGGGCGCGACGCGCGCCATGCCGCAACGAACAGGCGAGTTTCATGGGCTTTCCTGAAAGAAGAGAAAGAAATGACGCACAAGGCGCCGGGGTTAGCGCGGTTCAATGGGCGCGGTTGCCACCGTGTTCTGGCGTGCCTTGCACGCTGCGCACAGGCCGCTGAGTTCAACCACCTGGTGATGCACTTCGAAGCCCTGCGCCGGATCGGTGTGCGCCAACTGTTCGGCGAGCGCGCCGCCCGGAATTTCAACGGTTTCGCCGCAGACGTCGCAGATCAGAAACTGGCTTTGATGCGGCCGGTCAATTTCACAGCACGCGAAAAACGCATTTTTTGATTCGATCCGGTGAATAAAACCGTTTTCGACGAGAAATTCGAGCGTGCGATACACGGTAGTGGGCGGCACGCGACCTCGTTCGGGCGCGAGCGCGGCAAGCAAATCGTAAGCACCAATGGGTCGAACGCTGGCGACGATCAGCGCGTACACCTGACGGCGCAGCGGTGTCAGTGCGAGACCGCGTTCGGCGGCGAGCGCCTCGGCGTGCTTGAGACGGTCTTCGATGAGGAGGCTGTTGGCGGACGAGTGAGCCATGAATGAGGGCGGATAGGTCCGTTTGAGACGAGGCTGCAATGATATAACGTATCGTAGCGATGTGTCATTGCCTGATGGGACTGATTGGAGTCAAGCGTGACATGGCTATCGTGTCGCACGTACGCGCGCGCCTGCCTTGATCACGGCGATCAAGGCAGGCGCGCGTTAGAAAGGAATCGCTGCTTAGGGGGATGTGGCTTGGACTGTTGGAAGAAGAGGGGGCGTCATCATCCATTGCTTGAGAAAATCTTGTTCTGCTGAAAAGAGGCTATCGAAAATGCGACGAGCGGGTTTCTGAACAGGTGGCTTGACCGGTTCTTTCTGTAAAAGGGGTTGCAGCATTATATTTTCATCATCCGATGATATTTCTTCTGCGTCAGATAATATTTCGGTGTTATCCGATGATATGTCTTCCGCCATATACGAGGATGCCATTTTTGTAAATTCTGTGATAAATCCGGAAATTACGGTAATATTCCAGCGTTTCTGTGCCGCCAAGGCTGGGTTTGTATAAAAGTCGGCATACATTTTTCCATGATGAATATCGTCGGAAAATGTTCTTAAAATATTGAGTCTTGAATCAAGTTCGTTAGAAAGAGATGCGATGATATTTTTTTCTTTATCGGAAAATTGATAAAATCGTTTTTGCACTAACCTGATCAACGCTGAATTGATCGCGTCTGTGTCGAAATTCCTGAGAATCTCGCTATAGCGCTTATGGTGTTGTATGGTTGCTTTTAGCTTGTCAATCTCCTGCCATGATTGTTCAATGAGTTTTATAATAATCTCGAGTAATCGGGTCTTGGATGTTTCAGATGCAATAAGATTATCGATGGATGAATGCAGGAAAGTCCTGTCTTGCAAATGATCCTCGATTATTTCTGCCGCTGATAGCGCTTTGCCTGCAGGATGATTTCCAATGAATGCGTCAAGTTTATTGAGTTTTGTATCTTCAACGAATGCGATGCTCTCGGGGAGTTGGAGTTCGGCCGAATAGAGCCCGGAAACTTCGAAAGTTTTATCCAGATTAACAACGACCTTGTCTGTTATCGCCTCGGCAACCTGCGATGCGGCTGGAAGTGGCGGCACCACAGCCGTCGCGGGTTCACGGTTGAGGCTATCCAGCGTGTCAATCATCTGTCCAATGTGCTGTACCAGGGTTTTGGGCACTTCGATAGCCACCGACTCCAGCCCAACAAAAGTATTGTGTAAAGCATATAAGGGACGCAATAATTGCACGGCATCATTCTGCGTGCATTTTTCCGGTAGTGGAGCCTTGTTTACAGAATCATTGATTTCGTCCAGCAAGGTGTGGATGGAATCTTCCTGTTTCAATGTCCTCAGCGCTTGCACATAAGCTGAATAAGTGAAGCTAAATTTTCCGATTTCGGTTAATTTTGATAATTGCTCATTCGGCTTTAACTGCGTTTTTAATTTTGCTGCAATGATCGTATCGTGCAGATAATTGCTTAAGCCGGACTGCGCGTTTTGTGCGTGTGCTGCTTCGCTTGATAAAAGCCGGCTGACATAATGGGTGATATTGGTGCGGACATCATCTGTAATGCTGATGGAGCAATTCACGTTGAGCGCAGCAAAAGTATTTTTAACCAGTGCGGCGAACGTTTTATTTTTGGGATCAGTACTGCTTTGGGCCCAGTCATTGAGCAGCGCAAGTGCTTCGGCTGTTTTTGTTGTGGTGCCTGTCGTGGCAGGAGTCGGCGAATCCCGATACGGTACGGCAGATGTATTACTGATGACCATCTCCCAGCACATGACGTCGGGAACCTGTTTCATGATGGCGTCAATCTGCCTGGTTACTTCGGCAATTTGCGAAACAACCCCGTTAATATTTTGCAGTTGATGCTGTTTCAGTAATTCCTTGCGGGCCAGTTTGATTTCATGAACCGCGAAGGAAATATTTTTATTCGCGCTCAAAAGGCTCACGGAAGCGAGAAATTTCGAATAATACGGATTTTCGCCGTAGACTTTCATATCGCCGTTATCGAGTAGCGGCTGGATTAATTGACAGGTTCTTTTGCTTAATCCCGCTTGTAGCTTGAGCACTTCCTTTTTATGGGCATTCGTTGTCGAAAGCCGGGTCAGTTCATCTAAAGCCGTTGCTGCCAGCGTGATGATGTTGTGCGCGTGGCCCTGGTGGATCGCGTGATTCGACAGAAAGCCGGGTGCGGGAAGATTACCGTCTTTGGCGTAAGCGTTCAGACACTTGATTAATGCCGTGCGTGCCTTGTTCACGGCAGCATGGTTGCCGGGTTCGGCGGGGTCGATGTGAAGCTTCTGGGCTTTTGCGATGGCCTTTTCGAGGTTATCGGCCACCGTAGCCGGGTTGGTTTTTGTGCATTTGGCCGTGCGTGGTCCATTCGCAGGCTGCTGGGTGATCGTCTTCATGGAGAACGACCTGTTTCCCGGTGTGCTTTTCCCGGTTCCCGTCACACGGTTTTGCAATGATGCTGAGTGAGCGCATGTGTCCGGTGGTAGCGCCTCATAGGGCCGTGATCTTTTCAGATTGGAGAGGCGCGCGAATATCGAAGCGGTCATGGCAATTTCCGAAAATGTATCGCCGCAAGTGCAGCAAGTTACCGCTTTGGTAACGTTGCGCTGCAAACGGTTCCAGGGGCCGCGACGGCTAAAGCCGTGTGCGCACGTGCCACAGTTCGGGAAACAGCACGACATCGAGCATCTGGCGCAAGTAGCGCACGCCGCTGGTGCCACCGGTCCCGGGCTTGAAGCCGATGATCCGCTCGACGGTTGTTACATGACGAAAGCGCCATTGGCGCAACGCATCCTCCAGATCGACCAGTTCCTCGGCCATTTCATACAGATCCCAATGCTGCGTGGGCTCACGGTAGACCGCCAGCCAGGCCGCTTCGACGGAGGCATCGTGGCTCACCGGTCTTGTCCAGTCGCTGTCGAGCCGCGCAGGGGCAATCGCAAAGCCGCGGCGCGCCAGCAGGCGCACGACTTCGTCGTACAGCGAAGGCGCTTCCAGAGCGGCCTTGACCTCGGCGTGAATATCAGGGCGATGGACGTGAGGCTTGAGCATCTGCGCGTTTTTATTGCCCAGCATGAATTCGAGCTGGCGGTACTGGTATGACTGAAAGCCCGATGAGCTTTCGAGGTAGGGCCGCATGGCGCTGTATTCGGACGGGGTGAGCGTGGCCAGCACGCTCCAGGATTGCACCAGTTGCTCAAAAACGCGCGACACGCGCGCGAGCATCTTGAACGCGCTCGGCAAGACACCGTCACGCACGGCGGTGCGCGCCGCCTGAAGTTCGTATAACGCGAGCTTCATCCAGAGCTCGCTGGTCTGGTGTTGAATGATGAACAGCATCTCGTTGTGATCGGGCGAGCGTGGATGCTGGGCGGACAGCAGCGAGCCGAGTGCGAGATAGTCGCCATAGCTCATCGCTTGCGCAAAATCGAGCTGGGCGTTGTGCCAGCCTTCAGGAGGGGCCGCGGGCGCAGCCGTCTCACCGTGTCCGAACGGGCAGCCCGATGAGGAAGAAGACGCTGGGGGTAACGGCGGTGATGACGGCGGCACAGGATTGTGCATGGCGAGCTCCTCAGGTGACGTTGCCGCGTACGGCGAATTCGGGTGCACGCCATGTTTCGCTGGCGAGTACGTGATAGAGCGCATCGACGGCATCCCAGATATCGACGAAACGCGTATACAACGGCGTGAAGCCGAAGCGCATCCCATGCGGTTCGCGGTAATCGCCGATCACGCCGCGCGCGCTCAGCGCCTGGATGACGGCATAGCCTTGCGGATGCTCGAAGCTGACTTGCGAGCCACGCTGCGCATGCTCGCGTGGCGTGATGAGTTTGAGCCCGAAGGCGCCGCAGCGCGCTTGCACCTGGTCGATGAAGAGATCCGCCAGCGCCAGCGATTTACGCCGCAGCGCGTGCATATCGGTTTGCGAAAATACATCGAGCCCGCATTCGACAAGCGCCAGCGACACGATAGGCTGGGTGCCGCATAAAAAGCGGCCGATACCGTCATCGGGCTGATAATCGGAGGTCATGGCAAAGGGCGCGCGATGCCCCCACCAGCCTGACAGCGGTTGGGTGAGTGTTTTTTGGTGTCGCTGCGGAACCCAGACAAACGCTGGGGCGCCGGGGCCGCCATTCAGATACTTGTAGGTGCAGCCGAGCGCATAGTCGGCCTCGACACCATTCAGATCGACCGGTACCGCGCCTGCGGAATGTGCCAGATCCCACAGTGCCAGCGCGCCTTTTTGCTGAATCAGGCGTGTCAGCGTGGCCATGTCATGCATATAGCCGGTACGGTAGTTCACATGTGTCAGCATGACGAGCGCGGTGGTGTCGTCGATGGCGTCGGGCAGCGCGGCGGCGTCATCGACCAGACGCAGCGTGTAGCCACGATCGAGCTGCTTGATCAGCCCTTGGGCGATATATAGGTCGGTGGGGAAATTCGCCCGCTCGGAGACGATGACACGACGCGTCGGCGCCCGTGCCTGTTGCAGGTGCAGGCCCGCTGAGAGCAGCTTGAACAGGTTGACCGAGATCGTATCGGTGAGTACCACTTCGCCGGGCGCGGCGCCGATCAGCGGCGCGAGCTTGTCACCAAGACGGCGCGGCAGCGCGAACCAGCCCGCATCGTTCCAGCTTCGGATCAGTCCTTCGCCCCATTCGGTGGCCAGCACCATTTGCGCGCGTTGCGCGGCAGCGGCGGGAAGCACGCCTAGCGAGTTGCCATCGAGGTAAATCGTGCCGGCCGGTAGCGCGAACTGGTCACGCAAACGGGCGAGCGGGTCAGCGCTATCGAGTGCAAGTGCATCGTCACGGGTTGTCATGGTGCGGAGGCCGAAGAAGAGCGAACAGCGGATCTTCCCGATCATAGGCGAGGTGCGACACAATGTGCTTGCGAAAAAACTTCTTGAACAGACTTTCTCAGCACATAATTTGAACGAAATCAAAAAGGGAGAGCAAAAATGAATGCGATCTCACTGGATGCCACGGATTGCCGTATTTTGGCCGTGCTTCAGCAAGAAGGGCGTATCAGTAATCTTGACCTTGCCGAACGCATCTCGCTATCGCCTTCGGCCTGTTTGCGCAGGTTGCGGCTGCTCGAAGAGCAAGGGGTCATCGACCGCTACCGGGCGTGTCTGAACCGCGAGGCGCTAGGTTTTGAACTGGAAGCCTTTGTCCAGGTTTCCATGCGCAACGATCAGGAAAACTGGCACGAGCGCTTTGCGCAAGCTGTGCGCGACTGGCCGGAAGTGGTGGCCGCCTTCGTCGTGACGGGCGAAAGCCATTATTTGCTGCGCGTGCTGGCGCATCACCTCAAACACTATTCGGATTTTGTTCTGGAGCGTTTGTATAAAGCGCCCGGGGTGATGGATATTCGCTCGAACATTGTGTTGCGCACCTTGAAAGAAGATGCTGGCGTGCCGGTGGCGCTGGTGTCGGGCACGACCGCGGCGAAAGACCTCACGTGAGGGGTGTGACGGCGCCGCGGTGCGGTTTGGCTTTAAAGCGGGCGCAAACCGTGGAACAAGCCGTTCTGGAAAACGAGCGGCGCGAGTTCGGCGGCATCGGGATGCACGCCGCAGCGCTCCACCTCACCGACGAAAATCACGTGATCGCCTTCCTGGTAGCGGCTGCGGTTATGGCATTCGAACCAGGCTAGCGCGCCATCGAGCACGGGCATGCCGCTCGCGCCTGCCGCATGCGACACGCCTTCGAAGCGGTCGCCTTTTAACGTGGCGAAGCGTTTGCATAAATCGAGCTGCGATGCGGCTAGCACGTTGACCACATAGTGGCTGTTCATCTGGAACACCGGCATGGACGCTGAACGGGTGGCGAGACTCCACAGTACCAGCGGCGGCGCGAGCGAGACCGAGTTAAACGAACTTGCCGTGATGCCAATCAGCTCGCCCGCGTCAGTGCGGGTGGTGATGACCGTAACGCCCGTGGCGAACTGGCTGAGAGCGCGTTTGAATGCGCCCTGGTCGAAGTTGGGCGGACTGGCGCGCTTCATTGAACGAAAACCCCTTGAGCCGAGCAAACGGCAGCACTGTGCGCCTGAACGGAAAACAGTGCGGAAAACCTGGATAAAAGAAATAAAGCGAAAGTCATAAACTGGATCGGCGGATTGACGTGATTTTAACGGAAAGCGCGCCAGATACGTGGGGTGGTGGTGGCGAACCGTGACCTTACTCCTCGGAAGGATTCGACGGTGAGGTTCGTGGCGTCCCATGCACGGTCATCCGCACTCCACGCGATCGTGCCTTCCTCGCTACTCAGTTTATTTCTCGACCGGTGACTCGCCTGCGTTCGTATACTCGACAGTCGGGATACCGCGAACCTTGGGGGCGGCCATGAATGACTGTCCTCACATGGGTGCATTCATGGCGTAGGCATAGTGGCTTTGTGCTGTAGGCGGCGGTAGAGTGCTGCATCGGGGGGAGCTCAGCCCCGTTCCAAAAAATCCTAAAATCGGATAGAATGTCCGCATGAATACGATTACCGAACAAATCTCTTTCTTGAAAGAGATTGCGGAACACGACACCGCCAAAGCCAAAAAGAGGACTCAGGGAGGTGTTGCCACATCTGATGTGGTCATGTCTGCCTTTATCTCTGGGAATGCAGAGGTGTTTCCGCAGATTCTTGATTTGCATGTTCCAGACGGTTCCAGGATTGCAGATGTTACTTATGGAACCGGAGTGTTCTGGAAGAATGTGGATCTCAGCCGATACGAGCTTCTTCCGTCAGACATAGCAACCGGCATTGATTGCCGAGCATTGCCATACGAAAACGAAAGCCTTGATGTCATTGTGATTGACCCTCCCTATATGGAAGGGCTTTTGAGAAACAAAAAGGATCACAAGGCTGGTGCTGGAACTCACTCAGCTTTCAGGGAATACTATTCCAATGGAGATGAAGTAAATCACGACGGCCCCAAGTGGCATGGAGCAGTTACCGATCTATATTACAAGGCTGGTGCAGAAGCAATCCGGGTTCTGAAAGACAAAGGGATTGCCATTGTTAAATGTCAAGACGAAGTTTCTGCAAACCGTCAATGGCTAACTCATGTTGAAATTATCAACCACTACGAGGAACTTGGCTTTTACACCAAAGATCTTTTCGTAGTGGTTCGGCAAAACAAGGCCGCTATTGCCAGACTAAAAAAGCAAGTTCATGCACGGAAAAATCACAGTTATTTTTTGGTCTTCGTTAAAGTGCCCAAGGGGAAAAAGCGATCCCAAATGAGGGGTTAAGATTTGGGAGCTTTGACAACATCCACGGTCTTAACCTCTATTACTTCCTCACCAATCACCTCCGGCTTAGGTTGAGCTTTCTCCTGAATCAAGTCATCCAGAATCTTGAATGGGTCACTGGTAAAAGGAGCTTGCGGTGGCCAAGTGACAGGAACTAAAGAAGCTATTAATTGTTTCCGCTGTTCCTCTGTATATTTCTTGTACGACGAAGTGGGTAGATCTTTATTCTTGGCGAAAGCAAAACGCCACTCTTCACCGAAGGCGAAGCAATTTATTGCCAATAGGTCAAATTCACCACGAAGCAGCAAAGTTGTATTTAATTCCGTACCGTCTGCAAACTTCACTATTCGGCGGTCACTACCGTCAACTTGAGATTTCCCGGCCCAAGTGTCATTGCCCAAGTCTTTGCACATGTTTGTTTGCAAGCTTTTGACTTCAACAATGAATTCATGGCCTTTGTATCTAATGCGACGATCCCCCTTCTTGCTTCTATCGTGATCATCGTCTTTTGACGACTCAGTGATTTCAGGGTGATTCAAGAACTGGTCGTGGAATTTCTTCTCGGCAATGTAGCCAAGATTCATGCCTCGCAAGCTTGGGTTCTGGTCTATTAGCTCAGTAAATTCTTCCTCAGAGATCTCCCATCTCTCAAGGATAGATTTCTTCTTGGTCATCGGTATCAAGCCTTTTTAGGATAGAAATAGGCTTGACACCGAGAGCTTTACAGACATCCAGGAACTCAACAACGTCAAGCCGTCGCTCACCGCTTTCGTATTTCGAAACATACGATTGCGGTTTGCCAATGCGAGACGCGACCTCCTGCTGGGTCAGGTTGTTCTTCTGACGGGCCTCTATCAGTGCCCCTTGGAAGTGCTCATACTTTGTGTTTCTCGCCATACTGGCCATTGTCAATCCTCTTTTGGAATATCCCAAAAGAGGATTGGAAGCTAGGGCAGGGAGGGCAAGAGGGCAAAATTCAAAAAAAGAAAGCTAGTCTTACGACTAGCTCAGATTGCTGACGAACCCCACGTTTTTCGGAGCGTGGGGTTTTGAGTTTTAGGCGAAGGCGATTTCGGTGCAGTGCGGGCCGAATCGGCTCAGATCGGCCCGCAAGGTGTCAAACAGACGATCCGCCTTGAGAGGACTACCATCGACATTCCTGCTCATACGAACCCGGAAGGCGCCCTGTTTGTTCTTGGCCTTAGTCTTGTTCTTCCAGACAACTTGAGTGATCCGCGAGGCAATGCAGACACTTTTCGGCTTCTTCACAGCCCCCAGCCGGACAGGGCTCAAGCGTCTTCTTTGGCAAATTTTGGCGTGGATCAGCCACTTTTGCCAAGAAAGCAGAAACCACTTACAGGAGAAAGTATATGGAAAATCAACAAGATACGAAGCTTGAGACGATAGTTTTAGGCGGCGGCTGTTTCTGGTGCCTCGAAGCCGTATTTCTGGAAGTGGAGGGGGTGATAGCGGTCGAATCGGGTTATGCCGGTGGGCATGTTGAGCACCCGGTTTACGAACAGGTTTGCGATGGCGATACCGGTCATGCCGAAGTTGTAAAGGTGGTGTTTGATCCAGAGCGCATCAGCTACCGGGAAATTCTTGAGATCTTTTTTACGGTTCACGACCCGACCCAGTTGAACCGGCAAGGTGGCGATGTTGGCACGCAATATCGTTCCGTGATTTTTACGCACACCGCCGCGCAGCAGGCCTGCGCGCGGCAGGTCATTGACGAGATCGGCGCACAAGGCTTATACGACGGCAAGATCGTCACGCAAGTGGTGCCGCTGGATGGACTGCACGGCGCGACATACTGGCCGGCAGAGGCCTATCATCAGAATTACTTCGCGCAGCATCCCGGGCAGGGTTACTGCACTTTCGTCATCGCGCCCAAAGTGGCCAAATTCCGTCAGAGATTTGCCCACCGGATGCGGCGCGTATAAATCGGCGCATCAGCCCACGTATAAGTTAGTTCGCACATCAAACGCGCGGCGCTGGAACATCAGGTCCAGCGCCGCGCGTTTTTAGGGGCCGTGTTTGTTGTGGTGATCTTAGCGTGCCTTTTCGTACATATAGCGCCGCGACCATGGCAGGGTCGATGCCGGACGCCCAGCTTTGCGGCAAACCACCTGGTAAATCGACACATCGTCTTCGTGGAACGCATAGGCGCAGCCCGCGAGATACACGCGCCAGATACGGAACTTCTCGTCATCGACCAGCTTGCTGGCTTGCTCCGCATGTGCTTCGAAATTCGCTGCCCATAAATCGAGCGTGCGCGCGTAGTGCCGCCGCAAGTTTTCGATATCGAAGGTTTCGAGCCCGCCGCGTTGCATGGTTTCGAGCGCCAGGCTGATATGCGGCAGCTCACCATCGGGAAACACATAGCGGTCGATAAAATCGCCACCGCCTAATGCGGTTTCGCCGCTGTTGTAATCGGTTGAGGTGATGCCGTGGTTCATGACGACGCCGTCATCGGTCAACAGGTCGTGAATTTTCTGAAAATACGCCGCCAGTTTTTTCCGGCCCACGTGTTCGAACATGCCGACGCTGGTGATGCGATCGAACTGTCCGGTGACATCGCGGTAATCCTGCAGACGGATGTCGATCTGGCCTTCCAGCCCGGCTGCCTTGACGCGCTGGGTGGCGAGATCGAACTGGTTTTGCGACAGCGTGACGCCCGTGCATTGCGCGCCGAACTTTTGCGCCGCACGCAGCACCAGCGCACCCCAGCCACAACCGATATCGAGCAGCCGCTGGCCTGGTTGCAGCTGGATCTTCGTCAGGATGTGATCGATTTTCTTGATCTGCGCGGTGGCGAGATCTTCATCGCCATTTTCGAAATACGCGCACGAATACACCATGTTCTCGTCGAGCCACAACTTGTAGAACTCGTTCGAGACGTCGTAGTGATACTGAATGGCTTTTTTATCCGAGTTTTTCGAATGATGGAAATAACGTCGTACGCGTTCCAGCTGACCGGCATGGGTAACCGTGCTGCGCGCTAGCGCATAGCCGATATTAATAATGTCAGACAGCTTGCCGTCGATGTCGATTTTGCCCTTGATATACGCCTCGCCCAGATTGTCCAGGCTGGGCTTGAGCAGATACGGCAGCGCCGTGGCGCTTTTTACGTGCAGCGTGACCTGGGGCGCGGCGAACTGCCCAAAATCGTGTTGCTGACCGTCCCACATTACGAGACGTGCGGGCAGGTTCGCCTGAGTTTTGACCTCTTCAACCCAGTGAGCCAGTTTTTTCTCCCAGAACATGTGATTTCTCCGTGTCCAATGAAATGCAAAGCAAAAACCTGGTGTGTTCCGTTCCGTCTCGTTCCGTTTCACTTTCACTGCATTGCTTAACGTCAAACATGAAGCTTGAAACATGAAACGGACGGGTGCCCCTTTAGCTCAGCCGCGAAGGGGCAATACCGCAATACCGCAATACCGCAAAAGCATTGATGCAAACAGGATGAAAGACCATGAGTCCGTCAGGGCGCGAGCCGTGCCATGCGCCATTCGCCGTTTGCGTCACGCGTATAGCGCAGCCGGTCATGCAGGCGCGAGGGCCGCCCCTGCCAGAATTCGAGCCTGTCAGGCGCGAGCCGGTAGCCGCCCCAGTGCGGCGGGCGCGGCGGATGATCGCCGTATTGCGCCGCCACTTCGTGTTCCCGCGCTTCGAGCCATGCGCGGTTTTCAATGACCTTGCTTTGGGGCGAGGCCCATGCGCCAAGCCGTGAACCGAGTGGACGCGAGGCGTAATACGCATCGCTTTCAGCCGCGTCGATTGGGTGTGCCAGGCCTTCGATCCGGACTTGCCGTTCGAGCTCGATCCAGTAAAAAAGCAGGCTGGCGTGCGGGTTGTGCGCGAGCTCAACGCCTTTGCGGCTGGTGTAGTTGGTAAAGAAGACAAAACCACGCTCATCCACGCCCTTGATGAGCACAATGCGCGTGGAGGGCCGGCCATGTTCGTCGACGGTGGCGAGTGTCATCGCATTGGGTTCGGGAAGCTGGGCCTCAAATGCCTGGGCTAACCAGGCATTGAACTGGCGGATGGGATTGGCGTCGGCATCAGCTTCATCGAGTGAATCGAGCGCGTAGGTTTTGCGAAGTTCTGCGAGCGAAGTCATGGGGTAGGCAAGTGCTTCAGTGCGGAAAGTATAGCGAGCGCATGAATTGTCCGTGCGCAACATGACAGAACGTGTTGCCTTCACGACAAAAGCGGTAGCAGCAGGTCAACAGGCACAGCACAGCAAAACAGCACAGCAGGCCAGGATCACTTTGCGGACGGAGCGGAAGCGGTGTGCCGGGTGACGAGGCATTCAGGCAGAATACGGGCGTTCAATACAGAGCTTTCAATTATGTCAACGTCAGGCGAAGCCAAACGCGCTCCCGATCTTACTCCCAGCGCTTGCGCATTCAAAGTGGCGGATCGTGCGCGCCGTTTTGCTGGTGTCGCGCGTTTATATGGCACCGCCGGGCTTGAGGCGTTCACGCGTGCGCATGTCGCGGTGATCGGCATTGGCGGTGTGGGCTCATGGGCTGCCGAGGCGCTGGCGCGCAGTGCGGTTGGCACGCTGACGCTGATTGATCTCGACAATGTGGGCGAGAGCAACACGAACCGGCAGATTCACGCGCATGACGGCAACTATGGCAAAGCCAAGGTCGAAGCGATGGCCGAGCGGATTGCGCTGATCGATCCGGAGTGCGAGGTAAGGCGGGTTGAAGATTTCATCGGGCCGGAGAATTTCGCGGCGTTGCTAGGTGGCGGCTTCGATTACGTGATCGATGCCATCGACAGCGTGCGCACCAAGACAGCGCTGATTGCATGGTGTGCCGAACGGCGTCAGCCCTTGATTACCGTGGGGGGCGCAGGAGGGCAGCTTGACCCGACCCGTATCCGCATCGACGATCTGGCATTGACGATTCAGGATCCGCTGCTGTCGAAAGTGCGGGCGCAATTGCGCAAACAGCATGGTTTTCCGCGTGGTGCGAAAGCGAAGTTCAAGGTGAGTGCGGTGTATTCGGATGAGCCGCTGATTTATCCGGCTTCGGCGCCTGAGGCAGAGGGTCCTGCCACCGTCACCGGGGTTGAAGCCGAAGCCGAAGCCGAAGCGGGAGTGACAGGGCTTAACTGCGCGGGGTTTGGTTCAAGCGTGTGCGTGACGGCCAGCTTTGGTTTGGCTGCTGCGGCTCATGTGCTGCGCGCCCTGATGCCGCGCGCCTGAAAGTTGTTAGTTCAGCGCCGTTGCTAGTTCAGCGCCGCGCTGAGCTTGCGGCGCCATTGCGCCACCCGCGCGCTTTGATGCGCGGCGAGTTCGAACACGGACAGCATGGTTTTACGGCCAATATCATCGCGGAACGCCCGGTCGCGTTGCACGATAAACAGCAGATGGTTAAGTGCCTCGTCGTACTGGCAACGGGCGATCAACGCGTTAGCCAGATCGAAGCGCGCTTCGAGATCTTCGGGGTGGCTGGCGACGCGTTCGGCCAGGGCGTTGGGTGGGGGCAGGGCCGCGGCGGCATCGAGCGCGTCCAGGCGCGTCTTGAACGCGTTATAACGCGCGTCAATGCCCTGGGTGGTTTTCGGCGAGAGTCGTGCCGCTTCGGCGCGGGCCTTGTCGAGGCGCTGGTCTTCCAGCAGTAATTCGAGCAGGTCGAGCCGGATTTCATCGTCGTCCGGTGTTGCGTCGAGCCCGCTGCTCAGCAAGGTCAGCGCTTCTTCACGACGGCCTTCGCTCAAGGCCGTCTGCGCGAGCGTGCGCACGGAGAGCGTGGCTTGCGGCGCCAACCGTTCGATAAACGCGCGCAACTGGTTTTCAGGCAGTACGCCATTGAACTGGTCAACCGGGCGTCCCTCCGCAAACGCGATGACATGCGGAATGCTGCGCACCTGAAAGTGCGCGGCCAGCTCCGGATTCTGGTCCACGTCGACTTTTACCAGGCGCCATGCGCCTGCGGCTTCGCTTTCGAGTTTTTCCAGCAGGGGGCCGAGGTTCTGGCAAGGGCCGCACCATGGCGCCCAAAAATCGACCAGCACAGGCATCTGCATCGAGGCCGCGATTACATCGTTTTCGAAAGTGGCTAGCGTGGTGTCCATTTCTTCCTCGTCTCTAAAGCGGTTCTGGCGGTTCTGGCGGTTCTGAATCTGTCCGGGGCAGTAGTTGGGGGCACATCGGACTGTTTCAACGCGGTTTGCGGGGTGGCTGGGCAATCCATCCGGTTTCACCGGGCACCTGGCCCATCGTCTGGGCTGCCCATGCGTCACGGGCGCGCTCAAGACGCGCGCGGGTGCTGGCGACAAAATTCCATTCGATCAAGTGCTCGCCCGCCAGCTTTTGGCCGCCGATCAGCATCACGGTTGCGCCCGCGTGGCTGGTGAGCGTGACGCGCTCGCCGGGTGTGAGCACGGCCATGTGCAGCGGCGCCAGCGGAGTGCCATCGAGCGCCAGCTCGCCTTCGACCAGATACACGCCGCGCTCTTCCTGTTCGGCATCGAAGGTGAAACGGCTGGCTGCGGCGAAATGGGCCGCGGCGTAAAGCATGGGGGAGTACGTCGTAACGGGCGAGGTATGGCCCAGAGCCGATCCGGCGAGCAGTTGCAGCGTCACGCCGTCGAGGACGATGCGCGGTAGTGAGGCTGCGGCGTGATGTTCGAATGACGGCGCGATTTCTGCGTGACTGGCGGGGAGCGCGACCCATGACTGGATGCCTCGCAGGAGCTGGCCGCTGGCGCGCTCCGCAGCGGGCGTGCGCTCGGAATGCACGATGCCCCGGCCTGCGGTCATCCAGTTGACGTCGCCTGGGACGATCTTTTGCACTGAGCCGACGCTATCGCGGTGCATGAGTGCGCCTTCGAACAGATACGTCACCGTGGCGATCCCGATATGCGGATGCGGCAGCACATCCATGCCTGCGCCGGGGAGGCTCGGGTGAGCGCGCTGATCCATGTAATCGAAAAAGATGAAGGGGCCGATGAGACGCGCGTCCATGGCGGGCAGGACACGGGCCACCGTGAAGCCGCCGATGTCGCGCGGATGCGGTTTGAGTATCGCCTTGACCGGAGCCTTGACTGGGGCGGACATAAGACACTCCAGGAAAATGGGGGGCGGTCCATTCTACTGTGCTGACCTTGCCTGGCCTTGCTGTGAGGGCCGACGCCAAGCCTTTTGTCGTGGCCGACGCTATCTCAATATAGCGGCTATACTCCGGCGCTTTAAGCCATTGCGCATACAGGGAGCACTTCGTGTCGCCGAAGGATTTATTGCTGGCGTTAGTCGTCGTGATGGCATGGGGCGTCAATTTCGTCGTCATCAAGGTGGGGCTGCACGGCGTGCCGCCGATGTTGCTGGGGGCCTTGCGGTTTACGCTGGCGGCGGTGCCGGCCGTGTTTTTCGTCAAACGTCCGGCGCTGCCCTGGCGCTGGCTGGTGGCATATGGCGGCACGATTTCGCTAGGGCAGTTCGTGTTTTTGTTCTCTGCGATGTCGCTGGGCATGCCAGCGGGTCTCGCCTCGCTCGTGTTGCAGGCGCAGGCGTTTTTCACGCTGATTTTTGCCGTGCTGTTTTTACAGGAACGGTTTCGTCTGCAAAACGCCATTGGGCTGTTGATCGCCGCGGTGGGGCTGGCAGTGATCGGCATGGACGGCGGCCACACGATGACGCTGACTGGTTTTGCGCTGACCTTGTGCGCTGCCGTGTCATGGGCGCTGGGCAATATCGTGACGAAGAAAATCGGCGCCTTTGGCCCGATTGATCTGGTGGGGCTGGTGGTTTGGGGCAGCGTGATTCCGCCGTTGCCGTTTTTCGCGCTGTCGTATCTGTTCGAAGGGCCGCAACGGATCGGGGTGGCCCTCTCCGGGATCAGTGCCGCGTCGATTGGCGCGGTGGTGTATTTGTCGTTTGTGGCGACGCTTCTGGGCTATGGCCTCTGGAGCCGTTTGCTGTCGCGTTATCCGGCCAGCCAGGTGGCGCCGTTTTCGTTGCTGGTGCCGATTGTTGGACTAGCCTCGGCGGCGTTATTGCTCGATGAGCATTTGTCGTTGCTCGCGCTGGGCGGTGCCGCGCTGGTCATGGCCGGGCTGGCGGTGAACGTGTTTGGCGGCTGGATTGCGCGGCGTTTCGGCGTTTGATACCGCGCTGAACTTGGGGCGGCCCAGCCCGCCCCAGCCCGCTCCGCCAAGACCCGTGCCGCGCCGCCTAGGTCATGCGGTTTTTCGACAGCGGCGGATTGGCGGCGAAATAGCGCTTGATGCCATTCAGAATCGAATCAGCCATTTTGTTGCGATAGGCGTCGTCGTTCAGGCGGCGCTCCTCATCGGGATTACTGAGAAAAGCGGTTTCGACCAGAATCGACGGAATATCCGGCGCTTTCAGGACGGCAAAGCCGGCTTGTTCGACCGAGCCCTTGTGCAGCTTGTTGATACCGCCAATTTCTTTCAGCACGAAGCTGCCGTAGCGCATCGAGTCGCGGATTTGCGCGGTGGTGGACATGTCGAATAACGCGCGGTTCACCGTGGCGTCCGCTGATTTGATATTGATGCCGCCGATTTTGTCGGAGGCGTTTTCCTTGTTCGCCATCCAGCGGGCCGCGGCGCTTGAGGCGCCATGTTCGGAGAGGACGAATACTGATGAGCCGCTGGCCGAGGGCGTGGTGAAGGCGTCGGCATGGATCGAAACGAACAGGTCGGCACCGACCCGGCGCGCTTTTTGTACCCGGACATTGAGCGGCACGAAGAAATCGGCGTCACGCGTCATCATGGCGCGCATGTTGGGCTGGGCGTCGATTTTCGCGCGCAGCTTTTTGGCGATATCGAGTACGACGTGTTTTTCATACGTGCCGCTAGCGCCCACGGCGCCGGGGTCTTCGCCACCGTGCCCGGGGTCGATGGCGATGGTCAGCAGACGCGTGGTGCCGCCGCCCGATTTGGGCGTGGTGAAGCCGTAGCTGTCGTCGGCGTTGTCTTTGCGCGCGAGGACGCTGGGTGGCGTGGCGGTAGTCGGGCCTGACGCCGGAGCGGGCCCGGGTTTGGCGGGTGGCTTGCTGCTGAGAATCGGCGGCAGCGCCGCACTGTGCGTGGGCGGAGTCGCGGGCGGGGGGGCGGCGCTGTTGCCCGCGTAGCGTTCGAAGAAGGCTTCGCTATTGTTATCGGCCATGGGGGGCGCGCCTGGGCCGCTCAGTGCAGCGGGCGGCGTGCTCTGGCTGTCGTTCAGGCGTTGCTCCTTGCGCTCGCTCTGCGCTAGCAGTTCCATCAACGGGTCAGGGGCGACCGCCGGATAAAGATCGAACACCAGCCGGTAGCGATATGTGCCAACCGGCGGCAGCGTGAAGACTTGGGGTTTAACCGAGCCTTTCAGATCGAACACCATGCGCACGACATGCGGTTGATACTGGCCCACGCGCACCGCTTCGATTTGTGGATCGTTAGGGGTGATCTTTGACACCAGGTCTTTCAGCGCCTGGTCGAGTTCAAGCCCGTCCAGGTCGACCACCAGGCGATCAGGGCCTTCGAGTAGTTTTTGTGTGTTTTGCAGCGGCTGGTCGGATTCGATCGTCACGCGGGTGTAATCGCGCGCGGGCCACACACGCACCCCAAGTACCGAACTGGCCCACGCCAGACGCGGGGCGATCAGGCCGAGCACGAGGCAAGAGGCTCCCGCGCGCAAGATTTGCCGGCGCTGCCCATTATGGCCAGCGCTAGCGGTGGATTCGATCGAATGAAACGGTTTGATCAGCATCTTTCGAGACATGCCTTTCCTGATTCGCTGTAGGCCCGTGCCATGAGCTGGCGGCCAGAGCCGCTGCTGTCGAGGTCGAGCGAGAAGACAAGATCCGGCAGGCCAAGCAGCGCGCCTGCCCGCTGGGGCCATTCGACAAGGCAAATCGCACCGTGGCCGAAGTAGTCGCGCAAGCCCGCATCGGCCCATTCGGCCGGATCGGTGAAACGGTAGAGATCGAAGTGATACAGCGCAAGTTCCCCATCGGGCTGATCGACCGTGTAGGGCTCAACGAGCGTGTAGGTAGGGCTGCGCACGCGTCCCGTGTGGCCCAGGCCGTGCAGGGTGGCGCGCACCAGCGCGGTTTTGCCTGCGCCGAGCTCTCCGCTCAACTGAATCTGGAGGCCGTGAAACGACGTGCCGCTAGAGTGCCGCAGTTCGCTGATGGCTTCCGCGAGCTGGGCGCCAAAGGCGCGCGTGGCGGCTTCAGTGGCGAGCGTGAACTGGCGCTCGAACAGCACGGTGGCGGATGACGGGAGCGCGGAATCGGGCGGGACAGGCATTCTCGTAAAATAGCGTGATGAAGCGAAGTCCTGAAAGTCCTGAAGAACCCACTGTGTCTGAGTTTGGCGCGCCGCTCCCGGTTTATGAACCGGGAGCGGCGCGCTCATTTGATGCGGCAACGCTAGCGGTTTTGGCGCAGCGTATCCGTCACTGGGGCGAAACGCTGGGTTTTGCCGCCGTGGGCATTAGCGATACCGACCTCGGGGAGGCGGAAGCAGCGCTGGCTGCATGGCTTGAAGCCGGTTTTCACGGCGAGATGGATTATATGGCGAAACACGGCATGAAACGCGCGCGGCCTGCCGAACTGGTGCCGGGCACGTTGCGTGTGATCAGCGTGCGGCTGGCGTATTTGCCCACTGCCACACTGGGCGGTGCGGATGCGGATGCGGCTGGGGCTGGGGCGGCCGACTGGCGCACGGCCGAGCAGGCACGTCTCGCTGATCCCTCGGCAGCGGTGATATCGGTGTATGCCCGTGGCCGCGATTATCACAAGGTGATGCGCCAGCGCTTGCAGCAACTTGCGCAATACATTGAAAGCGCCATTGGGCCTTATGGCTATCGCGTGTTCACGGATTCCGCGCCGGTGCTGGAGGTGGCGCTGGCGCAAAAGGCGGGCCTCGGCTGGCGTGGCAAGCACACATTGCTGTTGCAGCAGGATGCGGGCTCGCTGTTTTTTCTCGGTGAAATATACGTCGACGTGCCATTGCCGACCGATGCGCAAACGGCCCCTGAGCGTGCACCGCAAACCGCGGGTGCACATTGCGGCAGTTGCACGCGCTGCCTGGGGGGCTGCCCGACAGGTGCGATTGTTGCGCCTTATCGGGTTGATGCGCGGCGCTGTATTTCCTATCTGACGATCGAGCTTAAAGGTAGCATCCCCGAAGCATTGCGGCCGCTGATTGGCAACCGGGTCTATGGCTGTGACGATTGCCAGCTGGTATGTCCCTGGAACAAGTTCGCCCAGGCTTCGCCGGTGGGCGATTTCGATGTGCGTCATGGGCTCGACCGCGCAACGCTCGCCACACTGTTCGCGTGGAGCGCGGACGATTTCGACACCCGGATGCAGGGTAGTGCGATTCGCCGGATTGGCTATGAGCGCTGGCTGCGCAATCTCGCGGTGGGCATGGGCAATGCGTTGCGCGCCGATCGGGCTAGCCTCACGGAAGAGGCGCGGCAAGCGATCGTGATGGCGTTGCGCCGCCGTGCCGATGATGCTTCGCCGCTGGTGCGCGAACATGTGTGCTGGGCGCTTGAGGCGGCATAGCGTGGGGCATTGTCGTTGTCGTTGCCTAAGGCCGCTGGGCTTGCTGAGACCGTTCAAGCCCGCGTTTTTCTGAAAACTGCTGTGCCCTCGCAAGGAGTGCCGTGATGTGGAGTGCCGTGATGGATGCCCCCTTTGGCAAGGTTGGCATTCGTGTTGCCGCCAGCCAGGTGCGCGAGATTGTCTACTTGCCGCGATCGAGCGCGCTCATCGCGCCTGATACGCCATTGGCGCAACAGGCCGTCACGCAGATCGAACGCTATTTCGCCCAGCCGTACGCCGCGTTTGACCTGCCTCTGGCGGATCTGGGCACGCCGTTTCAGCGACGTGTCTGGCATGCGATCAGCGCGATCCCGCAAGGCCAGGTGTTGACCTACGGGCAGTTGGCGCAGCAGATCGGCAGTGTGCCGCGCGCGGTGGGACAGGCCTGCGGCTCGAACCGGTGGCCGCTAGTGATTCCCTGCCATCGGGTGGTCGCGGCGAATGGCATCGGTGGTTTCGCGCATCATGCCGGCGACGATTTTTTCCGCCAGATCAAAGGCTGGCTGCTGGCCCATGAGGGCGTTTTGCGCTTTGCGGCATGAGCGACACGGGCGACATGAGCGATACGGGCGACACGGGCGACACGGGCGGCACGGGCGATACGGACGGATTGGATGGCATGGACCAGGCCGTGGCGGCGGAATCCGCGGTTGAGTTGCTGCAACGGGCGAGCATCGCCTCGATCGATACGTTTTGCGATGCGTTGTGGCTTGAGCATGGCTTGTCGTCTAATACCATCGAATCTTATCGTAGCGATTTGCGCATCTTTTCCCAGTGGCTTGCGGCGGCGCGCACGGTGTCGCTGGATGCGGCCAGCGAAGCCGATCTCGATGCCTACAACGTAGTGCGGCAGCGCGATCGGCCGACATCGTCCAACCGTCGTCTTTCGGTGTTTCGCCGGTATTACGCTTGGGCGGTACGCGAGCATCGCGCCAGCACTGATCCGACCTTGCGCTTGTGCTCGGCGAAACAGCCGATGCGTTTGCCCTCGACGCTGACCGAGACGCAAGTCGAAGCGTTGCTGGCGGCACCGCCAGTGGATACCCCACGGGGCCTGCGCGACCGCACGATGCTCGAACTGATGTATGCGAGCGGCTTGCGTGTCACCGAGCTGGTTACGCTGAAAACCGTCGAAGTCAGCCTGAATGATGGTGTTGTGCGCGTGATGGGCAAGGGAGCGAAAGAGCGCCTGGTTCCATTTGGCGAGGAAGCGCATGCCTGGATCGAACGATATTTGCTTGTGGCCCGCCCAGCGCTGCTGGGAGAGCATGCGGCTGATGCGCTGTTTGTCACGAGCCGGGCTGAAGGGATGACACGGCAACAGTTCTGGCACATCGTGAAGCGTCGTGCGGCGGCAGCGGGAATCCATGCCGCGTTGTCGCCGCATACGCTGCGCCATGCTTTTGCCACGCATTTGCTGAACCACGGCGCGGATCTGCGCGTGGT
This sequence comes from Paraburkholderia hayleyella, assembly GCF_009455685.1. Classification (NCBI taxonomy): domain Bacteria; kingdom Pseudomonadati; phylum Pseudomonadota; class Betaproteobacteria; order Burkholderiales; family Burkholderiaceae; genus Paraburkholderia; species Paraburkholderia hayleyella. The sequence goes on along the minus strand of NZ_QPES01000001.1, from coordinate 2,699,977 downwards.
GCAAATGCTGCTTGGCCATAGCGATATCACGACCACACAGATTTATACCCATGTCGCCCGTGAGCGGCTCAAAGTGCTGCATGCACAGCATCATCCGCGCGGTTGATGTGCCGCGCGCTATGGTTCTATTGCCATGCCGCGCAGATGCCGAAGCCGCCGGCGCCATGCCAGGAGCGTGCGCTGAGCCGCTGCCGCCCCGCCGGAAGCCCCGGCGGGAGGCCGGCATACCTTGGTGGTGGATCACAGCAATTCGCGCAAACGATGCTTGAGCAGCTTGCCCGTTGCAGCGGCGGGCAGTGCGGCGAGGACACGGATTTCGGCGGGGCGCTTGTAGGGCGCCAGACGGGCGCTGCTCCAGGAGATCAGTTCGGCGGCCGTCACCTGGGCCTGCGCGCCCAGTTCGACGAAAGCGACGACTTCCTCATTGCCTTCGACTGCCCGCCCGATCACGGCGGATTGCACGACGTCCGGGTGGGCATTGAGCACCTGTTCGACTTCGGCCGGATACACGTTGAACCCTGAGCGAATGATGAGCTCTTTGCTACGGCCCACCACGTGTAGCGCGCCATCCGCGTCTTGCCGCGCCAGGTCGCCTGTTTTCAGCCAGCCCTGCGCGTTGACCGTGAGGCGGGTTTGCTCCGGATTGCGGTAATAACCGAGCATCACGTTTGGACCGCGGACCCATAACTCACCGATTTCGCCGCTTGCCGCGGGTGTGCCATCCGGCAACATGAAGCAGACTTCGATACCCGGAATGATTTGCCCTGCCGAGGTGTCAGTGCGTGGCGCGTCGAGCCGGGTCTGGGCGATGGTTGGGCTGCTTTCGGTCATGCCGTAGCCGTTGTGCAGCACGAGGCCGTAGACGCTTTCGGCACGCGCCTTGAGCGCCGCATCAAGAGGGGAGCCGCCCGAGTAGGCAAAGCGCAGATGCGGCGCCACCCATGGCAGGCGCTGAGTGTGCAGATGCTCGAGAAGCTTGGCGTGCATCGCGGGTACGCCCTGGAAGATCGACACGTGTTCGTGGGCCAGCGCATGACGCACGGCTTCGGGCACGAAGCGCGGCGCGAGCCGCAGTGTCGCGCCTGCGTACAGGCTGCCGAGGCATACGGAAGCCAGCCCATACACATGCGAGACCGGTAACACGGTGTAGACCACATCGCTGGGCTCAATCCGGCGCAAGGCGCTGGACAGGGCGGCGATAAACAGCAGGTTGCGATGCGACAGCATCACGCCCTTGGGCGTGCCCGTGGTGCCGGTGGTATAGATCAGTGCCGCACATGGGCTGTGGCTGGTTGCTGCGGGCTCTGCCGTGACCGTGTCATCGCAGGTATAGGCCCACTGGCCAATCTCCAGACCGTTGCCAGGTGCGGGCGCACTCTGTGCCTGGTGCTGCTGTGCATGCCGTTCGGCATCGCGCGAAGTCTCTGTGACATAGGCCACGACGCGAGGCCGTGCATGGGCCCGGATGGCGTCGAGTTCCGGAGCGGATAGCCGCGCATTCGATACAAGTGCCCACGCATCGAGTTTGGCGCTGGCGAGTAGCAGCACGATTTGCGCGATGCTGTTTTCAGCGACGATCATGACCCGGTCGCCGCGTTGCACCCCCCATTCGCTTAACTGGTTGGCCGTGGCATCGATGGCCAAGACGAGTTGCGCGCGGTTCAGGCGGCGGGCGTCTTCGATGAGCGCGATGGCTTGCGGATCGCTGGCCGCGTTGCGGCGGGCAATGTCGCTGATGCGTGCAGGCAGCGCGGCGAGTAGCGCGGGAATATCGTCGGGGCCAGGCGAGACGCTGGCGTCTGGGTTTGCGTTCAGGCCTGCGCCTGACACGATGCTTGAAGCGTGCGGCAGGGACATCAGTATGGTCTCCTTGACAGGGCGGTAGCCATGAACGTTGTGCGCTTGTGCCGCCAGTTGCCGAGCGATCGTGCCATAGCCGCTGGGCACGCACAATCAGCCATTTGGCTAGTAGCGTGATCAACAAAGCCACCTTTACAATGCGCCGATGAGCAAATCCCGACATGTTTCTGAAACCCCTGCCACGCAGTATTTGCGTCGCCATGGCGTGACGTTTGGCGAGCATCCCTATGTGTATGTTGAGCATGGCGGCACGAAAGAATCCGCCCGGCAGCTTGGCGTGGATGAGCACCACGTCATCAAGACACTCGTGATGGAAGATGAACACGCCCGGCCGCTGATTGTGCTGATGCACGGCGATCGCACGGTTTCAACCAAAAACCTGGCGCGGCAAACCGGGGCCAAGCGTATCGCGCCCTGCAAGCCGGAAGTCGCCAACCGCCATTCGGGCTATCTGGTTGGTGGCACGTCGCCGTTTGGCACCCGCAAACCCATGCCGGTTTATGTCGAAGCGAGCGTGCTGGCGCTGGAAACCATTTGGCTGAACGGCGGGCGGCGTGGGTTTCTGCTGAGTCTTGCCCCCGTCGTATTGACGACGCTTCTCAATGCCACACCTGTGCAATGCGCTAGCCTCGAATAAGCGGGGTGGCTTGGGGTGGATCGGGGCGAATCAAGGGAGGCCGCCTTGATCTGCTGCTGGCTGCGCGCCTGTTATTACAAGCATTACAAGCGGCTTCGGTAGAATGCGCGCTTGTCTCATTTTTGCCCGCAGCGCGCTCGCCGCACGCGGCGGGCGTCCTCGCTCTCTAATAATGACAAGAGTCTTTCAATGGAAAACCTGATTGTCGCCGTTGCCGCTTATCTCATTGGCTCGGTGTCGTTTGCTGTGGTGGTGAGTGCGATGATGGGGCTGGCTGATCCACGCTCATACGGCTCACAAAATCCCGGCGCAACCAATGTCCTGCGCAGTGGCAACCGCCTTGCCGCTGTACTGACATTGCTTGGCGATGCTTTTAAAGGCTGGCTCGCGGTGTGGCTGGTGGGCCATTTCGGGCCGCGTTACGGCCTGGACAATACCGCCGTGGCGGTGGCTGCGCTGGCGGTGTTTCTGGGTCATCTTTATCCGCTTTTTTTTCGCTTCAAGGGCGGCAAAGGCGTGGCGACTGCCGCAGGCGTGTTGCTGGCGATCCATCCGGTACTGGGCCTGGCGACGCTGCTGACCTGGCTGATCGTGGCGTTTTTCTTTCGTTATTCGTCGCTGGCGGCGCTGGCGGCAGCGGTGTTTGCCCCGCTGTTCGATGGGTTTTTATTCGGTGTGAATAGCGTTGCGCTGGCCATCACGTTGATGAGCGTCTTACTGATCTGGCGTCACCGCAGCAATATCGCCAAGCTGGTTGCGGGGCAGGAGAGCCGGCTGGGCAGCAAGCCGGGGGGCGGGAAGCTCGAGGCCGAGCCCGAGCGCCGGCACTAAATAAACGAGGGGGCGTGGCGCGTGATTCAGCGCATGAGCCCCACCTTGTTAGTCGCGGAAGTTATTGAAATCGAGCGGGGTGTCGGTCACATCTTTGCGCAGCATGGCCATCACGCTTTGCAAATCGTCCCGCTTGGTACCCGCAACGCGTACTGCATCGCCCTGAATACTCGCCTGGACCTTGATCTTGCTGTCCTTCACGAGCTTGACGATTTTTTTCGCCAGATCGCCGGAAACCCCTTTTTTGACTGTCACGACTTGTTTGACCTTGTCGCCGCCAATTTTTTCGATCTTGCCGTACTCAAGAAAGCGCACGTCCACGCCGCGCTTGGCCATTTTTGACAGCAGGACATCCTTGACCTGGCTGAGTTTGAATTCGTCGTCGGCGAAGGCGGTCAACTCACGTTCTTTTTGTTCGACGCGGGCGTCTGAACCCTTGAAGTCGAAACGTGTGGCGATTTCCTTGTTGGACTGCTCAAGGGCATTTTTCACTTCGATCATATTTGCTTCTGAGACGACATCGAACGACGGCATGACATTCTCCTGTTGAACCTGTGTGCGGCCGCCTGTGCATGAGCCAATGCGCGTAAGCCGGAGGGCGGGCCTTAAGGGGTCGCTATAATGGCGCGGGCGTCATTTTACCGACGCCTTTCCTGTTTCCCCAAGACAGTTACAGCCAGAGAAGGCATTTCGCCCTCGTCGTCCTCGTTTTGACCCGATTCCAATGCTTCAGCCCGACGCCTCCCGCGACGTTTTCCACGATGCTCCCGCTTTCCTCGCCGATTATTCGTTGCGGGCACATCACACGTTTGGCTTCGATGTCCGGGCGCGTGTTGCCTGCCAGATCGAGCGTGAGACGCAACTGCGCGCCGCATTGCAGGCCGCGCCGTTTGCGGCGTTGCCGCGGCTAGTGTTGGGCGGAGGGAGCAATATCGTGTTCACCCGCGATTTCGACGGGCTGGTGTTGCACATTGCGCTGCGAGGGCGGTGCGTGGTCGCCGAAGACGACGATGCGTGGTACGTCGCCGCCGCAGCAGGAGAGAACTGGCATCAGTTTGTCTGCTGGACACTCGCACAGCGCATGCCTGGCCTTGAGAATCTCGCCTTGATTCCCGGTACCGTGGGCGCGGCACCGATTCAAAATATCGGCGCTTACGGGCTGGAAATGGGGGAGTACCTGTTTTCGCTATGCGCGCTTGAGCTGGCCACTGGCCGCGCGTTCGAGTTTTCCGCGGCGGCATGCCGTCTGGGTTACCGGGACAGCTTCTTCAAGCAGGAAGGGCGCAATCGTTTCGTGATTACGTCGGTGAAGTTTCGCTTGCCGAAAGCATGGACGCCGCGTGCGGGCTACGCCGATCTCGAACGCGAACTCGCCGCACAAGGGCGCGATGTGGCGCCCGATGCACAAGCGATCTTCGATGCCGTGGTGGCGGTACGGTGTGCCAAGTTGCCGGATCCGGAGGTGCTGGGCAACGCGGGGAGTTTTTTCAAGAATCCCGTGATTGAGGCGGCTCAGTTTGCTGCGCTGCGTGCGCGTGAACCCGGGCTCGTGTCGTATCCGCAAGCGGATGGCCGGGTCAAGCTGGCGGCGGGCTGGCTGATTGACCAGTGTGGCTGGAAAGGCCGCGCGCTGGGCCCGGCAGCGGTGCATGAGCGCCAGGCGCTCGTGCTGGTGAACCGGGGCGGCGCGAGCGGGGGGCAGATTCTGGCGCTCGCGCGCGCGATTCAGCATGACGTGGCCGAGCGCTTTGGTGTCGCGCTGGAGCCGGAACCGGTTTGCCTGTAACGCGCGCAAAACCTTGTGCCCAGATAAAACCCCGCTGGATGCCAACCAGGCAATCCAGCGGGGTTTTATTTGGCAGGACGGCACGGCGCGCAATGCGCCGTGTCGCGTGAACTACGCGTGAACTACGCGTGAACTACGCGTGAACTACGCGTGAACTACGTTAACCGCGTTGACGGCGAGCGTTTTCGGCGATCCGCATGCGCAGCGCATTGAGCTTGATGAAGCCGCCTGCATCGGCCTGGTTGTAGGCGCCGCCATCATCGTCGAACGTGGCGATGGTTTTATCGAATAGCGTTTCTTTGGAATCGCGCGCAACCACCGTGACGCTGCCTTTATAAAGTTTGACGCGCACCCAGCCGTTGACCTTTTGCTGCGTATGGTCGATCAGGACTTGCAGCGCGCGGCGCTCCGGGCTCCACCAGTAACCGTTGTAAATTAGCGCGGCGTAACGTGGCATCAAATCGTCTTTCAGGTGGGCGACTTCACGGTCGAGCGTGATGGATTCAATGCCGCGATGCGCCTTGAGCATGATCGTGCCGCCAGGCGTTTCGTAGCAACCGCGTGACTTCATGCCGACGTAGCGGTTTTCGACCAGATCGAGCCGCCCGATGCCATGTTTGCCACCCAGGCGATTGAGCTCGGTCAGCATGGCGGCGGGCGAGAGGCGCTGGCCGTTCAGTGCGACCGGGTCGCCGTGTTCATATTCGATGTCGAGGTATTCGGCTGCATCCGGTGCGGCTTCTGGCGAAACCGTCCAGCGCCACATCTCGGCTTCGGCCTCGGCTTTCGGGTCTTCAAGGTGACGGCCTTCAAACGAGATGTGCAACAGGTTGGCGTCCATCGAATACGGTGCGCCGCCTTGCTTGTGCTTCATTTCGATGGGAATGCCCGCTTTTTCCGCGTAGGCCAGCAGTTTTTCGCGCGAGAGCAGATCCCATTCGCGCCATGGGGCGATGACCTTGATACCGGGTTCAAGCGCGTAGTAGCCGAGTTCGAAGCGGACCTGATCGTTGCCTTTACCGGTCGCGCCATGCGAGACCGCTTGCGCGCCGCTAGCGCGGGCGATTTCAATCTGGCGTTTGGCGATCAGCGGACGCGCGATCGAGGTGCCCAGCAGATACTCGCCTTCGTAGATCGTATTGGCGCGGAACATCGGAAACACATAGTCGCGCACGAACTCTTCGCGCAAGTCTTCAATGTGGATGTTTTCCGGCTTGATGCCCAGTTGCAGCGCTTTTTTGCGCGCGGGTTCCAGCTCTTCGCCCTGACCGATATCAGCGGTGAAGGTGACGACTTCGGCGTCGTAGTTGTCCTGTAACCATTTCAGGATGACGGAGGTATCAAGGCCGCCGGAATAGGCGAGCACGACTTTCTGGGTATCGCTCATGGTGAACTCGTGGCAAAGAGGCTGGCTTTAAGTACCAAGCCGGTGGCGCGGGCCGGGACGGGCCGTCCGGCGCGCGAAAGGCGCTATTTTGACATTAAACCCACAGCGTTTTGCATTTTTGCGTTTTACTTTCCGGGTTGGCGGCCTCGGGCCTTGCATCTCCGAAACGCTGTACAGAGGCCGCCACTGCGCCACTGCTTTAGTGATTAAGCTTGCCGAGCAGCAGGAACTCCATCAGCGCTTTTTGCACATGCAGGCGGTTTTCAGCTTCGTCCCAGACGACGCTTTGCGGGCCGTCGATGACTTCGGCGCTGACTTCCTCGCCGCGATGGGCGGGCAGGCAATGCATGAAGAGCGCGTCGGGGTTGGCACGGGCCATCATCGGCGCATCGACGCACCAGTTGGCGAAGGCCTGCTTGCGCGCTTCGTTTTCAGCCTCGTAACCCATGCTGGTCCAGACGTCGGTCGTGACGAGGTCGGCTCCCACGCAGGCTTCGTGGGGATCGGCGAATTCACGGTAAAACGGCGCGCTTTGCGGCGTAAGTCTGGCGGGATCGAGCGCGTAGCCCGCGGGCGTTGACAGGTGCAGGGTGAACCCGAGGATTTCGGCGGCTTCGATCCATGTGTAAAGCATGTTGTTCGCGTCGCCGATCCATGTCACGGTTTTGCCGCGAATGGGCCCGCGTTGTTCGACATAGGTGAAGATATCGGCTAGCACCTGGCAGGGGTGGAACTCATTGGTGAGCCCGTTGATGACGGGCACCCGAGAATTTTCGGCAAAGCGCTGGATGATGTCCTGGCCGAAGGTGCGGATCATGATGATGTCGACCATCCGCGAGATGACTTGCGCGGCGTCTTCGATGGGCTCGCCGCGGCCCAGCTGGGTGTCGCGCGTGCTCATGAATACCGCGTGACCGCCGAGCTGGAAGATGCCCGCTTCGAACGACAGGCGAGTGCGCGTCGAGTTTTTCTCGAAGATCATGGCCAGCGTGCGGTCGTGCAACGGATGGTAGGTTTCGTAGTTCTTGAATTTGCGTTTCAGAATGCCGGCGCGTTCGAGCACGTATTCGTAATCGTCCAGCGAGAAATCCTTGAACCGCAAATAATGGCGAATTTTCTTGGTTGTCATGAAACGGAGGTCACACCTGCAGCCGGCGACAGGGCCGGGCCGATGCTGTAATTGAAAGAGGGTTGAAAATTGAAGACAGGCCGAAGCAGCATAAAGGATTTTACGGCGTTTGACGAGTTGGCCAAAAGGCTTGCCGGACAAGGCTTGAGCGGGTTGGCTGAATTTTTGCGGGGCCTGGAACGTCACGCGAGCAGGGCGGCTGCGCTATAATTTCGGGGTTTTTGTCTGTCCGGCAAGCTAGCTCATGTGTTGTGCAGTGGTGGTTGTGCAATGCGGTGTTGTGCAGTGTGAGCACATCGTGCGCATTGTGCGCATCGTGCGCATCGTGCAATACGTGGCGCTTACCGTGTCTCTGTGAACCATGGTGGGCATAGGGCCGGATTTGCATACGCAGCAGCACCCACCCGATGTGCCGGCAACTCCCTGAGCCGGGCGCCGTACAGGTATCCCTACATGGTCGAAGTACCTCCAACCGAATTCTTTATCCAAGGCATCACCAAAAGCGGCAAAAAATTCCGGCCGAGCGACTGGTCGGAGCGGCTCGCGGGTGTGCTGTCGTGTTTCGGGCCGGGGGCGCGGGGGCCGAACGCCCGTCTGCAATATTCGCTCTATGTGCGCCCAACCTTGCTGGGCGATCTCAAGTGCGTGATTCTGGATTCGCGCTTGCGCGATATCGAGCCGATGGCTTTCGATTTCGTGATGAATTTCGCCAGAGACAACGATCTCGTTGTGACCGAGGCTTGTGAGCTGCCGCCGGAACACGGTACGCAAAAAGGCAGTGCCCGTTATCAGGGGCGCCCGGACGAGTAGCGAAGTCGCGCACGTGATGGTGCGCGACGATGCAAAAACGCCTCGCAGTTCAGACTGCGAGGCGTTTTTTATTACGGCCAGCATGCTGGCGGAGTCGCTGCTCAATTTCCGTTCAGATCTTGGGCGAGTTCGGCGGAACGAACACTTCCAGCCCATCAGTGCGCTGGCGGGTGAGATAGGTTTTGATCGCCGTTGCACTGACAGCAGGGTATCGTTTTGCAGCCAATGCTACCCACGCGTCACGGTAGCGGAGCCAGGCCCGCTGTGTTTCGCGGATACCTGTGGCGCTGATCGCACCCCACATGGATTCTTCGGCTGACCGGCTACGTGGACGCTGCGTGAAGCGATAGGCCTTGTTCAGCGCTTTGTCGGCTTGTTCAAACGCGGCCTTGGAGGCGCGGGGAAATTTTCCTTTTTCCAGCAAGTCGAGTGTTTCAGTAAAACTATCTTCTTGTGAGGAACGCGCCGCGGCGGCATAAGCGTCACTTGCCCCGTCTGTCCTGTCGATTTCGGATTTGGCGTAAGTATCGAGATATGAGTTCTTCGCTTTTTCGAGCGTAGCAAACGCATTTTTATCCGCGGGGCTCCATGCTTGAGTGATGGCGGCCAGGCGTTGTGCGCGGGCGGCCGAATCGAAGGATAGTTTTATCGCATCGCAATGCTTGCTGCCTGCCGTGCTGCTAACGTCATCGCATTGATCGAATTTCTCAGTTGATCCATCCGAGAGCATTTTTCGAAGATGAGTCGCGCTTTCCAGGAGATCAGGAAACGGGCCATCGCGGGAGGTGCACGCTATTTTCAGGGCAGCCGCAACATCGCGCTGAACGCCGTATCCGTTCGCGTACGACATCGTCAGTACTTGCCGGTCGTTCTTTCGCAAGGCGCATTGGTATGCGGCCTTGTAATCGGGATGACCGCCTGGGGCGTAATAAAGCGCTTCGCAATCCTCGTCCCCTTTTTGTCCTGACTTAGGGTTGAGGTCTACGCCAGGCACAACCTTGTTTTTCACCGGTGCGCAGATTTCCAGGAACGGATCGGTTGACTTTGAGGACGGGCCGTCTTGCGCTGGAGCTGCATGGACGGTGATCAGATTCAATGTCAGAAGAAGTGGGCCAAGCTTGAGAAAACGCATTTTCGTTGTCCGGAGCAAAACTGCAGTAATTTGAGATAGCGTTGGTTTCAGGCGAAAGTTTCAGGCGAAACATGGGGGAGGTGCCCCAACCGGAAGCCATAACGTTATCCCTGCGCTGTCGGGCGGCATCGCAAAATTAATTTCGCAATTATACGGAGAGAATAGTGAGCGCTCCTGTCTTGTGGGAAGGCCGGTGTTGCCCGATCCTGTGCGCTAGTTGCCAGGTGTTTGAGGCTACAGCTTCGTGTACGTGATCTGCCAGCCTGAGCGAGCCTGAACGATCGCAGGCTCGCTGTTCGCGCGATTAATTATCGGTTGAAGCAGGGGGATTTAAAGAGGAACACTGCGGAGGAGCACTGCGGAGGAGCACTGCGGAGGAGCACTGCGGAGAGTCGCTGCGCCAATGAGGTTGGCGGCGTTGAAACAGAAAAAGCCCGCTGCGGCGGGCTTATCCAGAAACTGAGCCAGAAACTGCGAGGCTTTTGTGCTGCGCTGAACTTAGGCTGCGGGAGCTTGCAGGCCTTTGATCGCGGCTGCGAGGCGGCTTTTATGACGTGCTGCCTTGTTCTTGTGAACGATTTTCTTGTCGGCGATGATGTCGATGGTTTTGGCTGAAGCCTGGAAAATTTCAGCAGCCTTGGCCTTGTCGCCACTGTCGATCGCCTTGCGCACGGCCTTGATGGCTGTACGGAACTTCGAGCGCAGCGCCGAGTTGTGCGAGTTGGCCTTGGCGGCCTGGCGAGCGCGTTTGCGTGCTTGTGCTGTGTTAGCCATGACGGTTCCTTATCCTGTTCCTGTTTGCAGCCCGGCTGTTAAAGGTGACCGGACGCTGCTTTTAGATCCGAACCCTTGGAAGCGATTGCCCAAGGGCGCAAAAATATCGAAGAATGACTGATTCAGCGAAGCGAAATCACGCTAGTGCTGCCCGTGTTTGATTCACCCGACTCATCCTCAGACTCATCTCCCCACCTCCACTTCCACTTCCACGTGCGCTGTAAAGCCGCGTTGCAAAGCCGGTTAATACAAGCAATACAAGCGGTTACAGCGAGGTGCAAAGAATGAAGGCGCGAGCAAGCGAGCTTCGAAACCGGCGATTATAACAACAAAATCAGCCATATGCGAAAAAACCAGCCTCGGCCACGCCTCAGCCAGGCGGAGGGCCGTGACCGCTGCGAGATAACGCGGACTAAATCGCGTTCTGGCTCGTCGGGAGTGGGTGGCATCCGTATAATGAGCGCCCCATGAATCTCTTCAGAGCCTTGCTGACGGTCAGCGGCTTCACGCTGTTGTCGCGCGTGACCGGACTGGCCCGTGAAACGCTGATCGCGCGCGCGTTCGGCGCTAGCCCCTACACCGACGCGTTTTACGTCGCCTTCCGTATTCCCAACCTGTTGCGCCGTATTTCCGCCGAAGGTGCATTTTCGCAGGCATTCGTGCCTATTCTGGCCGAATTCAAGAACCAGCAAGGCCATGACGCGACCAAGGCGCTGGTCGATGCGACTTCGACCGTGCTGGCGTGGGCGCTTGCGCTGCTCTCACTGATCGGCGTGGCGGGGGCTTCGTGGGTCGTGCTGATCGTCGCTTCTGGCTTGCGCGCCGAGGGCGAGGCCTTCACCCTGGCCGTGACGATGACGCGCATCATGTTCCCGTACATCGTTTTTATTTCGCTCACGTCCCTGGCGTCGGGCGTACTCAATACCTACAAGAACTTCTCGCTGCCCGCGTTCGCTCCCGTGCTGCTGAATCTCGCTTTTATCGCGGCGGCGGTGTTTGTCGCCCCCTATTTGCAAACGCCCGTATATGCGCTGGCATGGGCCGTGATTGTCGGCGGCGTGCTGCAGTTCATGGTCCAGTTGCCCGGGCTGAAGAAAATCGGCATGTTGCCGCACATTGGACTGAACCCGTTACGTGCGCTGGCGCATCGCGGCGTGAAACGGGTGCTGGCGAAGATGGTGCCCGCGATGTTTGCCGTATCCGTGGCGCAGATCAGTCTCATTATCAACACCAATATTGCTTCGCATATCGGCCCCGGCGCGGTGTCATGGATCAATTACGCCGACCGTCTGATGGAGTTTCCCACTGCGCTGCTGGGCGTGGCGCTGGGCACGATCTTGCTGCCAAGCTTGTCGCAAGCGCATGTCGATGCCGATGCGCACGAATACTCAGCGCTGCTCGACTGGGGTTTGCGTGTGACGTTCCTGCTTGCCGCGCCGAGCGCGGTCGCGCTGTTTTTCTTTGCCGAGCCGCTGACGGCGACGCTTTTTCATTACGGCAAGTTCGATGGCCATGCGGTGGTGATGGTCGCGCGGGCGCTGGCCGCTTATGGCGTTGGCCTGATTGGGCTGATTCTGATCAAGATTCTGGCACCCGGTTTTTACGCCAAGCAGGACATCAAGACGCCGGTGAAGATCGGCATCGGTGTGCTGATCGTGACCCAGATCGGCAATCTGGTTTTTGTGCCGCTGCTAGCGCATGCCGGGCTCACCTTGAGTGTGGGGCTTGGCGCGTGTGTGAATGCGCTGCTGCTTTTCATTGGTTTGCGGCGGCGCGGGATTTACATGCCATCCCAGGGCTGGTTGCTGTTTTTTGCCCAACTGGTAGGGGCGTGCTTTGTGCTGGCAGGGGCGATGCACTGGTTTTCGGGCAGTTTCGACTGGATCGGCCTGCATGCCAGACCGCTTGAGCGTATCGCGTTGCTTGGCGCATGCCTTGTGTTATTCGCCGTACTTTATTTCGGTATGCTCTGGGCGATGGGTTTTAAATACACTTATTTCAGACGACGAGTGGCGTGATGGGTATAACCCGGGTTCTCGATTATTTCAGTACGCTCGTCGCCGAAGATGAGAGCCTGCCGCTGACCGAAGCCGTGCTAGCGCTGGCCCAGGATGCCTATCCGGATCTCGATATGCAAGGCACGCTGGCCGAGCTCGATGCGCTGGTGCTGCGTTTGCAGCAACACTTGCCGGACGACGCCAGCATCGAACACAAAGTGCTCCAGCTGAACGATTTCTTTTTCCGTGAGCTGGGTTTCTCCAGCAATACCAACGATTACTACGATCCCGACAACAGCCATTTGAATATGGTGCTCAAACGCCGCCGCGGGATTCCGGTTTCGCTGGGTGTGCTGTATCTGGAGATGGCCGGACAGATTGGCATTCCCGTGCGTGGCGTGTCGTTTCCAGGGCATTTTCTGCTGCGTGTGATGACGCCTGCGGGCAATGTGATGCTCGATCCGACCACGGGCCATTCGCTTTCCGAAGGCGAAATGATCGAAATGCTGGAGCCTTATGTCGCCACGGCTGGGGAATCGGTGGGACGGGCGCTGCGTTTGCTGCTGCAACCGGCCACGCGGCGCGAGATCGTCGCGCGAATGTTGCGTAATCTGAAGGCCACTTATTTGCAGACGGAGCGTTGGCAGCGCCTGCTCGCGGTGCAGCAACGGCTGGTCATCCTGTTGTCCGACAATATCGAGGAGGTGCGTGACCGTGGCTTCGCGTATGCGCGGCTCAACTATCTGCGCCTCGCACTGGAAGATCTCGAACACTATCTGGGCGACCGGCCGGATGCAGACGATGCGGCTGCCGTCGAGACGCAACTGCACGAGTTGCGCCAACGTGCCCAGCAGAACAATCACGACTGATTTTCAGCTTCACTTTTCACGTTTTGCCTCTTGCTTCTCGCTTCAAATCCATTGAGTCAAATTCCTCTCACACCGCTACTGCTCACGGTTGAGCCGCGCTTTTAGCGGTGTTTTATTTCGGCTGCATCCGAATCGCACCATCGAGCCGGATCACTTCGCCATTGAGCATCGGATTGGCGAAAATCTGCTCCACCAGCATGGCGTATTCAGCGGGCTTGCCTAGACGGGGTGGGAACGGCACCATCGCGCCGAGCGCGGCTTGCACCTCTTGCGGCATGCCTAGCAGTATGGGTGTTTCGAAAATACCTGGGGCAATCGTCATCACGCGGATCGCGTTGCGAGCGAGGTCTCGTGCCAGTGGCAGTGTCATGCCCGCGATGCCCGCCTTCGATGCGGCATACGCGGCTTGGCCCATTTGTCCGTCGAAGGCCGCGACGGATGCGGTGTTGACGATGACTCCCCGTTCGCCGAGCGCGTTCGGTTCGTTTTGCGCCATCGCGGCGGCCGCGAGCCGCACCATGTTGAAGGTACCGCCCAGGTTGATCGAGAGGGTGCGGACAAATGCCTCGAGCGGGTGCGGGCCTTCCTTGCCCAGGGTTTTGATCGCGGGGGCGATACCCGCGCAATTGATGAGCCCGCGGACGATGCCGAACTGTGTGGCCGCGGCGATAGCCGCTTGCGCATCGTCTTCCCGGCTGACGTCGCAGCGCACGAAGCGTCCGCCAAGCGTTTGAGCGAGCGCCTGGCCCGCGTCCTCGTTCAGGTCCGCGAGGACGACCCGGCCGCCCTGTTGCGCGAAACGTTGGGCGGTTGCCGCGCCTAGCCCGGAGGCGCCGCCCGTAATCAGAAATACATTGCCGTTGAGATCCATGGTGTCTCCTCCAGGTCAGGGTTTTCTGCGAACTGATTCTAACGGCTGGCAGGTGTCTGGCTGCGTAAACACAAACACACAAAAACGTAAACACAAAAACGCACAAAAACAAAACCCGCCAGGATGGCGGGTTTTGTGGGGGATGCGTTTTTGGGCCATCAGGCCAGAACAGGCAGCCGCCCAGGGCTGCTATTGGCCGCTATTGCAGCGCGGCAAACACGCGCGAGCGGATTTCATCGACGCTGCCCATCCCTGAAATGCGGCGGTACTGCGGCGCTTTCAGTGGTGTGGCCGGGTCGCCCTGTTGTGCCCAGCGGGTGTAGTACTCGATCAGCGGACAGGTTTGTGCCACATACACATCAAGCCGCTTGCGCACGGTTTCTTCCTTGTCGTCGTCGCGCTGGATCAGCGGCTCGCCGGTGATGTCATCGCGGTTCTCGACTTTAGGCGGATTGAAGCGTGTGTGATATGTCCGGCCTGACGCGGCATGAACCCGGCGCCCGCTCATGCGCACGATGATTTCATCGAATGGCACGTCGATCTCAAGCACGTAATCGATCGCCACGCCTGCCTGCTTCATGGCTTCGGCCTGAGGCAGCGTGCGCGGAAAGCCGTCGAACAGATAACCGTTGGTGCAATCGGGCGCAAGCAGGCGCTCTTTGACCAGATTGATGATGAGCGTGTCCGGGACGAGTTCGCCTGCCTCCATATAGCGCTTTGCTTCGACGCCGAGCGGCGAGCCCGCCTTGACCGCCGCACGCAGCATGTCGCCAGTGGAAATTTGTGGAATGCCGAATTCGGCCTTGATGAAGTTTGCCTGGGTGCCCTTGCCCGCTCCGGGAGCGCCCAACAGGATCAAACGCATGTGATATCTCCAGATCTGTGTAAATGCTGTGCGCTGCTGGCGGCGGTTTGCCCTGCGTGAGCGCTTATGCCGGCCTCATCGAGTTCCGTCGCACGGCACAGTGAAAATGGCAGTGCGAAGGAACGGGTGACGCGGACAAAAGGGAACTGGGGCCAGGCAAACCCGGGCGTCATTGCCGACGCGCGATGTTGCAGCGAGGGGTGCGCAAAACGTCCGATTATGCCACGGCTTATTCTGCCGCTGAACCAAATAGCGACTGCACACGTGCGAGATCGGCGGGGGTGTCGACGCCAGGCAGGGGCGCTTCGCGGGTGAGCAATACCGCGATCCGTTCGCCGTGCCACAGGGCGCGCAACTGTTCGAGCGCTTCGGCTTGCTCAAGCGGTGACGGGCTGAGCATCGGATAGGCGCGCAGAAACTGCGCGCGATAGGCATACAGCCCGATGTGACGGTACACCGCCATCCCGGCGGGGGGGGCGGGCAGAGAGGCCTGTCCAGACCATTGGGACAGGTAGGCGTCACGTGCCCAGGGAATCGGTGCGCGGGAAAAATACAGCGCGAGGCCGCGCGCGTCGAGCACGACCTTGACGACATTGGGATTGAAAACGTCGGCGGCATCGGTGATGGAATGTGCCGCCGTGGCAATGGCGCAGTGAGGATGAGTGGCCAGATGCAATGCTACGTCGCGCACCAGCGCCGGGTCGATCAGCGGCTCGTCGCCTTGCACGTTGACGATCAGCGTGTCGTCGCTCCAGCCGAACTGGGCGGCGACTTCTGCCAGGCGGTCGGTGCCGGAAGGATGGTCAGCACGGGTGAGCACCGCGTCGAAACCATGCGCGCGAGCGGCGTCAAGCACCGCGGGCGCGTCGGATGCCACCAGCACCTGCTGCGCGCCGGAAGCGCGCGCGCGCTCGGCAACGCGCACCACCATGGGTTTGCCGCCGATATCGGCGAGCGGCTTGCCCGGCAAGCGGGTGGACGCCAGACGTGCAGGCACGACGGCAATGAAAGGCACGATGCTGGAATCGGTCATGGAATGGCGGGGAAGAGGGCTGCGGGGCTGCGGGGCTGAAGGGCTGAGGGGCTGAGGGAAGCCAGAGGGGGAAAGCCGGAAGCGGGCCTGGCCCCCGATCTCCAGGCCGGCCAGGATCGGGCTGGGCTGGAGCGGCAGGCTGAAGCCTAGTTGTCGGGCGTCGCTGGCGGTGGTTCGACGACGGTGCCTTCAACGGTTTGCCGGGCTTCATTGACGAGCATGACAGGAATGCCGTCGCGGACTGGATAAGCCAGCTTGTCCACGCTACAGACCAGTTCCTGGGCTGGGCGCACATAACTGAGAGGGCCCTTGCACAGCGGGCAAACAAGAATTTCAAGCAAGCGAGCGTCCACGAAGTTTCTCCACAACAAAAGCAATGAGGCGAGGGTCAAGCACGGCATCGACAGGGACAACCCAGATTCGTGCGTCGTGCCAGGCGGCCAATTTTACTGCATCCTTTTCCGTGATCAGGATGGTGTCGGCATCGGCGCTGGCGAAGGGGTTGCTGGCAAAGGCGTAATGATCGGGCAGCGCTTGTGTGCGAGGGGTGAGCCCCGCTGCACGCACGGTGGCGAAGAAGCGCTCGGGGGCGCCGATACCGGCGGCGGCCAGCACCCGTTCGCTATCGAACTGGGTGAGCGGCCGACGCAACGCGGGATCATCGAGATGCCAGGCTTCGCCGGGAGTGAGATCGAGCGCGAAAGTATTCGGCCAGGGCGGAAGCACGCGATCGTAAGGATTATTGATGAGCGTTGCATCACGCTGGCGTGATAGCGGCTCGCGCAACGGGCCAGCGGGCAGAAGAAAACCATTGCCGCCGAGCCGATGATCGAACACCACGATTTCGACGTCGCGCTTGAGCCGGTAATGCTGCAAGCCATCGTCGCTGACGATCACATCGACTTGCGGGTGGGCCGCACACAGCGCTTGCGCGGCGGCAACGCGATCAGGATGGACCCAGACGGGCGCGCCTGTGCGGCGGGCAATCAGCACGGGTTCATCGCCTGCGGCACTTGCCTGGGACGCCGCCGTGACAGCGGTTGGCCGGTGCAGTTTGACGCCATAGCCGCGCGACACGACGCCCGGCGTGAAGCCTGCATGACGCAAGGCTTCGACCAAAGCAATCACGCTCGGGGTTTTGCCGGTGCCGCCGACAGTGACATTGCCGACCACCACCACCGGCACGGGCAGTTGCACCGTCTTGAGCCAGCCCAAGGCATAGGCGCTGCGGCGTAGACCGGTGAGGGCGCCGAACAGGCATGCCAGCGGTGTGAGCGCCCAGGCCAGTGGACCGCGCTGCTGCCAGGCGCGGGTCAGGTGTGTTTCGAGCGTGGCGCGCAAACCGCTCATGAAAACTGCGCGCTCAACGCGCTGGTTAAGGCTGACATCGGTGCGATTCTCCGGGAAGGGGCGGGGACAGGGCTTCGGCGATAGACCGGCACCGTGAAGATCGGCGCCTGCCGGTGGTTGTCTGGCGGTTGTCTGGCGGTTGTCTGTTTGTTCCGGGCAAGGCGGAGATGATGCGGAAAAAAGCGCCCAGCGCTGCCCTAGCCTGAACCCGGCACTCTAGCGCGCGAGCCCCTCGCCCGGCAAGCCGCGCATCGCATGTGAACGTTTTCAGCGGAAAGGCAGATCAGCTTCATGGCCAGGCGAGATGCGCTGCAATCTGTGGATAACTTTGTGGAGAAGTTGCTGTGACATGTCCTGAAAGGGCCGCCAAACCTTGCTTGTATCGCTATACCCACGTATTTTAGGGATAAAAAACAAATATAAATCATATGCTTATGATGAGATTTGTGGCGCTGGCAGGCAATTGTTACAAATTATGGATGCAGCCCGGAAATTGTGAACACTTTGTTCTCTCCACGTTATGGCGGCTGGACGCCGATGGCTGTCCGGTCTATTGTCTGGGCCGATCTTGTGCAACGGGTGTTCCGTATGACTTTCTCTCAGATGACGCAGGCCATGTCTTCCGGCGCTGATGTCGTGGTGCCGGTTTCGGCGCTGAACCAGGCCATTGGCTCGATGCTGGAGCGTTCGTTTCCGCTGGTTTGGGTGGGCGGTGAAGTCTCGAATTTCACTCGTGCCGCAAGCGGGCACTGGTATTTCTCGATCAAGGATGCGCAGGCGCAGATGCGCTGTGTGATGTTTCGCGGCCGGGCGCAGCACGCGGGATTTCTGCCACGTGAAGGCGACCATATCGAAGTGCGTGCGCTCGTCACGATGTACGAGCCGCGCGGTGAATTGCAACTGAATGTCGAAGCCGTACGCCGCACTGGGCAAGGACGGCTGTACGAGGCGTTCCTCAAGCTCAAGGCGCAACTCGAAGCCGAAGGGCTCTTTGCCGCCGAACGCAAGCGGCCCTTGCCGCTGCATCCGCGGGCGATCGGCATCGTCACGTCGCGCGAGGCCGCCGCCTTGCGCGACGTGCTGACCACGCTCGCACGCCGTGCCCCGCATGTTGCGCTGATCGTTTATCCCACACCGGTGCAAGGTGCCGGCGTGGGCGCGAAACTCGCGGCGATGGTCACGACGGCGAGCGCGCGGCGCGAAGTGGATGTGCTGATCGTGTGCCGTGGTGGCGGCTCAATCGAAGATCTCTGGGCCTTCAATGAGGAAGTGCTGGCGCGCGCGATTGCCGCGAGCGCGGTGCCAGTGGTGAGTGGTGTCGGTCACGAAACCGATTTCACGATCGCCGATTTTGCCGCCGATGTCCGCGCGCCTACGCCGACCGGTGCCGCAGAGCTCGTGAGTCCGCCCCGCGCGACGTTGCTGCGTGAACTCGGGCAACGCCACGCCATGCTGGCGCGCGGCTTCGAGCGCTTGCGCGAGCGGCGCGCGCAGCAACTCGACTGGCTCGCGCGACGGCTGGTGTCGCCCACGGAGCGCCTGGCGCGGCAACGCTTGCACTTGCAGCAACTGGCAGCACGTCTGGCGTCTGCTGGCGCGCGCCCTGTGCGCGATGCCCGGGCTCGCTTCGCGCTATCGCAGATGCGCTGGCAACGCTGGCGTCCAGATCTCGTCGCGCATCAGATCCGGCTGACAGGGTTGGCCTTGCGTCTCGATCAGGCATTGCAATGGCGGCACGAACGCCACAGCGCCCGCGTGACGACGCTGGCCGCGCGGCTTGAAGTGCTGAGCCCGCAGCGCACGCTGGAGCGTGGTTACGCTGCGCTACTCGACAGCCGGAATGGTCGCGCGCTGCGCACGCCAGCGAGTCTCAAGCCTGGGCGTCATCTCACGCTGCATCTCGCCGAAGGCACGGCGGACATCACGCTCGCTGACGTGCAGCCGCGTCTCGGCAGCGATCTATAACACGGTTCAGGAAGCGGACTAGCATAGCTATCGAGCACCTGACGTAGGTAAATACCGCTGGTTTGCGGGGTTATTCCAACTCGCCTACAATTCCTGGTCCTACGGTGTCATCCGCAGAACTCCCCCACGAACAGAAAAGGAACAACATCATGGAACATACGCTCCCGCCGTTGCCTTACGCTAAAAACGCGCTTGCCCCGCATATGTCGGAAGAGACTCTCGAGTTTCACTACGGCAAGCATCACCAAACCTATGTGACAAACCTGAACAATCTGATCAAGGGCACGGAGTTCGAAAGCCTGCCGCTCGAAGAGATCGTCAAGAAAGCCAGCGGCGGTGTTTTCAATAACGCCGCGCAAGTCTGGAATCACACCTTTTTCTGGAACAGCCTGTCGCCGCAAGGTGGTGGCGCACCCACCGGCGCACTGGGTGAGGCGATCAACAAGAAGTGGGGCTCTTATGACAAGTTCAAGGAAGAGTTCGCCAAGACCGCAATCGGCACGTTTGGCTCAGGCTGGGCATGGCTCGTGAAGAAGGCAGACGGTTCGCTGGACCTGGTCTCCACCAGCAACGCAGCGACACCGTTGACGACGGATTCAAAGGCACTGCTGACAATCGACGTTTGGGAACACGCGTATTACATCGACTATCGCAATGCTCGTCCGAAGTTTGTTGAAGCATTCTGGAACATCGTCAACTGGGATTTCGCCGCGAAGAATTTTGCGTAAGCTTGGGCGCTCGGTTGATCATTGCCGCGTGGCGACTCAAGTTGGCGCGCGATAAGGTTTGAAGATTGTTGTGGTGCAAAAAGCCCTCCGTGTGAGGGCTTTTTGCTTTCAGGGCGCCTGGCGGAGCATGAGGTTCATGCATGGTGCGCTACTTCTCCAGTTCTCTCCTTCAGCTTGGCTGAACCAGTCATGGCCCATGCAACGTTTCCCTTTGAGTAGCACAGCGTTTTGATCCCAATGAGCACCGACGTACGTGAGCAGTGCGGACCGGGTAAGCACCTATTGGCCTGAATTTGTCTATACAAGTAAATTCGTGTGCAGGAAAGCTAACTATAGAAGCAGCCGGCACTCAAAAGATCCCATCCGGCTAGGTCCGTCGCTTTCATAGTCTGCGGTTTGCCATGGCATTGGATACGGCATCTGAAACGTAGCGTTCTGGAGGATATTCTGTGGCGGTTTCCACCCAAATCCCTGCTGGCAGTGCGTTGATCGAGTCGCGCTCCATTGATTACATTCCTGATTCAGAACGGCACGGACGTTTGTTTAGTCAATTCACGCTTTGGTTATCGGCCAACCTGCAAGTTACGGCCATCGTGACCGGGGCGCTTGCCGTTGTGCTGGGTGGAGACGTGTTTTGGTCGCTTGTCGGGTTGTTGCTCGGGCAGGTCATGGGTGGCGCAATCATGGCGTTGCATGGTGCACAGGGGCCCCAGCTCGGTCTTCCACAAATGATCTCTAGCCGTGTGCAGTTTGGGGTCTACGGCGCGGTAGTTCCGATCGTTCTTGTCTGCCTGATGTATGTGGGGTTTTCCGCAAGCGGATCGGTGCTGGCTGGTCAGGCGATCGCCCAGTTGCTTAATGTCAGCGATTCATTGGGCATTATGATTTTCGCCCTCGTCATCATGCTGCTGACAATCCTCGGCTACCGTGCGATTCATCGTGTGGGACGTATTGCAAGCATCGTGGGAGTGATTGCCTTTGTGTTTATGTTTGCGCAACTTTTCGCGCGCTACGACATTGGCATGCTGCTTGCAAACCGGCACTTTACCCTTCCAGGTTTTTTATTGTCGATGTCGCTATCTGCCTCATGGCAGATAGCCTTTGGCCCTTATGTTGCGGATTACTCGCGTTATTTGCCCTGTACGACCTCGCCAGTACGAACGTTTTTTGCTGTTGGACTAGGTTCAGTGATCGGCGCACAGGCTGCCATGACCTTCGGTGTGTTCGCTGCCGCGCTTGCGGGAAACCAGTTTTCGCACCATGAGGTGTCGTATATCGTCGGGCTTGGGGCAAGCGGCGCCATCGCAGCGCTGCTTTATTTCAGCATCGCTTTCGGGAAAATTACCGTGACGACGCTGAACGCCTACGGCAGCTTCATGTCGATGGCGACGATCGTCAGCGGCTTCCGCGGTCAGCATATGATTTCGAACCGCCATCGCCTGCTCTACATTCTTGGAATGGTGGGGGTATCGACGTGGGTCGCGCTTGCTGGAAGACATTCGTTTCTAAAAGAATTCAGTGCCTTCATTCTGTTCCTGCTGGCTTTTTTTACCCCGTGGAGCGCGATCAATCTGGTGGATTTTTACTGTTTTACCCAATCACGTTATGACATCCCGGCCTTATCGGATCCGGATGGCCGCTATGGCCGCTGGAATGGAATAGGGATCGGGGTTTACCTGATCGGTGTCCTGGTCCAGTTGCCGTTTATTTCCACCAGTTTTTACACGGGGCCACTGGTCGACGCGCTGGGCGGTACGGATATCTCATGGATTCTCGGCTTGGCCGTACCTGCATTGCTTTATTACGTATGTGCTCGTGCTTCATCTCGCAGCATTTCTGAGGATCTCATCCTTCCCACCCCGGGCCAAGGCAAGGGCAACGTACATGGTTGAGTTCGCGCACGTGCTTTGTCTGACGAACAAGAATACAGACGTGTTCGTGTCCATGTGTTGTGAAGCGCCTGGACAATATCAGGCGTGACTCAATAATTTTCTCCAAACTCGAACGTGGTTTGGACTGGCGACTGCCAGCCCTTTTTCTACGAACTATTCAATGTTCGACCCGCAGGCCGACGCCCGTGCGGCGCGGAAATTCCCTGCACATTCATCCAGCGCAAACAAGATCTGTTTAGCCTTGGCCTATCTCTTTCAGGGTTCGGCAGCGATAGCTCAACGATTTTGATTTCTTGCGCGAGCAACCTTCGTGGCATGGCCGGCGCGCTTCATCTCTTCCTCATCGTCCAAACAAAATGAATTGGTACACGTATTGATACGTCTTGAAAGACGCCATGCGTATGCGTTTTATGTCTTAACTGTCGAGGTTTGAAACGATTTTAATTTTTTGAGGGTTTAATGAATTATAAAATTTTTAAAATCAATATTTGGAATAACGGATTTAATATAAAGAGAGTGTTAAATAATGAAAAATATCATTTTTGCGTGAGATTAGTGGTTGAACTTGGAAAAAATATCGAGTAATCTCGAATCGTGGTATATGGCAAAGACGTTAAATAATTAAGTAAAGCATATGAAGGCGAAGAGATAGGCATTCAGGGAAATCAGCTTTTGCAATAAATCGCCGCAATAAAACTTGCTTGCTTGTCTGGCAGGGTATGCCGTACGTCCATTTAAAATACCATCAATAATATATATGAGAGACTCATTGGCATGGAGGCGTAAGAATTCCGTCTGATGTAAAAATACAATTATTTTGTAACCAGAAGTTATTCATGGCTGGATCAGTCATGGATATTATTCGTCCATTTTCCATGAAAACGGCGATATTCCTGTTTAATTTAATGAAATTGTGCTGATTTGATTCTGCTGGTCTGTATGAATCTGAATAATTTTGTTTTTGTTAAAACCTTAAGGAGATGTCCATGCTTGAAACGCCTATTGCAATCGTAGGAATGGATTGCCGACTTCCCGGCGCAGCCTCTGTTGCGCAATTTTGGGAAAATTTGCGTAATAAGAAAAGTGGCATATTAAGACTCGCGGGTGCTGCTGAAGCAGGAGTGTATCTTGCGGCGGGTTATCTGGATAATGCAGATCGTTTTGATTATCCTTATTTTAAATTGGGTAAAAGAGAAGCGTCGATGATAGACCCGCAACATCGACTGTTTTTAACCTGTGCCTCAGGTGCACTTGAATCGGTTAAGAAACATACTTCTGCGGAAAAATTTTCAAATAATCGGGTGGGGGTATTTGCAAGCTGCCCGATGAATACATATTTGCCCTATACAAGAAATCCCGTTGATACCAGTCTTCATACACTGGAGGGATTGCAATCGACATTACAAAACGACAAAGATTATATTTCGTTGCGAACGGCAAACATACTTAATCTTCAGGGCCCGGCTATTAACGTTCAGGCATCTTGTTCGAGTTCGATCGTTGCCGCCCATCTGGCTTGCCTCGCCCTTGCAGCAAAAGATTGTGATGTTGCACTGGTGGGCGGGGCTAGTGTTATGACGCCTCAATTACGTCCGTATCGCTTTGTCGATGGCAGCATATTTTCTGCCGATGGGCATTGCCGTCCTTTTACAGAAAAAGCAAATGGCACGGTTCATGGCAATGGCGCTGCGGTTGTCGTTCTGAAACGTTTGAAAGATGCTATTCGAGATAAAGATGCGATTTTTGGCGTGATTGTTTCTTCGGCAATCAATAATGATGGAAACCGCAAGGATGGTTTTACTGCGCCCAGTGCAGAAGGTCAGCGTGAGGTCATTGAGCGTGCATTAGAGCATATTGATGTTGAAACAATCGGCCTTGTGGAGGCTCACGGAACTGGAACCAGATTGGGGGACCGGATTGAAATCGAGGGTTTGACCAAGGCATTTTCTGCGAAAAGCAAAAAGAAAGGCTATTGCGGTCTGGGCACAGTAAAGGCGCATATCGGCCATCTGGAAGCGGTATCTGGAGCGGCTAGTTTGATTAAGGTGGCATTGAGTTTAAGCCAGAAACAGATTGCGTCCGATATTTACGATGCAGCACCTGTCGATTTTTCTGATACTCCATTTTATGTTCCACCCACATGTACATCATGGAACTCGGAAAATGGCAAAAAAAGACGGGCATCTATTAGCTCGTTTGGAATGGGAGGGACTAATGCGCATATGGTGATTGAGGAGCCACCAGCCGGGCTTGAGGGTCATATCGGCAGCTTGCCAGAAAAAAAATCTGAACAACAGAATCTCCCAATGAGCTGGATGCGGCCGACTCCGGAAAATACAGAGTCTGGATTGGGTATGTGTATTAATTTTTCAGAAACCGAAGTTGCTTATGAAACGCTCATTAATATCCATTCCTATGAATGGTTAAAAGATCACCTGCTCGCGGAAGCTGCCGTTGTGCCAGGAACATACTTCATTAATTTATTTAAATCAATTGCATTTACATTCGATCACAATATTGTCTGGAAACTTAATGCGATCGATATTAAAAAAAGTCTGACGGTTAATGAAAGCCGAACAGTCCTCAGAATAAATGCCCAGAAAAATACTCAGGGCTGGAAGATTCAAATTGAAAGCAGGGCGGCTGATGGTTGGGAATCGGTAGTTCACGCAACGGCCGAAGCTGTGCCATCAATGTTCTCTGCGAATGATCGGCCTCATCTTTCAGATTTACTAAAAGGCAAACAGGTACCTCTCAGGGTCGAAGATATTTATGCGGGCATGAATGTTTCGTCGGGCATGTATCACGGGCCCCATTTTCAAAAGGTGCGGCACGCAGTGGAAACTCCACTTGGGGTTTTAGGTGTTATTGCGGATTTTGAAGATCATCTGAAAGAGCCAATAGATAGGGAAGTCTGCCTGCTGGATTCATGTTTGCAATTATTCCGGTTTGCACACGGCCAAAAAGACGCACACACAAACAGTGGTTATTTGTTAACCGGGATTGAATCGATCGATTTACCGGCTTTGTCTTTTCGTAAAGGGCAAGGGATGTGGTGCCTGGCGCAGCGTAGGCCGGAATCCGTGGGAAATAGCTACATCACGGATTTTCTATTGTTTTCAGAAGATAGCGATCCTGTAGGGGAAATTCGAGGAGCGCATGAAAAAGCTTTAGGAGGCCGCTCCAGCGAATCAAAAACGGGTACTTCTGTTCCAGTTCAGAAAGAAGTCATGGTGGGAGATCGTTGGAGCCGGGAGCGTCTTATTTCTGTATTAAAAAGCATTGTTGCTGATGCTATTGGTAAGGAAGCAGAAAATATTTCACAAACCGATTCGCTGGAAGTGCTGGGGATGGATTCGTTTTCAATTCTCGAGCTTAGTTTGGTTATAGACGAAAAAATTGGTCAAAAAATAGATAGCGATGATGTCGAGCGGCATTCAACGGTTGAAACCATCGCTGATCGACTCGCTATTAAATTAAATGGTTGAGGGAGCAAGAATAATGACATTGAAAAATAATGTGGGGGACTGTCTTGATAAGCCGGACCGGCTTATTAATGCAGCACGTTTGAATGCGTTATCTCATGGGCATGAATTGGCATGGGTAGATAATGTGGCACAAGAAAAATTCACGCATCAGGATATTCTGGAAAAAACTTTTATTGCAATCGAACGCTTGCGTTCCAGAAATTTAGAACCTGGTCAGGTTGTCTGCCTCATCCTTACCAGAACTGGAAATTTTCTGCCGCTCTTGATGGCTTGTATCGAGTTAGATCTTGTTTTGGCTCCTGTTGCCGAGGATCGGAATGATATTCAAGCCAGTATTCGAGGCCTTCGTGCCAGACTGGTTTTATATGGAGATGGATTTTCATTAGAGCCAGAGAGTATTTCATCGAAGGTAGAAGTTTTATCGATTAGTGCATTTATGTCTGAAACATGTTCCGGCGCAAAGCAGGATTTACAAAATTATGTTCCGTATCACGAGTTGAAGGAAATTCCTGCTTTATTGATTCAGACGTCTGGAACAAGCGGACAACCAAAGTATGTTGAATTAAGCGAAAAAAATCTGGCCTGGGATGGCTTTAGCCTTCAGTCGCGCTATCGATGTAGCTGGGAAGACCGGCTGCTGTGTACATTGCCATGGTCGCACATGAACGCCATTATGCTGACAGGATGTTTGCCATTAATCGCTGGCGCGACCACCGTATATAGCAATATCACCCGGTCAAGCGATCCCGTGGCTGCCATACTTGCGGAAAAAGTATCCATTGTTAGCCTGACTCCAACATTAATTTCTTTTTTAATCAAAAGAAATAATTCGGGTCTGGATTTGTCGACGTTGAAATTTGCTTTTTGTGGTGCGGCGCCCCTGAATTCTGATTTGTGGAGAGAGGGTGAGAAATTATTGAAATGTAAAATTTATCAGGGCTACGGCCTGACTGAAACGACTTGTTGGGTTGCTTCGTCGGTTCCAGGGCAGGTAAACGACTATGTTGGCGCCGGAAATCCGCTCGCGGGTGAGATTAATATCGATACAACCGGAGATTTTGAATTAATAACGCAAACCAGTCCGTTAGGGAATGGTAGCCAAAAGTTAGGCGAAATTCAGATTCGCGGGCCACTTCTTATGTGCGGGTATCGCTTGCAGAATGGCAAACGTAATTCTAGATTGACTGATGCCGGTTATTTTAAAACAGGAGATATCGGTTATTTTGACCAGAATAATAATATTTGCATTGTTGGACGAATTAAAGAGGTGATTATTCGTTCGGGGATTAATGTTATTCCTGAATCGATTGATGCTGTGTTGCGTAAACACCCTGCTATTGCCGAGAGTAAGACAGTCGGGGTGGAGGATCCCCTGTTGGGTGAGCGCATTGTCACTGCTTATGTTCTGAAAGAAGGTGCTTCATTAAAAGATATTGAATTACGCCGCTTTGCAGCTGGGAAATTATCGGGGAAATTTTTGCCTAATGAATACGTGCATGTTTCACATTTGCCATCTACTGCAGTGGGAAAGGTTGCGATTGAAGAACTAAGGCGGTTGGTAAGAGGGGATTATGCCCGTGATGCTTTTGAATCTATTAATACATGGAAATATAAACGCGCACATCCTCAAGAACCAGATCGAATCATCCAGATTTTCCAAAAGAAAATATTGATGTCCCGGCCATTGGAATTTATTACTTATTGGGGAGCAGGGCTAAAAACATCAGCTTCTGATTCTGACCGGCAGGCAATGCAAAGATTGCGTGAATTTGTTGATGCTCCGGCCGCACATTCGCGCTTGCAGGCAAAGCTTAAATTGATATTGACTGATACACATGCATTATTAAACGGAAAACCCAGGGAGCGTATTGAAAGTTATTTCAAGGATGTTCAGGCGCTCTGTCAAAAATATGGTTTTTCGTATGTCCGGTCGAGTGAGTTGTGGCAAAAAGCTGGATTGAGTATGGCCGATGTTTTGCATCAGGCGGAATCAGTTGATTTGCCGGGAGTTATTGATGTGTTAGGCCTGTCTCCTGATCTGGTTAATCGCCTGGTCAATTCAGCCACTCGGCACGTGGAGGTGGGCGGGACTGATGATGGCTTGAAACGATATTTGCTGGCTTGCCAGGCGGAGCGTGCAATGATGGCGGACGAATATGATGGATCTATTTTTCTGACTTACAACGATCCAGAAATGCGCTTTCTTTCCCCACCATTACCCTCTATTTCGATTTCCTCATATAACCGGGGTACGGCAATCAAACCCTGGTTTGCGGATCATTAATGCGGTCGAGCGGTTGAGGTGAATGAAAATGTATAGGTTATTTGTTTCGTTCTTGAATGGAGCGGAATAATAAATTCTTCTATTAAAGCGGAGATGATATGAACACGTTGGAGCAACTTTCTAAAAATGATCTGGTGAAACCAAAAACATATTTTATTACAGGGGCAACGGGTTTTGTCGGAAGCCATTTTCTTTATTGGAGTTTGCGGCAGGCAAGATCGATTTATGTTCTGGTAAGGGCTGATGATCTGCCATCGGCTCGATCGCGTATTATCATGGCGCTAACGAATGTAGCCGCTGCATATAAGTTGCCGCTGAATATAGATTATTTGAATAAAATCACTTTTATAATTGGAGATGTCACGTTGCCGAACTGTGGTATTTCTGATGCGCATATAGCAGAATTGGCGGAGGCTAACATTGATGAGTTTTGGCATATTGCGGCAAATCTCCAGTATGAAGAGAAAAATAAATCTTTGATTTATAATGTTAATGTCAATGGTACCCGCAATGTGCTTGATTTGATAAAGCAGATCAGGGGTAAGCGGTTTTTTTATGTTTCTACAGCATACGTATGTGGCAAGATGCAGGGGCCTATTATGGAGGTGCTGCATCCGCTGGATATTGAATGTAATAACAGCTATGAAGCAAGTAAAAATATTGCGGAACACTCTATTGATGATTTTTGCCGGGAAAATGAAATTGAATACAATATTTTCCGTCCTTCGGTAGTCGTTGGCCCGTCATCGACTCATCATAATGGCAACAGTGATTCCGGTTTGTATGGTTTGGCTCGCGGTTTTTTTGATGCAAGGAAACTTCTGGGAAAAGCAAGCGATCCGATCCGCTGTTATGGAAGAGCTGACTCATATATTAATTTTCTTCCGGTAGATCAGTTGATTGTTGAAATGATAGCGGTTTCAAGGAAGGATTTTATTAATGAGAAGATTTATCACGTGACTAATCCGGAGAATTTTAATTGCGAAAGGGTAATGAATATTATCGCTGCAAATTTTAATTTTCAGATCAAGCTTGAGGATGAGATACCATCCATGTCTGGTGTCGAAAGATTTTTTGTGCGGCGCTGTGATTTTTATTGGCAATATGTTTCGTCGAGGAAGATTTTTCAAAGATCGCAGCCAGCACTGCTAGCGATAAACTGGAATGATGTCGAGCAGTATATAAATAGTTATTGTCAGGAACTGGAGAGCTTGCAAAGTAAAGAGTCTGGATTTGATTCTTATTTGATTAAAACTGGTTCCGAAATCGAGTTTCCTGTTTATGAAATGGGAAAAAATAAAGGCAAGGACAAAACCATTATTATGGTGAATGCAGTGGGAATGTCCGCTGATTTTTTCCTGCCGCTGGCCAAGAGATTGTCGGAGCATGCGCGTGTCATTACGTGGGATCGGCGGGATTTGCCTTTACTCACTCCCTTTGATCCGGGTAATTGCGGTGACGAGCGGCATATCGATGACCTGATCACGATTTGTGATTTTATCGGGGTGGAGCGCGCATCGGTTTTGTCGTGGTGTACGGGGACCCAGTTGGCGATGCGGGCTTTAGCCGCCTATCCCGACCGGTTTATCGCCGGAATATTTTTGAACCCGGATTTTACTTTGGAAACAGACGAAGAGATCAGTCAAACTGAATTTCAACGAAGATTGCGAAAAATGTTGCCGATTATTGCGAATGATTTTTCGGTCGCGGAGCATTATTATGATTTGATGTTTGCGCCGGCGAAAAATGATAATCGTAGTGAAAGTTCTGCGATGATATCGAGTTTTGTTAATTTGACTGACAATGCAGTGTTGATGCGTTTAATGAGTGAGCCGTTTGGCTCACCAGAAAAAATTTATCGATATGCAAATATCTTTAGTAACATGGCCTTGGGCGGTGGTAGGGAGAATAATTTATTGATTAAAGAGGTGGCTCAGCCAGTTTATATTTATACGAGTGTGAATGATTCCATTGCGCATTATAAAATTGCGGAATGCATGGGGGGCAGGCTGAAACATTCAGAAGTTTATATTGATTCTTTTGGTGATCATTTCTCCCATTATCACGATTCAGCGCTGTCTGGGAGAATTTTGTCATTCCTGGATAGGGTGGGAACAGGCAAAATCGAAAAAGAAGTCGAAAAAGAGAGCGAAAGCGAAAAGGTAATGATTTAAATAACGTAAATATCAGGGTTTTGCCGCCGCATCACAAAGAACGAGGTTTTATTTCTTCGTGATGCGGTGATTCCATGAGGTCATGCTGATGACTAGCCGGATATTGCAAATGGCCTGGTATTTTCATCGGCGTAGCGAGCTAAACGAACGGTAAACGATTGTGAACGGTTACCTATTACATACACGAACATACGAAGAGGCAGAGCGATGGTTGGACCACGTTTCCAATGGGATGATCCGTTGTTGCTTGAGCAGCAGCTTACCGAAGACGAACGGATGGTGCGCGATGCGGCCAGAACTTATGTTCAGGATAGGCTCGCGCCCCGTGTAGTTGAGGCATTTCGTCATGAGCGGACTGATGCGGGGATCTTTCGGGAGATGGGCGAAATAGGTCTTCTCGGGCCAACCATTCCTGAAAAATACGGTGGTGCTGGCTTGAATTACGTGAGTTATGGCTTGATCGCGCGTGAGATTGAACGTGTCGATTCGGGGTTTCGTTCGATGATGTCATCGCAGTCATCGCTCGTCATGATGCCAATACTCGAATTCGGCTCTGAAGCGCAAAAGGAAAAATATTTACCGAAACTCGCAACAGGCGAATGGATTGGGTGTTTTGGCCTGACCGAGCCCAATCACGGTTCTGACTCGGGAAGCATGATGACTCGGGCCAAACGGGTGCCCGGTGGTTATTCCTTATCCGGTACGAAAATGTGGATTACGAATGCGCCCATTGCGGACGTTTTTCTGGTGTGGGCCAAACTTGATGAAGAAGGGCGCAATGCGATTCACGGTTTTATTCTTGAGAAGGGATGGAAAGGTTTAAGCGCACCCACTATTCACGGAAAAATAGGTCTGCGCACGTCGGTCACGGGCGAGGTGGTACTCGACGAGGTATTCGTTCCGGAAGAGGGACATTTACCCGGCGCCATCGGAATGGATGGTCCATCCGCCGGTTTGAATTGCGCCCGGTTTGGCGTGGCCTGGGGCGCGCTCGGCGCCGCAGAGTCGTGCTGGCATATTGCGCGTCAATATGTCCTCGATCGTCACCAGTTTGGTCGCCCGCTTGCAGCGAACCAGTTGATCCAGAAGAAACTGGCCGATATGCAAACTGAAATTACCCTTGGCCTGCAAGGCGTACTGCGTTTTGGCCGAATGAAGGATGACGGAATGGCGGCTCCCGAGATTGGATCCATCATGAAACGTAATTCGTGTGGCAAGGCGCTCGAGATCGCTCGCCTGGCGCGTGACATGTTGGGTGCTAACGGTATTTCCGATGAGTTTGGTGTCGCGCGACATATGGTCAATCTTGAGGTGGTGAATACGTATGAAGGCACACACGATATTCATGCCTTGATACTCGGACGAACGCAAACAGGTATCCAGGCATTTTTCGATCTGCGCTCAGCCAAAGAGGCGTCACAGCGCAAATAAATCTGTATTTAAAGTTACTGGAATTTTTAATGAAGTCTGTAAATTCTCAAAAAAATCTGTCATGGCTGGGTTTGGCAGTTTTATTGACCGGAGGTTTTGTCACTATCTTTGATATGTTCGTTGTTAATCTCGCTATTCCCGCAATTCGTGATGATTTGCAGGCGAGTTTTGCACAAATTGGTTTTGTCATTGCTGGTTATCAACTCACTTTTGGCATGTTGCTGATCGCTGGCGGGCGGCTTGGCGACCGGTATGGGCGGCGCAAGCTATACACACTTGGCATGCTTGCCTTTACCGCTGCATCCGCCCTATGCAGTTTTGCGCCAGGTGCATTTTTCCTGATTCTCGCCCGTGCCTTGCAAGGCGCCGCCGCTGCGCTGCTATTACCGCAGGTTTATGCCTCGATTCGTATCCATTTCGATGAACATGGACGCCGCTGGGCTTTCGGCCTGCTTGGCATGACATTCGGTGTTGCCGCAATTAGCGGGCAAATTATTGGAGGAACGATTGTCGGAAATGACTTAATGGGTTTGGGCTGGAGAGTGATTTTTCTGGTCAATATTCCCATCGGAGTCGCGGTGGTGATATTTTGCAAAACGATTAAAGAATCTAGCGTGCCGCACACAATCGGTCTTGACTGGGCTGGAACCGTAATGGCCAGTGCGGGGCTCGGGCTGATCCTTGTTCCATTGATGGAAGGGGCGAGCCTCGGATGGCCAGTCTGGACTTATGTTTCATTGCTTGCGGCGATCATCCTGTTGCTAGCATTTATACGATACGAACGGTATTTATCCGAAAAAGGCGGGTTCCCGGTTATCGATATGGCTTTATTTCGTGAGCATTTATTTTCTGGCGGCACACTTGTTATTTTTCTGGTCTATTCGACATCGTCATCGTTTTTTCTATGCATGGCTTTATTGCTGCAAACGGGATTCGGATTAAACCCCATTACTGCTGGCCTGATTTTCATACCCGCGAATGTCGCCTTCACCCTGGCCTCTCTTGCTGCGCCAAAACTTGTTAACCGTTTCGGTAACGGAACGATTGCAGCTGGCGCGCTGTTGTATGCCGCGAGTTTTGCCGCTCTGATAGGGCAGGTTACTTTCATGCGCGGTTCGGCGTTGTCCCTGTTTGTGCTTACACCCATGCTGTTTGTATTTGGCATCGGTCAGGCACTGTCCATGACGCCGGTGATCAATCTGGTTTTAAGCTTGACGCCCGACCGGACAGCGGGAATGGCGGCAGGGTTGATCTCCACGATGCAGCAAGTCGGTGGAGCATTCGGGGTCGCTATCGTCGGAATATTATTTGTCGATATTTTAAATTTAAGCGGCGTTGGCGAGATGCAGAACAGCGAGCGCTATGCCAAAGCGTTTACAGGCGCCATGGTCTACAACTTTTGCGCGGCTACTGTGGCGGCATGTGTGATTTTCTGGATCGACCGAATGCAGAAAAAACGCATGGCAGCCAGCTTGCCCAAAGCTGCATAGCCTTCAAGTTTCTTGCAACAGCGCGCTACCTGCGAGTACTACAACAATCGCGTTCCCCCAAAAAAACCGCGCCACGCGTGACAAGCGTGGCGCGGCTGACTTTAGCCCTGCGCGTTAAAAAACCTGTTATGTGCCAGGTGAATTATTTTGCTTTGGGCTTCGGCTTCAGCACGTGTTCTGCATCGACCTGTTTTCTGACTCGGGCAACGCTTGTGGCATCCACTGCCGTTGCATGGTTGCCCCAACTGCTGCGGATGAAAGTCAGCACATCCGCCACTTGCTGGTCAGTCAAACGCCAGCCGAAATCGGGCATGGCAAGTGGTGCGGGATCGAGCATGGCCGCTGGCATTTTTGAGCCGCTTAGCACGATGTGAATCAGCGAGGTCGGATCGGGCGAACGAATGACCGGATTATTTGCCAGCGATGGGAACGTAAGCGCCGCGCCTGTCCCATCCGAGCGATGGCAGGCATTGCAGTTGTCCAGATAGACCCGCGCGCCACGAGCGCTCAGATCGCCGTTGCGCAGGGCGTTCGTCGCCGCCGTTGCCTCTACTGCAGCGGTGGCGCCAGATGCGGCTTGCAACGGAGCCGCATGCGGCTGGGCGCTCAGGCTTTTCAGATACACCGCCATCGCGTCCAGATCGGCATTGCTCAGATACTGCGTGCTGTCGTTGATCACGTCCGTCATGGCGCCAAATGCAGCGCTATGAGCTGTCCGCCCAGTTTTCAGGAACTCGGCGATCTGGTCTGCGGACCAGCCCGCCAGACCCCGGCGAATGTCGCCAGTGAGCGTCGGCGCATTCCAGCCGCCGAGGGTCTCGCCGCCAAGATACTGGCGCGCGTTTTTGCTGCCGTTGGCGCTAAACGCTTTCTCCTCGCCCGCCACGCCATGCGGCGTGTGACAGGCGCCGCAGTGG
Organism: Paraburkholderia hayleyella; assembly: GCF_009455685.1. Taxonomy (NCBI): domain Bacteria; kingdom Pseudomonadati; phylum Pseudomonadota; class Betaproteobacteria; order Burkholderiales; family Burkholderiaceae; genus Paraburkholderia; species Paraburkholderia hayleyella. Next base: position 2,666,277 of record NZ_QPES01000001.1, on the reverse strand, counting down.
GCGAGGCCCTGGATGAGATAGGCCCCGCGATTCCACTGCGCGCTTTGCGTTGCATCGTAGGCATAGTGCGGCTCGCCTTTGATGAAGAGCAGGTTCCAGCCCATCATCAGCATGCGGATGTTGAACGGAAACTTCAGCCCGGTCGGCCGGTCGGCCTGCTTCACGGGTGTGACGCCTTGCATGAAGTACGCGTAGAGCGCTCGCATGTCGTCGTGCGAGAGGATGCGGTACGACGGATAGGGCATCGCGGGATACAGGTGGCCATAACGTTTCGACTTGCCCTCACGCACGGCATGGTCGAAGTCGGCAAAGGTATAGCTGCCGATCCCGGTGACCTTGTCAGGCGTGATATTGGACGAGTAGATCGTGCCGAAGGGGGTATCGATCGGCAGCCCACCCGCGAATGGCTGGCCTTTGGCGGCGGTGTGGCAGGCAATGCAATCGCCCGCGCGCGCCAGATAGGCGCCGCGTTGCACGAGTGCCTCGGGCGAGCTTGCCGCCGCTGTCGTCGTTGTTGCCGGGGCCGCATGGGCGGCATGAGTCAGGAGCAAGGCGAGCAGCGGCGTGAGCAGCAAAGCCAGTGCCACGATACGGGCACGCATGTCGTGGCGCCCGCTGAGGCGTATTGAGGAAGACACAGAGGAAATTTTCATGTTGGGAGCCCTCGTCAAACGCTGATGAGTGCGCCGGGCTGCTTCAGGTACTGCGTCCGGATCGCATGCGCGGCCCAGTACGCCAGTGCACCGACCGTGCCCGTTGGGTTGTACGAGAAGTTCTGCGGAAAAGCGCTCGCGCCCAGCACGAACACATTCGGCACATCCCAGCTTTGCAGATACTTGTTGACCACGCTGGTATCGGGCCGCTCGCCCATGATCGCGCCACCCGTGGTGTGCGTCGTCTGGTAAGGCCGGACATCGTAGTGATCGCCGAACTGCTTGGTGCTGATCGCCATCTGTTTGGGCTTCATCGCGCGGCCGATTTGCGCCGCCTGGTTCGTGGTGTATTGCGACATGCGGATATCGTTGTCTTTCCAGTCGAAGGACATGCGCAACAGCGGCAAACCGTGGGCATCGCGGTAGGTCGGATCGAGATCGAGGAAGTTTTCACGGTATGACATCACCGAGCCTTCGGTGCCGATCGTCATCGAATGCAGGTAGTGCTCTTTCATCGCGGCTTTCCAGCCCGCGCCCCAGTTCGGGGTGCCGGGCGGCAGGACCGATTGCTGGATCGGTCGTCCGCCCGTGGTGTTGACCGAGGTGTAGGCGCCACCGATAAAGTTCAGCGGGCCGTGGTCGAAGTTGTCGCCGTTGAATTCGTCGATGACCTGGCCGCCGCCGCCTGAGCCGATGAACGGGTTGATATGCACGTCCTTGTCGAAAAACAGCGAAACGCTGCCGTTGAGCTGGTAGGCGTAGTTTTTGCCGACGGTGCCGCGTTCGGTTTTCGGGTCGTATTGCTGGCCGATCTTCGAGAGCAGCAACAGGCGCACGTTATGAAACTGGTAGGCCGCGAGTATCACGAGGTCGGCGGGCTGTTCGACTTCGTTTCCCTGAGCATCGATGTAGGTCACGCCGGTGGCTTTCTTGCCCGTCGAATCCAGATTGACGCGTGTCACATACGCCTGGGTGCGTAGCTCGAAGTTCGGCTTTTTCATCAATGCCGGAATGATGGTGGTTTGCGGTGAGGCCTTGGCATACATGTAGCAGCCAAAGCGTTCGCAAAAGCCGCAGAAGTTACAAGGGCCCAGTTGCATGCCATAGGGGTTGGTATAGGCTGCCGATGCGTTCGAGGCGGGGGCGGCGAACGGATTCAAACCCAGCGAGCGTGCGGCCTGCTCGAACAACGAGGCCGGCAGGTTGTTGGTGAGCGGCGGCAGCGGATAGCCACGCGAGCGTGGGCTTTCGAACGGATTGCCGCCCTTGAGGATCTTGCCCTGAACGTTGCCTGCCTGGCCTGAGACGCCGCAGATGTATTCGAATTTGTCGTAAAACGGTTCGAGTTCGTCGTAGGTGATGCCCCAATCCTGGATGGTCATATTCGCTGGAATAAACGCTTTGCCGTAGCGTCCTTCGTAGTGGCTGCGCAGCTTGAAATCGGTGGCGGTAGCGCGCCAGTGCATGCCGTTCCAGTGCACGCCCGCACCGCCTACGCCATTGCCAGGCAAGAACGAGCCGATCTGCCGGTACGGCAGCGCATCGTCTTGTGGGGTGTGGCGCACCGTCACCGTTTCGCCGGCGAGGTTTTGCATCAGCTTGTAGCGGATGCCGTAGGACAGTTCGTCCACGATCTTCGGATAGGCGAAATCGGGGTAGGTGTCGCGTGCGGGGCCGCGCTCCAGCGCCACGACATTCAGACCGGCTTCGGCAAGTTCCATCGCCATGATGGAGCCGGTCCAGCCAAAGCCGACGATAACGGCATCAACGGGTTTTTTTTGGATGACTGACATTTACTGCTCCCGGCCCAGGATACCGACAGGGCCATACGGATAGGGTTGATTTTTACCAACGAACTCAAGAAAGTCGGCGCGGGCACCGGGAAAGCCGATCATTTTCCAGCTTCCTCCATCTTTATTGCCGCCGTGCATCGGGTCGGCCAGATAACCTTCGATCGTGTTCTCGCGCAGGAAGTCGAAGAAGTTTTTCGCATCGACGTCGTTGAAACTGATTTTGTTGCCATCGAGCTGATGCAATAAGGCATCCTGATCGGCGCTGGAGAGCGCGGCGAAGGGCTTGCCATACTGCTTCACGCAGTATTGATTGGTCGCGGCGATGCCGAGACGGTAGACCTCGCGCGGTGTCAGACGCGACTGATAGCCAAACAGTGGAGAGGCCTTGCGGTAGGGGCCGAGCATGTACCAGCGGGCGGCGTGACCGAACTCGCCTTCCATCTGGGTATCAATGAAAGTCGGCACGTTGAGCTCAAGCGCGCCCGGGCCGTTCTTGTCATTCGGCACGAGACGCGCGACCGCTGCGCGGATAAAGGTCCATTCGTCGGCGGTGAAGTAACGTGGCGAGTGCTCGATGTCAGGGGCGTCGGGCGCGGCAGTCACGCGGGCGGACGCGGCGTTGCCGCTGGCATTGCTGGCATTGTTCGCGGGTGGCCCATCGCAGGCGCTGAGGCCGCCTGCGATGGGCAACAGTGCCGCTGAGCGCGTGATGAACCAGCGCCGGGCGCTTGAGGGCACCTCGGAGTCGGCAGGGGGTATGGGGAGGATAGGAATCTTTTTCATGGATATGCGTTGGCACGTTTCAGGGAACTTGCGCGAACCCGCCTGGCGGATGCAGGCATCTGCATCTGGCGATGGGCACCGTGGAAGCGGGTGAAGTGTCGTGCGGATAAGAGATGCCGTGGGCTATGCGGGGAGCCAAGCCATGGGCGGACAGGTGGCGGGAGTCTGGCGCACGATGCAAAAGCGCAAGTTGCCGCTGAGGGTTAGACATGACGTTCTGCTAAAGCGGGTTTGGTACTGAGTACGGCTAGTCAAAAATGACATGAAACTGGTGCGCTATCTTGTCGCAGACTAGCAGCGGCGCAATTGTACGAATTCCGGAACGTTCTGCACCTGGATTAGGAAGTATCTTGAATTAATGGGAATTTTCTTGAGGTGTGGTCGTGCCGATGAAAATGAAGATAAATGAATCTGTAGGAATTGGCGGTATTGCGAACACGCGAAGAAGGCGGAAAAACGGGGATGAAACGGAGACGATGCGCGGCTCCGGGAGGGGGCGGATATCCAGCGGGATCGGGTGACGGCTTGGGTTTTGTTTTTACTTTTTAAGCCGTCACGCTGAGATGAATGGAATGACGTTATTCAGAATGTGAATCTGAAGAGGCGGTCGTTTTGCGCGGACGACGGCCGCGCGTGGTTTTCTTCGCGGCAGGTTTATCCGGCGCGGTGGTGGGCGATGGCACAGCCGCATCGGGCTGGGGTTCGTCAACCGTGGGCACTTCGTGCGCGGTAGCGCGGCTCGCGTTGGCCTCGGCGCTTTTGTGGCTCTTGCGCGCCACGGTTTTGCGGCTGCTTCGGGGGCTGCGCGGCTTTTGCGCTGGGCGCGCCACGGTGTTATCGGGCACCTCTGCATCCTCTGGGCTGCGGGCATGGGTCGCGGGCAGCGGGGTATCTGCCACGTTTTCCGCGAAGACTTCAACGGCCGGCGGCAGTGCTGTTTCAGAGGTCGTTTCAAGCTCGGTTGCGCATGTCGCAGCCTTGGCGGCAGAGGCCTGCTCATGGCCCGCATCGGCTGAGGCACGGCCGCGCGGCGCGGGCTTGCTGCGTCCGCTCCGCCCTTTACGCCGTGTTTCGTGTTTGTCGCTCGCCGTGGTGCCGGACGTACTGGCCGCGCTGGAGGTATCGCCTGCTGCAATGACGCCAGGCCGCTGCGCTGCGCTATCGGTCGGCTGGCTCACTGTTCGGTCAGACGGGCTGTCACTTCGCGCCACGCTCGCGTTGCTGCGGTACACATAGGTACCTGATTTTTCGTCACGGCCAAACTCAAGCAGGCCACGTGCCTGGGCTTCTTCGAGCAGATTGCCAAAGGCGCGAAAACCGTAATAGGTTTCGTTGAAATCAGGCTTGCGCCGTTTGATCGCGTTTTTCAGCACGGAGGCCCAGATCTTGCCGCCGTCGCCGCGCTCCGTGGCCAGTGCATCGAAGGTCTGTACCGCGATTTCGATGGCTCGGCCACGCCGCGTTTCGAGGTCTTCCTTGGGCGGCTTGGCTTCTTCGGGGGCTCGTCTGGCCGAGGGTGGGGTGGGCTTGGCGCTGTCGCGCCGGACATTGGACGTCCGCTGGCTTTCGCGTACGAGATCGTCATAAAAAATGAATTCGTCGCAATTGGCGATCAGCAAATCCGAGGTGGATTGCTGGACGCCGACACCGATCACCTGTTTGGCGTTCTCGCGCAGCTTGGACACCAGCGGCGAAAAATCGGAGTCGCCGCTAATCACGACGAAGGTGTTGACATGCGATTTGGTGTAGCACAGGTCGAGCGCATCGACCACGAGCCGGATATCGGCGGAATTCTTGCCTGACTGGCGCACGTGCGGGATTTCGATCAGCTCGAAGTTCGCCTCATGCATGGTTGCCTTGAAGCTCTTGTAGCGCTCCCAGTCGCAATACGCTTTCTTGACGACGATGCTGCCTTTGAGCAGCAGCCGCTCAAGCACCAGCTTGATGTCGAACTTCTCGTATTTGGCATCGCGCACGCCAAGCGCGACGTTTTCGAAGTCGCAAAAGAGCGCCATGCTAAGGGTTTCCGGGGGGGACGCCATAAGTTCTCCAGTTCAAGGCAATGTCGTTCAGTGTGCGGGTGGCCAGAGGGTGCGTCTTGATGCTGGAGCCGTGACCGATACGCTGCGATAGCTGCACAGTTATAACTGATTTGCCGCTGCATCCCAGTTGATATCGGCGCACAGCACTTGCATGCCGTGGGCGCTGGGTATGGCAATCGACGCAGTGATGCACAGATGCGCTTCGTTAATCGATAGATACGGTGGCGTCAGATGCACTTGATCGGGCGCGCGCATCGCTTCGATGAAATAAGGGCGGCGCGCCCAGCTGGCGCCTTCCGAGTGCAGCAGCGGCTTGAAGCGCCGCGCCCGTGGCAAGGCGCCGCGCGGCGGCAACACGTTGTCGCCGGTTTGCCGCCCGGTGTGGTCGAGCACAAAGCAGCGCGCCGTATCGGGCAGCGCGAGCAGCGGCCCGGCGGCCTGCGCCAGCGTAACGCCTGCTGCAATCTGCGCGCTGGCTTGCCCGAGTGCGGCGACATAGGGTGCCAGATGCGTGGTTTGCTTCCCTTCGCGCGCCGCAACCCGCTCGCGCAGCGCTGCCGTCAGGCTATCCATCAGATGGGCGGCGGTTTGTGTGTGTAGCGGCTCAGCGCTTGGGCTGGCAAAGTAGCTGCCCTGCACGAAATCGACATTGCATTCGAGAGCGATCAGCGCGTCGCGCTCGCTGGCGAGCCCGCTCATCAGGACCAGTTGCCCCGATTCATGCAGCAGCGATACCAGCCCGGGCAGCACGCGCTCGATATGCGCATGCTGGCTGGCCTGCGCGAGGATGCCGCGATCGAGCGTGACGATGTCCGGGCGCAGGTTCCACACCCGGTCGAGATTCGAATGTTTCGCGCCAAAGCCATCGAGCGCGATCAGAAAGCCGGCTTTATGCAAGGCCCCGACGATTTCGATCACGCGCGTGGTTTCGCCACCGGCTTGTTCCGGCACTTCGAGCACCACGCGCTGTGGCGCCAGACCCAGCGCTTTAAGCCCGGCGAGCAAGGCGTCGCCATAGCTGGTGTCCACCAGCGCGGCAGGGTGCAGGCTGAGAAATAACCACTCGTCATCGTGGTGGTCGAATGCCTGGAAATTACCCAGATGCAGTGATTCGGCGAGCCGTCCCATTTCGAGCAGATCGCCGCGCCGCGCGGCCTGGGTAAAGACTTCGTGCGACGGCACCTGGCGGCCTTGCTCGTCATGCGCACGCAGCGAGGCGTGATAGCCGACGGCTCGCCGGTGCGACACCGAAAACACCGGCGCAAAGACGCTGAATACCGTATAGCCGCCGTATAGCACGGTGCGGCGCGAACCCACGTCACCGGGTATCGGACGCGGGGGCTGAAAGCCAGGAGGATCGAGGTCGATCATGCGAGGTCGGGCGCCTGTGGGTGGAGGGATGGAGCGACGAAGGGGGAGCCAGGCCGGGAACCGGTGACGCGATAGCGTACACGCGGTTTTGAGCTTACAGGATTGAGAAGCAGGAAGCGTGCCCAGGTGCGGCGGGGCAGGCATGATCCGCTTCGAGGTGTGCTGGGCCACGTACTCAAGCCCGTTCCGACGGATCGGTTTTTTTCAGCATGCCTCGGGTTTCGGTCGAAACCTGGGCAAAGATCCACATCGTGCCCGCTGTGATGATCCCCATGCACAAGAAGGTGGCATGAAACGCTGGCAGCGAGTTGCCCGGCGTGTCGCGCGCAATGATGCCGGTGAACGCGGAGAGCAGCGCGCCCGCGACGGTGACGCCAAGGCTCATCGACAGCATCTGCACCAGTGAAAAGAGGCTATTGCCGCTGCTGGCGCCACCGATGCCGAGGTCTTTGAGCGTGAGCGTATTCATCGCGGTGAACTGCACCGAGTTGACCGCGCCGAAAAACGCGAGTTGCACGAGCCGCAGCCAGAGCGGCTGGCCGGTGCTGGTCAGGGAGAAGCTGGCGATGGCAGAGCCGACCAGCAAGGTGTTGACCATCAGCACGCGCCGGTAGCCGTAACGGGTGATGAGCCAGGTGACGATGCGCTTGGACGTGATCGCGGCGGCAGCGATAGGCAGCATCATCAGGCCCGCTTCGAAGGCATCGTAGCCGAGGCTGACTTGCAGCAGCAGCGGAATCAGATAAGGCATCGCGCCACTGCCGATACGGGCGAACAGGTTGCCTAGCAAGCCGACGCTAAACGTATGGATCTTGAACAGGTCGAGCGAAAAGATGGGTTGCGGCGCGCGGGTCGCATACAGCCCATAGGCGACAAAGCACGCCAGCCCGAGAATCAGTAGCACCAGCACGGCGGCGTGACGGATGCCCAGTTCGGTACGGCCATCGAGTGCAAACGAAATGGCCACCATGCCTGCCACCAGCAGCAAATAGCCTTTGTAATCGAACGCAGCGGTATCCGGATTGCGGCTATCCGACATGAAGAAGTAGGTGGCGATGCAGCCGCACAGGCCTACGGGCACGTTGATCAGGAAGATCCAGTGCCACGAGGCGGCGTTGACCAGCCAGCCGCCGAGCGTGGGCCCGATCAGCGGGCCGATCAGCCCTGGAATGGCGACAAACGACAGCGCCGGCAAATAGCGTTCGGCGGGAAAAGTCCGCAGCACGGCGAGCCGCCCGACCGGCAACAGCATGGCGCCGCCAGCGCCTTGCACGATGCGCGCCAGGACGAGCCAGTCCAGCGTAGGTGCGCTGGCGCAGAGGATCGAGCCGATCGTGAAGATGAGGATGGCACTGAAAAAAACGCGTCGCGTGCCGAATCGATCGGCAAGCCAGCCGGAGACCGGGATCATCACGGCCATCGTCAGCGAATACGCGATGACCACCGATTGCATGTGTAGCGGCAACTCATTGAGGCTGTCTGCCATCGCAGGCAAGGCCGTGTTGACGATGGTGGCGTCGAGCGTCTGCATGAAAAAGCCCATGGCGACCAGCCACAGCATGATGGTGAGCGAACGGGCGGTAGGCGGCGTGGACATGGACGAGAGGGCGCAGCGGCCGGTAGCGGATCAGGTTGGATGAGGTTCGCAGGCGTTTTCAGGCAAACGAAATGGCAAACGAAATGGCAAACAGCGTGCACGCTGCGGCGAATGCGCCGTCTAGCTTGTGAGTTCGATGACGAAATCGTAGTAATCGTTGCGGCAATAGGTATCGGTGAGCTCGATGGCACGCGGCTCGGCGGTGTAGCCGACACGGGTGATCAGCAAGAGCGCATCGTTCGGGGCGATGCTCATTTGCCGGGCGATTTCGGGGCTGGCATTGGCCGCGCGAAAGTGCTGCAGCGCCCGCACGATCGACAGGCTGCGCTGGTCCAGATAGCTATAAAGCGAATCGCCGATGGCAAGCGGATCGGGAATCAGCGCGGCGGGAAACGTGGAATTTTCGACGGCCATCACGGTGCCGTTAGCCAGCCGCAGCCGTCGCAAATGAATCACGGGTGCGCCAGGCGAGAGGCCCAACTGGATCACTTCGTCGCGGTTGGCGGGCCGAACTTCGCGCGACAGCCACCTCGATGCCGGCGTGAAGCCGCGCCGCTGCAGCATCTGGCTGAATGACGACAGGCGCGAGAGCGGATCTTCATAGCGCGGCGTGATGAAACTGCCAGCGCCCTGGGTGCGCCGGATCAAGCCCTGTTCGACGAGCAGCGCTATCGCCTTGCGTGCGGTGATGCGCGACACGCCCAATGCTTCGGAAAGCAGTCTTTCCGAAGGTAAGGCTTCGCCTGCTTGCCAACGATTTTTGTGAATCGCGTGGCTGAGCTTGCGTGCGAGTTGCAGATAAAGCGGGGTGTCGTTTTCCGGGTCCGGGCGCAGATCGCGCCATCGGTCTTCCGTGATTGAATTCATGGGACGCTTGCAGGGAGGCTTGGGCGCCAATTCTATGTCATTGGGCTGTGGCGCTTGCGGGCTTTTTGTTGCAGGCGGGCTCTTGAATCCAGCCCGCCTGGCTCGTTTGCCGTCTAGTTGCAAGGATGATGCAAATGGACCGAGCCCAGCACCGCGACTTCGGCGGGGGTGCGCTTGAGCGTTTCAGCATCGATTCCGCGTGTATCGGCGATGAATTCGCTGATGATCGAAGCCACCGGCGCATCGCGCAGACATAACGAGACGCGCTGGGTTTCGTTCGCGGGCAGCGCGGCACGCTGCCCGAGAAACAGCACGGCGTATTGATAGCCGTGGATGATGCCGCGAATGGCTCCCACGCATTGGCCCTGGGCGACGTTATCGCCTTTTTGCAGGCAGCGTTCGGCCAGCGAGTAAGCGGAGAACGAGGGATCGACGCCTGGGGCGGCCTGCGTGAGTTGCTGCGCCTGCGGCGCTGGCTGGGAGGAGGTTTGAGCGTGGGTTAAGGGGGCGAACAGGGCACTGGTGGCAGTCAGCAGACCAACTGCAGCGTGCATGGCCGCACGGAAAACGGATCGTTGCATGGAGCTTGCCCTCTTTGTTAGTGGTTGAACTGGATAGGAGGGAGCCGCGGCTATTTGGTTCCTGAGCCGGGGCGATTTAGCCTGGGGTAAACGTAAACACAAAGGCAAACGTAGAGCGCTTACTTGCGCTTCGCGTTGATGATGGCCTCCGACACGTTGCCCGGCGCTTCGGCGTAGTGGCGGAATTCCATCGAGTACGTCGCGCGCCCCTGGGTCAGGGAGCGTAACGAAGTCGAGTACCCAAACATCTCGGCTAGCGGTACTTCGGCACGCACCAGCTTGCCGCCGCCGCCCGCGATGTCCTCCATGCCCTGAACAATGCCGCGCCGGCTCGAGAGGTCGCCCATCACGTTACCCATGAACTCTTCAGGGGTTTCGACTTCGACGGCCATCGTGGGCTCCAGCAGCACGGGCTTGGCCCGGCGCATGCCTTCCTTGAAGGCCATCGAGCCTGCCATGCGGAACGCATTCTCGTTTGAATCGACATCGTGATAGGAACCGAAAGTCAGCGTCACTTTCACATCGACTACCGGATAGCCCGCGAGCACCCCGGCCTTGAGCGTTTCCTGAATGCCTTTGTCCACCGCTGGAATATATTCGCGGGGCACGACGCCGCCCTTGATCGCATCGACAAACAGATAACCGTCGCCGGGCTTTTGCGGTTCCAGCTTGAGCACCACGTGACCATACTGGCCACGCCCGCCCGATTGCTTGACGAACTTGCCCTCGACATCTTCGACCGTGCTGCGGATGGTCTCGCGGTACGCCACTTGCGGCTTGCCCACCGTGGCATCCACGCCGAACTCGCGCTTCATCCGGTCCACCAGGATCTCGAGATGCAGCTCGCCCATGCCTGAGATGATCGTCTGCCCGGACTCTTCATCGGTTTGCACACGAAACGAGGGGTCTTCCTGTGCCAGCCGGTTCAGCGCAATGCCCATCTTTTCCTGGTCAACCTTGGTTTTCGGCTCCACGGCCTGCGAGATCACCGGCTCTGGAAAGATCATCTTTTCGAGGATGATCACGTGGCTGGGGTCGCACAACGTATCACCCGTTGTGGCTTCCTTGAGGCCCACGGCGGCCGCGATATCGCCTGCGCAGACCTCCTTGATTTCCTTGCGTTCGTTGGCGTGCATTTGCAGGATCCGGCCAAGACGCTCCTTCTTTTCCTTGATCGGGTTGTAGACGGTATCGCCCGAATGCACGACGCCCGAATACACACGAAAGAAAATCAGCTGGCCGACATACGGGTCGGTCATGATCTTGAAGGCCAGCGCGGAAAACGGCTCATCGTCGCTGGGATGGCGCTCGACTTCGTTGTCGTGTTCGTCATGGCCAAGAATGGCCGGGACATCGACCGGTGAGGGCAGATAGTCGATCACGGCGTCGAGCATGGCCTGCACGCCCTTGTTCTTGAATGCACTGCCGCACAGCATCGGTACGATCTCGTTGGCGATCGTGCGTGCGCGCAGGCCCGCCTTGATCTCGTCTTCGCTGAGTGGCTGGCCTTGCAGATATTTGTCGAGCAAGGCCTCGTTCGCTTCGGCTGCCGCTTCGACCATTTTTTCGCGCCATTGCGTGGCGGTGTCGAGCAGCGCCGCAGGAATGTCGGCGTATTCGAACTTGATGCCCTGGCTCTCGTCATCCCAGACAATCGCTTTCATTTTCACCAGATCCACCACGCCCTGGAAATGATCCTCCGCGCCCACCGGAATCTGGATCGGCACGGCGAGGCCCTTCAGGCGCTCGGAGATTTGCCGCTGCACACGGAAAAAATCGGCGCCGACGCGATCCATCTTGTTGACGAAAGCGATGCGCGGCACCTTGTATTTGTTGGCTTGGCGCCAGACGGTTTCGGATTGCGGCTGCACCCCGCCGACCGAGTCATAGACCATGCACGCACCATCCAGCACCCGCATCGAGCGTTCGACCTCGATGGTGAAATCGACGTGCCCGGGCGTGTCGATGATGTTGATGCGGTGTTCGGGATAGTTGCCCGCCATGCCTTTCCAGAAAGCGGTGGTAGCCGCCGAGGTGATGGTGATGCCGCGCTCCTGTTCCTGCTCCATCCAGTCCATGGTGGCCGCACCGTCATGGACTTCGCCGATCTTGTGCGTGACACCGGTGTAAAACAGGATGCGTTCGGTGGTGGTGGTTTTGCCAGCATCAATGTGAGCGCTGATGCCGATGTTGCGGTAGCGCTCGATGGGAGTCTTGCGTAGCACGTGTTTCTCCTTGGAATGGCGCGTGAGCGGAAACGAAAAAGAAAACGAAAACTAAAACTAGAAGAACGTGAAAACGTCTAGGTGCGTCTTTGCGTTTGGGTGGCAGTGCCGTGTACTGCCGTGTACGCATCAAGCGCGGTCAGGCGAAGACAAAAAACAGTGACGGCTGCGCTCGGCAGACGGCAAGCATACGCCTTGGCACGGGCTTTTGCTGGCCTCTGCGATGCCGGGTGACACGGCTGGAGCGGCGGTTCGGCGGCGCGTTTCGCCTCGCACTGGGCCTCAAACGTGAAAAAAGCCGGTGACGTCAAACGTCTTACCGGCTTTCCAAACGGTGGCAGCGAAGCGGTGGCAGCAAAGCGGTGGCAGCAAAGCGGCGGCAGCAAAGCGGCGGCAGCAACGCGGCCCGGCGCGCTTATTGCGGCGGGGGCAGCCCCTGAAGCTTCATGCCAGGCTTGATGCCTTTGGCCGTGAACCAGCCCTGACCCATTTCCAGCGCGTAGACGCCGTTATTCTTCGGACAGTGGTTGCTGGTGGTTTCGGCCTGCATTTCAGCGATATCGGTGATCGTGCCATCTGCGCGTATGAAGGCAATCGAAAGCGGAATCAGCGTGTTCTTCATCCAGAAGCAATGCACAGCGTTTTCATTGAACATAAACAGCATGCCTTCGTTCGCGCCGAGCTGGGTGCGGTACATCAACCCTTGTTCGCGGTCGGCATCGGTGGCGGCGAGCGCGGCGTCAATCACGTACATGCCCGCGGTGAGTTTGACGTGAGGGAACTCGCTGGGCTGTTTGGCGCCGGCTGGCATGCGCTCCGCGGCAAGCGGCGCGGCATTGGCGTGAGGCGCGAGCGCCGCGAGAGAAAGCACGGCGAGCGGCAATGTGAGCGCAAAACGCGCGAGCAATGAGCGCAGGTGAAATTGCACAGCCAGACTCCTTGGTGGAAAAAAGATGAGCGCATGGTACGCGAGCCCGGTAAAAACAAAAAGGCGGACTGCCTTGTGGACAGTCCGCCTTTTTACGCGGGAAAACAGCAGCGGCATGGATACAGCCAATACCGCAACGTTTCCAGACAGCGTTTTACGACATGCTTACTCAGCAGCGCCCGAAGCGGCTTCAGCTGCAGCAGCCTTTTCCTTCTTGTGTGCTGCTTTCTTGTGGTGCGTCGACTTCTTGTGCTCAGCCTTCTTGGCCGACGAAGCAGCAACAGCCGGTGCGGCAGCAGCGGGAGCAGCCGGTGCGTCAGTTGCAGCAGCTTGTGCGAAAGCAGCCGTTGCGAAAAGGCCAGCGACCAGAGCAGCGATCAGTTTGTTCATTTTGTGAATCCTCAGCTTGAGTTGATTAACCAAGTGACCCGGTTAGATAGAGTCATGTCGGTAAACGTGCCGTCCTCCTTTCGGTTGACAGTCACCGCGCAGAAAATTTTGCGGTGCCTGCCAGCGCCTGGACCCTTGGCTAAACCCTTGCAGCAGTTCGCTTTGAGACCCTTAAGGCTGAATGCCGGACGGCTTGGGGTGGCATCTGCGTCGAATAACGCGTGAGCGCGTGGCGCGGTTGACGCGATTTTTCAATTTCTCTGCAGGCCATCCCATGGGGCGTGAGGCGGCAGGCTCCGGTGTTCGCCCGGGGCCAGTCCCAGCGCGAAAATATCCAGCGCGCCGATTCCCACCCGCACCAGACGCAGCGTCGGAAACCCCAGCGCCGCGGTCATGCGGCGCACCTGACGGTTTTTGCCCTCACTAATAGAGAGCGCAATCCAGGTTGTGGGAATGGCCGCGCGAAAACGCACCGGCGGCTGGCGCGGCCAAAGCGTTGACGGCGGTTCAATCAATGCCGCTTGACAGGGACGGCTCACGTAATCGCCGAGATCGACGCCACGAGCGAGCGCGGCCAGATCCGCCGCTTGCGGCGCGCCTTCAACCTGCGCCCAGTAATGCTTGAGCAGTTTGTGCCGGGGCTCGGCGATGCGTGCTTGCAACGCGCCATCATCGGTGAGCAGCAGCAAGCCTTCGCTATCGGCATCGAGCCGGCCAGCCGGATAAACCCCCGGCGTGCTGATCCAGTCCGCAAGCGACGCGCGCGTTGCGTGGGAGGAAAACTGGCAGATCGTGCCAAAGGGCTTGTTGAGGGCAATCAGGGGCATGCGTCAAACCAGGGCGAGATCAGGAGGCGCGGAGGGCGGACAAACGGGCGCAGGGGCGTGCGGTGGCACGTGGCGGGATATTAATGCATAATGCGCAACGTTCAAGTCTTATATAAGACCTAAGAGATGACCTAAGAGGCAAGGCAGCGCCGGATGGCATTGCAGCACGCGTAGCGTGGGCTAGAATGGCCGCCTGGCGCGTCCGGGGTCAAGAGCCTTGTATGCAACGCGCTTTGCCATGCTGTCCTGCCGTATTTCTTCGCTTCATCCGCACAGCCCTCACTGGAGTCCAATCATGTCGTATCAGCACATCAAGGTTCCGAGCGGCGGTGACAAGATCACCGTCAACGCCGATTATTCGCTCAACGTGTCCGACCAGCCGATCATTCCGTACATCGAAGGCGATGGCACCGGGGTCGACATCACCCCGGTGATGATCAAGGTGGTCGATGCGGCTGTGCAAAAAGCCTATGCCGGCAAGAAGAAAATTCACTGGATGGAAATTTTCGCGGGCGAAAAAGCGACTCGCGTGTACGGCCCTGATGTCTGGCTGCCCGAGGAAACGCTCGAGGTGCTGAAAGACTACGTGGTCTCGATCAAGGGCCCGCTCACCACGCCAGTGGGCGGTGGCATCCGTTCGCTGAACGTTGCGCTGCGCCAGGAGCTTGATTTGTATGTGTGCCTGCGCCCCGTCCAGTATTTCAAGGGCGTGCCCTCGCCGGTGCGTGAGCCGGAAAAAACCAACATGGTGATTTTCCGCGAAAACTCTGAAGACATTTACGCCGGTATCGAATGGGCCGCCGAATCCGAGCAGGCGAAAAAAGTCATCAAGTTCTTGCGCGAAGAAATGGGTGTGAAGAAGATCCGCTTCCCGGAAACATCGGGCATCGGCATCAAGCCGGTGTCACGCGAGGGCACGGAGCGCCTGGTGCGCAAGGCGATTCAGTATGCGATCGACAATGACCGGCGCTCGGTGACCCTGGTGCACAAGGGCAATATCATGAAGTTCACCGAAGGCGCGTTCCGCGATTACGGTTATGCGCTGGCGCAAAAAGAGTTTGGCGCTGAGCTGATCGACGGCGGCCCATGGATGAAGTTCAAGAACCCTAAAACCGGCAACGAGATCGTCGTCAAGGATGTGATTGCCGATGCGTTCTTGCAGCAAATCCTGCTGCGTCCCGCCGAATATGATGTGATCGCCACGCTGAACCTGAATGGCGACTATGTTTCCGATGCACTGGCTGCGCAAGTGGGCGGCATCGGCATCGCGCCAGGTGCGAACCTCTCGGATTCGATTGCGATGTTCGAAGCCACGCACGGCACCGCGCCGAAGTACGCGGGCAAGGATTATGTCAATCCAGGTTCGGAAATCCTTTCTGCGGAAATGATGCTGCGCCACCTCGGCTGGACCGAGGCTGCGGACGTCATTATCAAGTCGATGGAAAAATCAATTTTGCAAAAGCGGGTTACCTATGATTTCGCGCGGCTAATGGAGGGCGCGACGCAGGTTTCGTGTTCCGGTTTTGGCCAGGTGCTGATCGAAAATATGTAAGACAGTTTCCTCGTATCGGGTTTGATACGGAGAGCGGAAAACCCCGGCAAAGCTTGGCTTTGCCGGGGTTTTTTATTGTGTGTCCGTTGATCCTGCTGATTTAATTTTCGCCGATGGACAAGCTTGGGAACCTGTTGCTCACGTCGTGTTACTTAGTCGGGAGGAAGAGCGTGTGTCAGGTTCAAATGCGGGGAGTGGGGGCCAGAGCCAGCCTGTTTCAGCCTCACCGTGAAATTCAGTTCGCAAGCAAGGTTTATATATTGAAAGTGTGTCCTTGTTTATTTTAAAGACAATATCGTTGATCTATTTAGTGAAGGTTGAGTGAAATGGGGCGTGCTGAATTTGATTCAGGATTAACGGTGAGGTGGCTAAGCCTTCATTCTGTTCATGAGGAAAGTATCAAGCTGGGCGAATTGAAAGGTTCAAATACCAGGATTGTTGCCTCAGGACGGAATAAGATCGATGCCATCTATCGTAATGGTATCGTGTCAAATCATCTCCCAAAAGTTACTCTGGATCCTTCTGGGAAGCCGCGCGTTCCGGTAAATCGTTCTGGTGATAACAGGGTGATTAAAGTTGCTGCGAATAAAGCACCAAATAATATTGACGGGAAGTCAGCGCTTGATCGTTCTGCAAGCAGTAAAAGTGATGAAGTTAAGCAGGAAAATACAGATATCTTTTCGAATAAACAAAAAATAACCTGGACAAAAAAAGTTATAAATTTCTTCGCCAGATTGCTGGAAACGCTAAGCTTCAGTGAGTTTAGAAAAACCAGGAATGAGATTTCTAATAAAATAAAGGCGAGAGAAAATTTAAAAGAAAAAGCAAAAGTGCTATTTTCTGCTGATTTGGAAATAACTGAAAATTCAGTTACGCAGGTGGAAACATTTTTGCGAGAAATATCGCGCGATGATTTGACGTGGATCTTTGATGCAAGCCAGCATTTGAATAATCCAGGCCAGGATTTAAAGCGTATTTGCCTGAAATTTATTTTCAGGCATTTTTTGCATGAAAATGATTCGACACTGTTTAAATTTTATCTGTCGAATACGGATATTTTTAAAAAATCAGCGAATATTTTGGAAGAAGTGATTCCCATGGATAAATCTCAGTTAATTCTGAACCATGGGCGTGGACAATTGACTTCGCTTGTTTTTACCCTGAATGATTTTGGTGCGGGTGGGGTCGAGGAAGCCATGGCTGGGAAACATTGCATGAATTACGCACATAAGGCATTGGACTGTTTTAGTAAAAGCTATATCGATCATGAAACATATCTTGAAAATAGAACATATATTGACCATTGGAAAAATAATAAAACGGATGTAGTTGATAAAAATATGATTCTTATTGGAAAAATGCTAGAGCATCTTGTCGCCGGATTTAAATCGGGCGTCTTGCCGGGCAAGATCGATAAACCTGTTGCAAAACAGTGGAATTTGATTGAAGAAAATATAATTAAAACGCAGGAAAAGGTAGGGCGGTTTTTTGATCAGGCATTGCTGGAAGCGAAATAAGATTTAATTTCTTCAGCGCTCTCCCCCGGAATTTTTTAATTACCGGGGGATTTTTTTGTCTGTATCAGGCAGCGTTCATATGAAAATGAAATAGAAAATCGCTGCTTTTGCCAATTATTTTTCATTGTTTTAAAAATTGATGCCAGCCTGTGGAACCAGAATGGTCATCATGTTACCTATGCCATGTGAATAAAATCGGGGTGTAAAGCTGATACGGATTTAATTTATATGAGCGAGGCTAGATGACATGAGCAGGATAAAAATTGTTCAAAGTCCAAATTTACAGAGCACGTCGAATTTGGCCTCATCTTCCAGCGAAGGTTATCTGGGTCATCAAGGTGGATCAACCACTACGGAAGATTCCAGCTCATTG
The DNA here is from genome assembly GCF_009455685.1 of Paraburkholderia hayleyella. Taxonomy (NCBI): domain Bacteria; kingdom Pseudomonadati; phylum Pseudomonadota; class Betaproteobacteria; order Burkholderiales; family Burkholderiaceae; genus Paraburkholderia; species Paraburkholderia hayleyella. The sequence continues at coordinate 2,648,778 of NZ_QPES01000001.1, read as the reverse complement.
TGGTTGGCGCTTGGCAACACGGATGACATTGAGCGGCGAAGTGATACGGAAAATCAAGTCTGGGCGAAAGGGGAGCTTTTGAAAGTATCAGTTAACCCAGATCAAACTGGCCAGCCCAAAAACTATTTATCCCGAGTAACACGGAAAAAGGTAGAGGGATTTTTTTGGGGCGAAATAAAAGATTATAAATTTAATATTGTCGAGCAAAGAGATAATCTGCATAAAACTGATGCGAGTTTTAAAACATTAATCGGTTTCGTTTTGACAGAACGTTTGGCTGATTTTGAAGCATTCTTGCAAATAATGAGTAATAACTGGCTGTCTGAGTTAAGTAGGGATATGTCATGCGGTATTGATTTGCTACGAATTGCCTGTAAAAAAAGAGAAGGCCTCAAGGCCGTTTTGGCTTTGGCAGAAAAAGACAAAATGAGCAGCGGAAAATATTCTGCACAATCCATGCAAATTTGGCTTTGCAACAATCTGGATGGCGTTGCGCCGCTCGAATACGCTTTGAATACATTGATTGCTGGAGCACATGAGGTTACGGCAATCTCACAAGCTGAAGTTGTCGAATTTCTTGAGGGGTTTGATCAGGAGAAGCTGGCATTATTTTTCAGAAAAAATAATACTTTAAAACAGTCATTTCTGGAGATGTGTTTTGGCTTGCCGCAGTATCCGAAATGCCTGCCTCTGGTCAGATTTACCTTGATCAATGATGAAATATTTAATCTTGCGAATTTTGAGGCTGGTTGGCTATCTGAAAGTGAAGGTCAAAATTTGATTCAGAAGATGGCGTATACGTGTAGAACAATTTATAGCAAATTGAATTCTGGCTGGCAAGATGCGATTGAAGATCTAAAACGCCAGATTGATTCTGAAATACAGTGGCATAAGAGTTTTATGAAAGTTATTAAAAATTACGATAAAGATAAAAAACATTATCTCGAAGAATTGGGAAAAATCGATTTGTCAGATAGCGAAAATTTGTTGGTTATTGAAGTGGAAATCGTGCGAGAAATATTTCTAGGATTGGCAAGATATAGAAGAAGAGCGGCAGATGAACGCTACCGGAGACAAAGCAGTCTGGAACAAAGCCAGATCATGAAAGCAAAAGAAAATATTGAAAATGGATTGTCGGGAGAAATTAAAATAAATTCTCCCATATTAAAACAAATGAAAAAGGAACTCGGGCGGCAAATTGATGAGTTAACAGCCCTGTCGGATAAGAACGGTGACAGTGTATGGCTGTCAGATAAATTGAAATTGGAATGCAAATTGGGCAACTTGAAAAAAATTAGAGAAGATGAAGCCGGGTTGATGCATGATATATCTGATAAAGAAGTATATGTTCTTGGGCCAGAACAAAAAGAAAAAATAACAAAAATTCTGCTGGAGCTCGAGAAAAAATATATGATGAATATTGAAGAGCCAGATTTTAATGAAAGATGGACGGCTGATGTGGAGTGGATTAGGTCATATTTTGACAGGACAGTTGGCGATTCAGGCATTCAGGGGAAAGTAATTAAAAAGAGTGACCCTTACTTGCAGAAGGTGAAGGTTGAACTGAAAAAATATGAAGAAGATTTTGCCATAATGTTAAAAGCAGGGCAGGATGAAATAGAACAAAGAAAATTTGATTTAGAAAAACTTCTTGAAGAAAAAAGAAAATGTATTCGTGATGAAATAAATATTTTATCGGAAGCGAAAGTGGCATTGAAGCGATCGAATATTTCTGGAAAACAGGTTGATTATATTGTGACGTTAATGCAGTTGGTCAAGGAAAAAATTGCAGGCGATAGTGATGTAAGTCATATAAAGCTGGATGAAATAAATGCGATTATTCGTCAGCTGGGTGCAAATTGAATTGCGATGGGCTTGGGCTTGAATCGTGCGGGGTTCTCCAGTGATTTTATAATCCGCAAAATAATTGACAAAACGCTTCCTGTTTTATGGAACCTGTTGGATGATGATTGTTACTTAGGTACTGAATTTTCCAGATTGTTGGGTTTTTGATAAATATGGCTATTTGTTATTCTTTGATTTTTGGCCTGCCAACGCTCTGAAAATTAAAATTTAATGCTGTAATTTTATTTTGACACATCGTATTTTAAATTAAGGTTGATATGGAAAATTTTAATAATGTTGGAGGTATCAGGAATATTTTTAGCCGTGCTGTGCCTCGTAAAAAATGTATTGAGTCGGGCTTGCTGACGGTGTCAGGGCTGGTGAGGAAAGTAGAGAGCATGGATGTAAATGGCTCGCCAAAAAGCCAGAGCCATGGAGGAATTAATTTTGAATCTTCGATTGATGGGCGTGATATTTATCTTATTAGTTTGCAAAAGCGGATCGAACACTTTGTTAAAAAACACGAAGAGAAAGGAGACAATCTTTTTTTTAATTTATCCGCGCGTGAAATTTTGGATTCGTTGGGGGAAGGATTTAGAGCGCTGGAAAATGATGACTTGTTTAAAAATATTCAAGGGGGAGAGATGGCTTTTTAAATATAATTGCGGACCATATAGTAAAATCTGGTTGCAAGACAGTCGGGCGAGATTATTGTGCTTCGTTGTTCGCCTGTGTTTTTCATCTAAAACTGAATGGCAAGGTATGCCTGAATGAGTTTAAAAGGGTATTGGGGCTGGAGCAGGACGAGATAATGAGGGACTTGCTGCAGCGTATTTATAATGGTTTGGATGAGATTAATAATATTATTAAAAATATAAAAGATTCTATAGATGATCCGCAGCGGGAAATCAAAAGGCTGAAAATTGATCTTGGAAATAAAAAAGAAAAATTGGAAGCGGAGAAGCAAGCCGGACCGGGTAATATTGCCTGTTTATCCAGTGAAATCAGGGGCATTGAAGATAAAATTATGTTGCTGGAGAAAATTGATCGAAAGCAGGCAACGTTTCCCCGTATTCAAACAGGCGATAGAAAAAAAGCGATCCATAAAAATTTGGATGCGGTAGTGCGAGGCATCAGAAACCGCGCGGCAATTGCTCCTGAAATAATGAATCATCTTTTATATGTGGCGATTAAATATATGGAGCTGGCTGAGATTTTTGATAATGGGGAATATTTCACGATTTCGGCTCCGTCCATTTTTGTTCAGCGCCTGTCTGATTTGCGTAGCTCGGCTGAGGCCTGATTGCAGCTAGCTCTGTGTCATGACGCCAAATATCGCTACGATGCGCCTGGAACGATCGTTGTTTTTCGCCATCCGCGCTTTCTCCCCTGGCTGCGGGCCGATGAGTCTGCCTAATGGGTATTTGCTTCGCAGTCAGTACAGACTGGCTCTCTCACATTTCAATTGTCGTGTGAGGCACATGTACAACCAGTATGGAAATGGGGCGGGGAAAACGAGCGCAGCGATATCGTTGAAAATTCTGGAACTCATTCCCCGTCTTTGTTACCAAGATAGCGGGATATGAATTTTGCGCGCGATAGCGTAGAGATCTAGCATTGTTGTATGCAACACGCTGTCATTTTACATGATTATGGGGTTACTGTGTTGAATGGCAAAGTTGATTATATTTAATCGGATTTTTTCAAATAATAATTTGAAGGCTGGTGTTAGTGTTAATGATGATGTAGCTAGATTTTTTGTAAAAAAGTGGATTGTTGGCTGTATCTGGTTGGAGTATGGCTTGGGGTGCGAATATTTTGATTTATTTTTTATGGGGCTTATGTCATGTACGTTTTCACTAGTAAAGTGAGGTCGGCAAGTTATATTAAGGTCAAGCCTAAAAATTCAGGTGAAGATCTTTCTACGTTTCACGTCCTTGGGGAAGAAAGGAGTGTAACAATCAGTGCGGATGGCGGGAGCGAAAAAAGAAATGTCTATGAAGAAAAGGGATTTAAAAGGAAAATCGATAATTTGCGTACGAGTCAGGTGCCTTCGGCTGATGCATTGAAATGTCAGGCGGGATCATTGTACATCTTGATTGATAATCTGCTATCGACGGATGCCCAGTTTGGTGAAGAGGTAAGTGCTCAGAATTTTAGATCGAATGCAGAAGCGATTTGTACTATTTTTCAAACAATTTTGCGAGAAGATCCTAAGGCTTTGATGAAAAATAAATTTATCACTGAAAATGAGAGGGATAGATTATTGGGGGTAATTTTAAAGCGTTGTTATTTCCCTGAGGCTGCGCTATTGCTTAGATATGTTTTTGGGAATTGTAAGGAAAAAGAAAAATATAAAGTGGAGGTTCTCAGGAACATAAAAGAGGTGGCGCAGTCGGATTTGAATAAGCTTGCATGCAAAATTTATGAATCGATGTCTGAACTCTGTAACTATATCGATATTTATTGCTTGGCATCCCTGCCGGATGGGGATGATAATCAATATGCTTGTGAATTGGCGAATGAAAATCTGGAAAAATTGAAGCGCGAATCGGCTTCAATGGTTGATGGAGTAGAAAAAAAACAAAAAGATAAGAAAGTCAAAAGGGCCGAGGAAATCGTCAAGCGTGTTAGGAGTATGGTCGAACCCGGGAAAAAGCGGCCTCATTGGCCAACTGGAGATTTGAAAAATGACATTCGCTCGTTGTTCGATAAAATCGAGGCTGCTTACAGGAACAATCAGATGGAGAAAATCCCAGGCTGGGTGACCGGACAAATCACGCTGAAAGCCATTGAATTATCTGACCTCTTGGGCTATGTCATGACTACCCATGATTTTAGTAAAACGAATTATGACGAATACGTAGTCCGTGCGGCCCGGATACATTGGCAGACGCCAAATATTTTATTTGGTGAACCAGTTGTTCTGCCCCTGTCGTTCAAGCCGTGACCGCCGCCCCAAGATACAAATGTGCCAGTTGCGGATCACGGGCGATCTCATCGGCAGGCCCATCCAGCCGCATCCGCCCACCTTCCAGCACATAAGCGTAATCGGCCACCTCCAGCGCCAGCCGCACATTTTGCTCAACCAGCAGGATCGAGATACCGGATTCGGCCAGATCCAGAATGATCTGGAAGATCTGCGTGATGATCTTGGGCGCAAGCCCCAGTGAAGGTTCATCGAGCATCAGCAAATCCGGTTCAGCCATGAGCGAGCGGCCAATCGCCAGCATTTGCTGCTGTCCGCCGGAGAGGCGGTTTGCCGAAGCGTGGCGGCGCTCCTCAAGAATCGGAAACAGCGCGTACACCTGCTCACGGAGCGCCGCAGCGGTTTTCGTGCCGCGTCCCAGGTGTGCGGCGACCAGGTTCTCCTCCACGGTTAGCCGCTGGAAAATCTGCCGCCCCTCAGGGCAGTGCGCGAGGCCGCCGCGAATCACCTGGTCAGGGCGGGCCCGGGTGAGATCGCGTTCGCCCAGGGCGATACGCCCGCTCTTGACCTTGACCATGCCCGAAATCGCATTCAGCAGGGTCGATTTACCCGCGCCGTTGGGGCCGACCAGCACGACAATCTCGCCTTTTTGCACCTTCAGGCTGACGTCATGCAGTACCTGCTTGGTGCCGTAGCCGGCGGACAGATTTTCGACGCTGAGCCAGTTGGCGGATGCTTTCGAGTTCATTTTCAGTTCCAAGGTAGGCTTGCTGCACGTCCTGGCTGGCCTGGACTTCGTCGGGCGTGCCGTCGAACAGCAGGGCACCGTTTTGCAGGACGTACACGTGATCGGAGATCGACATCACGAGGTCCATGTCGTGCTCGATGACGATGATGGCGAGGTCCGGGCGGCGTAAGGCCTTGAGCCGCTCGCGCAGCTCGGCGCTTTCGGCTTCGTTCAGCCCGGCGGCGGGCTCGTCGAGCAGCAGCACCCGCGGCCGCCGTGCCAGCGCCCGCACGATCTCGAGCATGCGCTGGCGGCCATAGGAGAGCGAGGCGGCTTCGTCGAAGGCCTGGCGCTCAAGACCAAACTGCTCGAGCAGCGTCATGCAGTAGGCGAGACGTGTTTCGCGCCGTTGCCGCGCGCTGGCGGGCCATACGAGATCGCGCCATACCTGGCGTGCTTCGGCGGGAAAAAGACAGACCTCGATGTTTTCGATTACCTGCATGCGATCGAACAGCCGGATGTTTTGAAACGTTCGCGCGATGCCGGCCAGGCTGATCTGATACTTCTGCAGGCGATGAATGGCCTGGCCATCCAGATAAATCTCGCCCGAGGTAAGCTCATACGAACCGGTGGCAAGGTTGACCAGGGTCGATTTCCCGGCGCCGTTGGGGCCGATGATCGCGTGGATCTTGCCCGCCTCGAAGCGCATCGAGACATCATTGATCGCGGTGACCGCGCCATAGCGTTTGGTGAGGTTTCTGAATTCGAGTGTCATCGTGTCAGCACCGATTTGATGAGACGCTCAATGCCATAGCGCCGTGGCACGAGCCCTTGTGGCCGCAGGATCACCAGCACGACCATGAAGAGGCCGAGCAGCAGCATGCGGTACTCGGCGAAATCGCGCAGCACCTCGGGCAGAAGGACCAGGATCAGCGTGCCGACAATCACGCCCAGGATATTGCCCACGCCGCCAATCACGATCATCAGCACGATCAGTACCGATTCGGTCAGCGAGAAGCTGTCGGGGCTGACATAGCGTTGCGAGGTGGCGAACAGCACGCCGGTCAGGCTGCCGATCGCCGCGCTGATGGCAAAGGCCCAGAGCTTGACCGAAGTCGTATTGATGCCGATGCTGCGCGCCGCGTCCTGGTCTTCGCGGATCGCCGCCCAGGCCTTGCCGAGGATCGAATGTTCAAGGCGGTACACGAGATAGATCACTGCCAGCGTGATGCCCAGCAGCAGCCAGAAGAAACTCTGCGGTGTGACCGGAGCCCAGCCGAACAGGCTGGCGCGGTCGATCTGCGAGATGCCTTGCGGGCCATTCGTCAGGCTGTCGAGGTTGTTGAGAATGATGCGGATGATCTCGCCGAAACCGAGCGTGACGATCGCCAGGTAGTCGCCACGCAACCGCAATACGGGAATGCCTAACAGCACGCCTGCCAGTGCGCCGAGCACGATGGCGACAGGCAGGATCAGCAGAAACGGCACGTGCAGCCCAAGTTGCGGGCTGGCGAGCAGCGCACAGGTATAAGCGCCCACCGCGTAAAACCCGACAAAGCCGAGATCGAGCAAGCCGACGTAGCCGATCATGATGTTCAGGCCGACGCCGAGCATGATGTAGATCAGTACGCTGTTGGCGACACGCGCATAGTGCCCGCTGGCGAACGCCACCGAGACGCAGGCGGCCAGCGCGGCCAGCAGCAGCAAGCTGGAAAGGATGCGCTCGCGCGGAGTGGCCGGGCCGCTATGGCTGGCTGACAAGGTGGTGGCCTTCATCAGTAGTCCCTCTTGTAGACCATGGTTTCTTCGGAGATTTTCTCGCCCAGCAAACCGGTGGGGCGAACCAGCAGCACGACGATCAGCGTCATGAAGGCGAAGATGTCGCGGTATTCGGTGCCCAGCACGCCGTGGCTGACGATGGGCAGCAAGCTGGTACCGAAGACTTCGAGAAAGCCCAGCACCAGCCCGCCGAGCATCGCCCCTGGAATGCTGCCGATGCCGCCCAGAATGGCGGCGGTAAACGCTTTCAGGCCGACGGTCGCGCCCATCGTCGGTGTCACGAGGCCGTAGTAGTTGCCGTACAGCACCCCGGCCACGCCGCCTAGCGCCGGACCCAGCAGAAACACGAGGCTGATCGCACGGTCGACGCGAATGCCGAGCAGCATCGAAGTGCGCGAGTTTTCCGACACGGCACGCACGATGATGCCGAGCCGCGTCTTGTTGACGAACAGGTACAGCGCGCCGAGCAACGCGAAGGCAAAGAACGTAATGCAGATTTGCGTGGAGGTGAGCGTTGCGCCACCTATCGTGAACTGATGCGCGGGGATCAGTTGTGGAAAGGCGACCGGTTGCGGGCCGCAGACCACTTGCACGGCGGCCTGAAATGCCAGTGACAGACCCAGTGCGCTTAGCAGCGGAGCGAGCCGTGACGAATGACGCAACGGTTTGTACGCGAGGCGCTCGACCATGACCCCGACCAGCCCCACCACGGCGAATGCCGCCAGCAAGCCGATGCCGGCAAGCACCGGCCAGGTGATGCTGGTTTGCGGCAGCCACAGCATGAGGCCAACGCAGATATAGGCGCCGAGCATGAAGAACTCGCCATGGACAAAGTTGATGAGCCGCAAGACACCGTAGACCATCGTGTACCCCAGCGCGATCAGCGCATACAGGGAACCGATGGTCAGCGCATTGAACAGTTGCTGTGTAAGAAAGGCTGTCATGGCAAGAGATCCTGATGTTTACAACAAGGTCTGGCATGGCTGCCACCGTTGAGCTGCCCGGTGGTTGGCGCCGCGAGCGGCATGGCGCAAATGACGAATGGCGTATGACAAATGGCGCATGCAAATTGTGTGGCGCGCCGTTATTTTTTCAGCGAAAGCCCGTGCTACTATTCACAACGGTGAATTTATCTCTAAATCTATCACGTTCATGAAAAATTCAAAAATAATTTCACACAAAAAGCTGCGAGGGGAGCCGGAGAAACTAGATCCGGAGGCCGCAAGCCATGGCGTGCGAGGGATTGGCGAAGACATCCGTGGCTTGCGCAAATCGCGCCGCATGACGATCAACCAGTTGGCTCATGCGCTCGATCGCTCGGTGGGTTATGTGAGCCAGATCGAACGCGGCCTGTCGACTCCGACGCTCAAGGATGTCTATGCGATTAGCGCGACGCTCAATGTCACGGTGGGCTGGTTTTTGCGCAATAACGAACCCGGCGTGGCCCCGGCGGATGAACGCGGTTTCGTGGTGCGTCAGAGCAACCGGCGGCGCATGAGCCAGGATGGCATCCTGACTGAAGCGCTGTCGCCGCAACTCGGTGAGAAGCTTGAATTCATGCAGTCGACATTCGATCCTGGCGTGGTCACCGAAGAAAAAACCGTACAGGGCACCGGGCTGGAGTGCGGCATGGTGCTGAGTGGCCAGCTCGAACTCTGGATCGACGATCATTATTTCGTGCTGAACGCGGGCGATAGTTATTCGTTTCGGCGTAGCCAGCGCTATCACTCGCGTAACCCGTCCCAAACCGAACCGGCCGTGATTATCTGGGTATTTGCGCAGTGAGTTTGCTTTCTGCCTGAGGTTGCCGGGGCTTTCGCGGCCTTGTGAACTCGTGAGTTCGTGAGTTCGTGAGTTCGTGAGATTGCCGCCGGGGCCCCGCCTCCCATTCCGGAGAGCGGGGCCTCGTACTTTGCGCGGCTGGCCTTATTTGCTGACCAGTTTGAAACCCTTGCCGTCCACACGGAACATGAAGAGGCCGCCGCCCTTGAGCGCGCCATTCTGGTCGAATACCACCTTGCCCAGCAGGCTATCGAAATGGCTTAGGCGCATCGCAGCCAGGATGCCCGCGCGGTCGAGCGATTTCGCGTTTTTCATCGCATTCACCACGGTTTGGCCCGAGACCCAGCCATATACCGCTTGCGGGCCTGGCGCAGCACCGAATTTCGCCTGATATTTCGCGGCGAAATCGCGCAACTCGGGTGAGGCGTCGTAAGGTAGCGCCTGGAAGGTGACATAGGCATTGGCTGCGGCGCCGCCGGAGAGCTCATTGAACTGCGGCGTGTAAGCGCCGTCCGGGGCCATGAAGGTGGACTTCATGCCGGCCGCGCGCATCTGTTTGACGAACAGGGCGAGCTGCGGCATCGTGCCGCCGAAATACACCACGTCAGGCGCTTGCTGTTTGAGCGAAGCCAGTACCGAGCTGAAATCGACATCCGTGGGGTTCACGCTGGAGGTGCTCACGATGTTGCCGCCCAGGCTCTTGAACTTGCCCGTGAACGCTTGCGAGACCCCCTGGCCGAAGGCCTGCTTGTCGTTCACCACGGCGGCTTTGCGCGAGCCGAGCGTGGTGTAGGCGTAACTGGCGGAGAGCTCGCCCTGCACGGAATCGTTCGGCGCGCCCTGGAAGACCTGTTTGAAGCCGAGCTGTGTGACTTTCGGATTGGTTGAAATGGTCAGTTGCGGCATCCCGCAGCCGCTATAGATATCCATCGTCGGAATCGTGACGCCGCTATTCATGTGCGCCACTGCGGTGACCACGTCGCGCTGGTCGCAAAGCTTTTGCGCGATGAGCGTGCCTTCGCGCGGATCAGCCTTGTCATCGAGTTTTTGCAGCGCGATCTTGCGGCCCCCGATGCCCCCGGCAGCATTCGCCTGGTCGATGTAAAGCTGCAGCCCATTGAGCCAGGAACTGCCGAAATACGCCTGGGCACCCGAGAGCGGGGCCGAGGCGCCGATGGTCAATGGCTCGACAGCGAAGGTGCTGGCGGAAAACGTAGCCAGCGTGGTAAACACGGCGGCAAGAAGCGGTTTCTTCATGTCAGACTCCTGTGGGCACAGGCCAGATGCCGGTGAGATGCACGGGCGCTGGCGTGTGACGGTTCGTGTAGCGATGCGTCGTGTTCAGGTTGGGCAACCCGGTCCTAGCCAGGTAGCAACCCGGTAGCAACCCGGTAGCAACCCGGTAACAAGCGAAGTAGCAAGCGGCTCAGTCCAGCAGACGGCCAAATGCCAGCGTGAAATCCGCGACGATAAACTCCGCGCCCAGCACCTTGAGGACCGGCAGCTCGTGCAGCGGATCCTGCGCATTGCCGCCGAGCGAAACGGTGGCGCTGCCCAACTGACGTTGATGCACGATGGCGTCTTGTAGTTCATTGACGATCACCCGGTCCATGTCGAAGCCCTGACCGTTCACCGCGGGAAAGCGTTTGACCTGAAAGCGCGGCTGCAACGGCGGTTTGTCGAACGCCACGTTATCGTCGGGACGAAAATCGGCGTCGATCAGAATTTCACCGCGCCGCACGACCCGGCCTCGCACCCGGCCTTCATGTTCCGACCAGTCGACCTTCGACATCTTCTTGGGATAGCCCCAGATTTCACGCCCGGCCGCCATTGAATCATCATTTGTGACAAATTCGTATAGAACGTGTCCACCACGTTGTCCGCCGCACTCGACCGGCACCACGATCCCGCCTTCCCGATAAGCGCCCAGCGGGCCGCCGTCGGGCACATCCATCACGAAGACTTCCATCACGTCCGATACGGCACTGAGGTGCCGTGGCAGCATCCGCGCGAGCGCTGCACCGTCCGTGCGGCAAAACACGCTCAGCTTGCGGTAGTTGCGGTAGTAGTACGGCGGCTTGGGAAACAGCGGCGCCGCGTCGGGCAGCGAATATACGGATGCAGTCATGGCGAGTCTCCGGGGAAAAGCAAAAAAGCCGAGGCAAATAAATCTGGTGTGAAATTTTGTCTCAATATATCATCAACGTGAATAATTTGAATATATTTTCATGACCGGGAGTTCCCTGGGCTTGACGGTCCGATCTCGTTCAGATTTTTACTTTGGAGAATCACGTGTCGAAGTATCTGGTGCAAAACGGCAATAACGCCCCGATCCATGCGCCTTTGATCCCGGACCCTTTTGTCCCGTATCACTGCCCGCGTCAGCGCTCGCTGAACGCGGTGTGCCGCGTCGATCGGGCCACCTTGCAACGCTACCTCGCGCCCACGCCGTTTACGCCGGTGGATGATCGGGTGCTGGTGTATGTGGCTGATTTCATGAACTGCAACAAGGTGCCGTTCATGGACGCCGGCATCGTTGTGCCGGTGCATTACGGCGACGGGCAGGGCGGCTATTTTCTGTTCGAGTACGAAGACGACGATGCGGCGATTGCCGCAGGCCGCGACCTCTGGGGTTATCCGAAGAAATTCGGCGTGATCGAGCTGCTTGAAGACGGTGAGCGGGTGCGGGGCACGGTGGTGCGCAAGGGCGTCACGCTGATCTCGATCGATTGCGATTTGGCGCAGGCGAGCGCGCCGCCCGCGCTGGTGACCACGCCGCATCTGAATCTCCACGTTCAACCTGCGCCCGATGGGGGCATCCTGAACAAGCGCGTGATTGCCCGCGATACCTCGGCGGATTTTCAACTGACGTCGGCGCGCCATGGCGCGGCCCAGGTTCAACTGGCTGGTATTGCCACCGATCCGCTGCATGAATTCGCGCCGCTGGAAGTGCTGGGCGCGTCATATGTCATTGGCGATTTTTTCGCCACCGAGCAAAACGGTTGGGGTCGCACCGTTGAAGTGCTGCGCTAGCGCGCAGGCCCGGCTCGCGTCCGGCTTGGGATGATTTCCACAGGTTCCACAGGTTCATATCGAAGATGACAGGCAAACACATGAAGGTAGATCGCAAGGAAGCCGCTCTCATCACGGGCGCGGCCTCGGGTATCGGGCGCGCGAGCGCGCTCGCGCTGGCGCGCCGTGGCGCGAACGTCGCGCTGGTGGATCTCGACCTGGAGCGGTTGCAGGTCGTGCGCGACGAGGTCGCCGCGTGCGGGGGCGAGGTGCTGGCGTTGCGCGCCAGCGTCACGCATTCCGCCGATCTGCAGGCGGCGGTACAGGAGGCGGCACGAGCCTTCGGCGGACTGCATACGGTGGTGGCCGCAGCGGGCATCGCGCGTCGTGGCCGCGTGACCGACATCGACGAGGACGAATGGGACCAGGTGGTGGACGTGAACTTGCGCGGAGTGTTTTTGCTGGCACGCCATGCCATTGGCCACATGATCGAAAGCGGTGGCGGCAGTTTTGTCGCGGTGAGCTCGGACGCGGGTTTGCGCGGCTCGATTGGCTATGCCGCGTACAGCGCGTCCAAGCATGCGGTGATCGGC